>NZ_CP058348.1:3656573-3961288 GCF_013752535.1 Bdellovibrio sp. KM01
ATAATCACGCAGACCAGGAAAAACATTTTGATCTGATAGGCAAAGGCTTCGTTGGATTGGAATAAACCCCAAAGCAGGCCGGCACCCAAGAATCCATTATATAAACCCTGGTTGGCAGCCAGAACGGCCGTAGTTTGGGCTTTTTCGAAAGTATTTCTGAAAACCTTCAGGCCTGTTGGCTGAGTCCACAAATACATCTCCAAATACATGAAGATAAAATGTTGTACCGCAACTATCGTAACTAACGTCAGGCCCAAAAACCTCATCTATATTCCCGTCTGGGAGATCTTATAGGCGATCTCGTCTAAGCTTTCGATATCAAACAAGGTCGAAAGCGTCTGTTTTCTTGGAACTTTATCTAAACTCTGCGCCAGCAATCGCAATAAGTCATCAGTTGTTACGATGCCGATCAATTGGTTCTGTTCATCCCCAACTAATATCGAACTGATTTTCAAATCCAGCATTTTTTCGATCGCGGAATGCAAAGGCAAATCATGGGCCATCCACACGACAGGACGAGACATAAAGTCTTCGACTCGGGAATGGTAAGAATTTGCGTTTTTAAGAAGATCTCGTTGAGACAGGACGCCAACAATTTGTTCGTCCGGATCAATGACAGGGAGGTGACGAATTTGATTTCGCTCCATCACCTGTCTTGCATCAGCCAGAGTTGTTCCGACCGAAACTGTGATTACATTATTGGACATGACATCGCGAGCGAGTTTAGCCATAAGGGGCTCCTTTGCAGGTCGTCCCCTTTAGTACACAATACCCATCGCCTTTTTAACATCAGAAAGAGTTTGTGCTGCAACAGTGCGAGCGGCATCTGTGCCAGTACGCAAGATTTCGCGCACATAACCCATGTCTTTTGCATACTCTTCGCGACGTTGGCGCATAGGAGCAATTTTGGCTTCTAAAATCTCCAGAACACGCTTTTTAAGAACGCCATCACCCAAACCACCACGACGGTAGTGTTCTTTCAAAGCTTCGACTTCTGCTTGGTTTGGATCGAAAATATCAAGGAATATAAATGGAACGTGACCTTCAACTGTGCCTGGATCTTCCACTTTTAAGTGATTTGGATCCGTGTACATCGCATTTACTTTTTTCTTTAGTTCATTGGGAGTATCACCCAAGTAAATCGCGTTACCCAAAGACTTGGACATTTTCGCTTTACCATCGATACCAGTCAGGCGGCCCGTTGTACCCACCATTGCTTTTGTATCGTGGAAAACTTCAGTCTTATACAGATGATTAAATCTGCGCGCGATCTCGTTTGTTTGCTCGATCATCGGCTGTTGGTCTTCACCCACTGGAACCAAGTCAGCTTTAAAAGCCAAGATGTCTGCCGCTTGAGAAACCGGGTACGTAAAGAAACCCGCAGGGATTGAATCCTTCATGTTTTTTTGACGGATTTCATCTTTCAATGTGGGATTTCTTTCCAAGCGAGCAACAGTCACCAAGTTCATAAAATAGAACGTCAGTTCAAAAAGCTCTGGAATTTGTGATTGAATAAAGATCGTGCTTTGTTTGGGATCAATACCCACCGCCAGGTAATCAAGTGCAACCTGCTCAACATTCTTACGAACGTGCTCTGGGTTTTCATAGTAATCCGTCAATGCTTGCGCATCCGCGATTAAAACGTATTGATTGTATTCGGATTGCAATTTCACGCGATTTTGCAAAGAGCCAACATAGTGTCCAAGATGTAAAGGGCCTGTGGGGCGATCGCCCGTCAAAATGATCTTTTTCATGACCAAATATTTACCCTAACTTAGGCTTCTGGACAAGCGGACGTGCAAGATGCCGTGCAAATTGATTCATCACCCACAGATGAACATAGGCCTGCGTCACCTTATAAAAGTACCAGGGTAGTCTTGGCCTGAAATCATGGATCGCCGCCAGACACGCGGTCCCACCCAAAACTTCACGAAATTCAAGGCGCCCACGGCCGCTCTTTTTAGAAAAAAGCCCGCCACGAACATAGAAAAGCTCGCGATGTCCCCAGCTGCGATCCGGAGAATACTCCAAAACCAAAAGACGAATGTAAGGAAAGCGATTACAGAAATAAACCCAGCGGTCTTTAACTTCCACTTTCATCACCCGCGGCCGCATGACCGGCAAATAGGCCATGTACTCCAGAGCCACATCCCTGGCGGTCCAACCCGGTGGCAAAGGCAGTCTTTGCACCGAGCGAACTTCATGTTTCGCATCCCGCGCGGCATGAAAAGCATGGGGCTTACTCGCGCCCGAATAGTTCTCAATGGCAAGCTTTAAGGCTTCGTCGATTCCCATGAAATGATGACCCGGAATTTCCAAACGGTGATCTGCACGCACCAACAGGGGATTGCGCAAACTTTCAATCAAGGGATTGATCAAGTTTTTAGGAGCGCTCGTAACCAAGCGAACCCACAGAGCCGACAAATGCGGTGTTAAAAACGGAACCTTCCAAAGAGCTCGTCGTAATCCCATTTGGTCCGCAACTCTTAACATCATTTCACTATAGCTTAAGATGTCCGGACCACCTAAATCATAAATCTTATTATCGGTTGCGGAGCTTTCCATGCAGAAGCGGATACTTTTAAGCACATCATCTAAAGCTACCGGTTGGCTCGCGGTCGAAGTCCACTGAGGACAAACCATCACGGGCAGTCTTTGCACCAGACGAGTCATGATCTGAAAGGACGATCCATCAGAACCAATGATCAAAGCCGCGCGAAGAATCGTGGTTGGAATATCGCTGTTTAAAAAAACACTTTCCACTTCGCGACGACTTTGCAGATGTGCCGACAAGTTTTTACTGTCGTCAGGAACCAAGCCACCGACATATATGATTTTCTTAACTTTGTTCTTTTGAGCGGCTCTAAGAAAATTATCCGCGACGATCAAATCGAAATCTTCAAAGGATCCTTGCGATAAATGAGCTGATGGTTGCATCGAGTGCACCAGATAAACCGCAATTTCCGCACCGTCTAATGCCTTTTCCGCATCCAGCAGACTAAAAAGGTCGCAATTACGCCACTCGCAGGAAGAATGCTCTTCAGAATGCGAGTGCTGTGAGCGGCTTAAGCCCACGATCGAATATGTTCCCTTTAAATGTGCAACCAGAGCTTTGCCAATGAATCCACTGGCTCCGGCAATAGCAACTCGCATGAATGCCTCCGGAAGATTTTGACGGAAATATTACTGACCCAGCTCCGCCATAATGTCCCAACCAAATTTTGCCAGCTTTGCCTCGCCGATGCCATGGACATTTTTAAGTTCATCCAGACTTTGTGGGTTTTGGACTGCTAAATGCTTCAGTGTCAAATCGCCAAAGACAACGAACGCAGGGACATCGAGCTCTTTGGCCTTTTCTTTGCGCCATTTTTTTAAAAGTTGGAAGCGTGCCTCTTGTGCCTCATCAAATACCACCCCATCCATGTCGACTGTGGTCTTTGACACTTTTGAACGGGTTTTGGTTTTTGCAGGAGCTTTCAGGGCTGCCACTGGTCTTACGACCTTGCGCTCGGATTGCGGTAGACATGTATCACAGTGACCACAACGTTCGATCCGTTGGGCGTCTTTGTAGTAAGTAAGAATTTCGGCATGACGGCATTCACCGCCTTCAGCGTAATTGACCAAGGCATCCAAATTTCTCCAGCGAGAATTTTTGATTTCCTTGGGTGCTTCAGAACTTGTGATGAAATAAGTTTGCAGACCTTTATCTTTTTTCGAATAAAGCATCAAACAGGTTGAATCCAAACCATCACGGCCCGCACGACCCATCTCTTGATATAAAGAATCAATCGTCGCAGGCATTTGATAGTGCACCACCAGGCGCACGTCGGGCTGATCGATTCCCATACCAAAAGCATTGGTGGCAACCAGAATTCTTAAGTCCCCACGCTCATAGGACTCTTGTGTTTCTGTACGTTCCGCGGTGGAAAGACCCGCGTGGTAATAGCCAACTTTATCCAAACGACGTTGCAATTGTCCGGCAAGTTCTTCCGTCACCTTACGAGTTCCGCAGTAAATTATGATGCGGCCTTCAGGGGTTTGCTGAATTGATTGCATCAATAAAGCAGCCTTTGCCTCCTCGTCCGCGCAGAATTCGACTTGGTAGTAAAGATTAGAACGATAGAATCCGTGAACACGACGTTCAGGGCTTTTTAGTTTTAAATTAATCGAGATATCCGCAAGAACCGTTGGTGTCGCGGAAGCGGTCAATGCCAATACCGGAATATCGGGACGTAATCTTTTTAAGATTTCAAGCTGACTGTACTCTTCACGGAAATCGTGACCCCACTGCGATACACAGTGAGCTTCATCAATCGCAAACAAAGCGATGGCGCGATTTTGAATCCAACGCTGAAAGCCTTCTTTTTGAACACGTTCAGGAGATAGATAAAGTAAATACGTTCCGCCTTTTTCGATGTCCTGAAAAATCTGACGCTTCTCTGCATCCGTTTGTCCCGCATACAAACAACCCGCCGGGATGCCTTTTCTTTGCAGGGACATAACTTGATCTTTCATCAAAGCGATCAACGGAGAAATAACGATTACCAGCTTGTTTGCATATACTGCTGGAAATTGAAAGCACAGGGACTTACCACCGCCCGTCGGCAAAACTGCGAGCACATCTTTCCCAGAAAGAATGCCGGTGATGATTTCCTTTTGCCCGATACGAAACTGCGAAAGACCAAACGAGGTTTGCAGCGTTTGTTCCAAACGGTTTTGATCGATAGTTTGTACGGGGGAAACAGGGTCCTGAAGCATAGGGCTACTTTCCTTGAAAACAGCCCTTCTTTGCAACCAAGATTCCTGCGTTAAAATGGATTATTTCCCTTGCAGAAGCAGATCCCTGAAGGAATCTCGGACAGGATCAATAGCGACTCTCAAAATCCAGCTTTTCGACTTCCACCGTCGCCAATTTTATCTGAGCGGCCTTAGTTAAGTCTTTCAATTGCTCAAGTGAGGTCGCGCTCGCAATCGGAGCGGTGATACTTGGTCTTTGCATCAACCAGGCCAGTGCGATACTCGCGGGTTTCACCTGGTGATCCAAGGAAATATCATCCAAGGCGCCCAAAATTTTGAGCCCACGCTGATCTAGATAGCTGGTGGCCTTTTCTCCCCGTGCACTTTGTTTTACATCGTCTTTAGAGCGGTACTTGCCCGTCAAAAATCCGCTCGCCAAAGAATAATAGGGAATAACACCCACCTCTTTATTAAGACAAAGTGGCTCAAGTTCTTTTTCAAAAGATTCCCGATCATGCAGATTGTATTTAGGTTGCAAGGTCACGTACGACACAAAGTCTTGTTGTTCCGAAATGTGCAGACTTTCTTTGAGCCGTTTTGCGCTAAAGTTCGAAGCACCGATGGCACGAACTTTCCCCTCTTTCACTAAGGCATCGAATGCTGCCAGGGTTTCCTCGATGGGAGTTTCCATATCATCCGTGTGGGATTGATACAGATCGATATAGTCTGTCTGCAAACGCTTTAAAGAATCTTCCACGGCTTGTTTGATATATGCGGCTTTCAAGCCTTTTTTTTCGGGAGCAAGCTCCATTCCCACTTTCGTGGCAATGACGACTTTATCGCGAATCTTGCGCTCCTTCATCCAGTTGCCAATAATGGTTTCTGATTCCCCACCTTTATTCCCAGGGACCCAGCGCGAGTAAACGTCAGCGGTATCGACAAAATTGAACCCCGACTCAACAAATCCGTCCAACAATTGGAAAGAAGTTTTTTGATCGATCGTCCAACCAAAAACATTTCCTCCAAAGCACAACGGAGCTACTTCAATTCCGGTTTTTCCAAGCTGACGTTTATTCATGCTGATGACTCCTACATTGAATGAAGACCTACACGGTTCCCTTCGGTGTCTTCAAAAATTCCGATGTTACCGTATTGACCGATTGATTTTTTCCCTGAAAGAATCTTGCCGCCATTATCGCTTACTTTTTTTAGTGCAGCTTCAATATCCGGCACGGGAATATAGGGCAGAGTTCCTTCGTGCGAAGGTTTATATCCCGGTCCCTTAACCAGAGCACCCGAGGCGCCGTATTCTTTCATATTTCCTGAAGGAAAAAACGCAAGCTTCAGCGGTCCCATTTCTTCCATTTTGAATTTTAGATCAAATGACTTTTCATAGAAAGTCATTGCGCGTGAAATATCATTTGCAGCCAGCTCAACCCAATTAAACATATTGGATGCCATAATAAAAAACCTCCATCTTGAATCTGTTCTTAAGAATCAGAATCCGTGGAGGTTTCCGTCAATATGACATTGCACACTGTTTCGTGGTTAGCCCGTCAAAGCTTTATTGGCTCTTTTCAGGCGAAGCGCGAGCGTTTTCACAAGGGCCTTAGCCCAGGCGGGTTTGGAGAAAATCACACTCTCGAGAGCTGACATAGGGATTTCAATTAACTCTACCTCAGTGACGGCTTCCACGGTGGCGGAGCGAGGTTCGTGATTGAAATGCCCCATCTCTCCCACGAATTCACCGGGTCCGATTTCCCCAAGGCGAACTCGGTCACCTGTCGTTGCTTCAGAAAATGCATTCAAGGTTCCGTGTTTAACGATATAGACAACTTCCGTGTCGTCGCCTTCCTTGAACAAAGTCTCCCCCACAGTCAAACTGCGAAGCTTGTACTGGGAGCCATCCTTTACTGGCTTGGGAGCAACGATTTTAGAGACAACTTCCAACAAAGCCCATTCTCTATTTGGCTCTGACAGGAATGATAATCGTCCGGATTGCACTTCATGTGGAAACATATCGTGATCGGGAACGTAAGACATCATCACTAAGAAGATGCCGTTATTATTTTTTTCTTTAAGTACTTTGGCGACAATATCGTAGCCTGAACCCTTAGGAAGATACTCGTCGACGAACATGATTTTAGGTCGGACGTTGTCGATTTTGTATTTGGTATCAAACCAGTCGCTGCCGTGAAACACAGAGCAATTGGTGAAATGTTTGTTGAGTATATCTGAAATCGCGGTGATTCGCGTGGGATCACCACTAACAATCAAAAAGCTGTTTTTATCCTGGCTGCGGCTCATACAAAAACCTTCCATAATTTTCAGTCCCATTCCTAGGACCCACAGACGTGCCAGATACTTATATTATCAACCCTAACTGTCTAACTCTCAACATTCTGTCTAAAAGTTACCTACATTTTCTCAGGTTGATTCGTTTTGTATGTGTCGATCTGGGATTATGTTAGTTCAGTTGATATCTTGCGAGATCCGCAGCGAACTCTTGTTTGGACTGAGGGAAGCGTTTGTTCACCGCCTCGATCAGCGACGCTCTCATATTGTGATTAGGGTTATTGGCGATCACCGTTAATAGCCCCTGCTGGCAGCCCGCATAGCTACCACAATTATTCAGATAAATTTCATAAGCCACGATAACCGGGATATAACTTTGATCCGTTGTCGAAGCGATGTTTCGCTCTTGCTCAGTACGAGCATTGTCCATAGTCACAGTCGCTGCTGGCGCATAATCCAAGGATTCTGCCAATGCCACCTCGGCCAACTGCTTATCTCCGCCACGGCCATTTAACATATCCAAGGCTTCGACTCTCTCAAAGTGAGCGGAGTTGGCGCCTTGCAAATCTCTATAGTAATCCCACAGCACCTGTTTCTTATTTGGAAGAGCGTTGAATTTGGCACGAAGCTCTCGGACTCTCACGCGTAGGTCAGATTTATTTTCTGCTGCACGAGTTGTCTTAATAAGATCAACCAAGAGCGCGCGTTCTTTCGTTTCTACGGGAACAGCAGTGACCTTAGCCACTGTCGCTAAAGGAGCCGATGCCGACGCAACATTACGGTTTGGAGCTTTCTGAGTCGTTCCATCAACCACGGCCTGCGGTGGTGGTTGTGGATCGGCTGAATGATCGACGTTTTGTTCCTTCTGACGACTGAAAAATAGAACGGCGATAAGGGCTACAGTGGCTAAAACCACGAAAGTTTGCTTCATTATTAGATTATCCCCGTGTGCCCTAAGAAATTGCAACTGGAAACAAAGTCCATGCTTTAGTCACCTGCTAAGGTTTGGACAGCTGAACTTCATTTAATTCGTTTAAACCTAAAATGACCCCATGGTCCTTTATTTGCTTTGAGTATCTGCCATTGGGGGGCCAATGAAATTTACAGCAACTGCTTTATTTGCAGCGACCGTTCTCACATACAATATTGCCAACGCAGGGATCACTTGTTCTTCAACTGAATGTAAAGCTGAAGACATGCCACTCTTAGATCAAATGGAATCATCAGTAAAAGCTAAGTTCGGATCAATGGCTTGTTTGCCAACGTCATCTACTATGGTGATGGAATCGATCTTTAATTCCAAAAAAGATATCGTCGCAGGAAGCTTCACGGAAAGCCTTTACCAACAAGGTTCCTACGGTGCAGTTGTTATGCTCGGTATTGATATGAAAACGACCTCTGCCAACGGGACCTATGTAAATGATGCTAATAAAACGTTCACAAAAATTGCCCAAGGTTTCTCAGGCGGCGCAAGCGGCTTCAGTTTCCAAAACTCACAAAAATCTCTGACACCAGCAAATCTTCTTGCAGAAATGCAGGGTGGAAGCTTGGGTTCGATTCTTTTTGCATCTTATATTCCTAAATGTTCTGCGATGGCCAGCGGTCGTCAGACTTGCAGCTTCACTCGTCAGTACGGTCACTCCGTCGCTGTGCAAGGAGCGTCTGCTTCTTCAGTTTCAATTTATGACCCGAATGATGAAAAATGGTCTTCTCAGCTTTTGAAATTGGCTGACGATTCCAGTTTCTCGGGTGCGACTTTGTCTTTGCCATCCCATATCGGTGCTGATGCCCGCATTTTGGATAAAAACTACTACACTCAAGGTGAAGTAGACTTGGCTGAATACTTTTACGGTTTGAAAACAACGGCAGGAGCTTCCGAGCCGGTTGTAACCCAACCATCTCCTGCGCCATCTCCAGTGGTTACTCAACCTTCACCGGCTCCATCACCAGTTGTGACTCAGCCGACTCCGGCACCGTCGCCGGTAGTAACTCAGCCAAAACCATCACCATCCCCAGTAGTGACTGCTCCTAAACCATCGCCTTCTCCAGTAGTTACTCAGCCTTCCAAATCGCAAATTTGGCAGCAATGGGCTCAGTACTACCGCAATAAAGGGAAATTCGCCTCCCGCAAATAGTTTCCTCTATGAAAAAACAGGCATAACAGGCGGCAGTTTCGACTGCCGTCTTGCTATTGGAGAGGTTATTGCGTAGAACCGTTCCCTATGATCAGCACATCCAATATCAGCCTCCGTTTCGGTGGCAAAAAGCTTTTTGAAGACGTAAATGTGAAATTCACTCCAGGCAACTGTTACGGCCTGATCGGGGCCAATGGCGCCGGTAAATCCACATTTTTAAAGATTCTTTCCAAAGAGATCGAGCCTAACACAGGCGAAGTCATCATCCCGGGCAACCTACGTCTGTCGATCCTAAAACAGGATCACTACGCATACGACGAGTACGAAGTTCTTAAAACCGTACTAATGGGCAACGAGAAGCTTTACAAAGTCATGACTGAAAAAGACGCGCTTTACGCAAAGCCAGATTTTTCTGAAGAAGACGGCCACCGCGCCTCTGAACTTGAAACAGTTTTTGCCGAGCTTAACGGCTGGGAGGCTGAATCCGAAGCCGGCGTGATGCTGGCGGGTCTTGGAATTGGCGACGAACTTCATAACAAGCTAATGAAGGAACTAAATCCAGGCGAGAAAGTAAAAGTCCTTTTGGCGCAGGCTCTCTTTGGCCGCCCTGACATTCTTCTTCTGGATGAGCCGACGAATCACTTGGACATCTATGCGATCAATTGGCTCGAGGATTTTCTTTTAAACTTCGACAACACTGTCATCGTAATCTCGCATGACCGTCACTTCTTGAATAAAGTTTGTTCGCACATTGCGGATATCGACTATGGCAAAGTAACGACCTTTACTGGCAACTATGATTTCTGGCGCCAAGCGAGCGAGCTAAAACAGCGCATGCTTTCTGATCAGAACAAGAAAAGTGCTGATAAAGCCGACGAACTTAAGGCTTTCATCGCGCGTTTCAGCGCGAACGCTTCCAAATCAGCGCAGGCTTCTTCACGTCAGAAACAACTGGAAAAGCTTGAGTTCAATGACTTGCCAGCTTCCTCCCGTAAATCGCCATTTATCGGTTTCGACGTAAAACGTGAATTGGGTAACGACGTTTTAGTGGTAGATAACATCACTAAGACTTGGGAAGGCGAAACTGTTCTTAAAAACGTTAGCTTCACCCTTAAAAAAGGCGATAAAGTCGCTTTGATGGGTCGCAATGACTTAGCTAAGACCTTACTTATGGAAATCATCGCCGGCCAAATGCAGGCGGATTCAGGCACTTACACGTGGGGTATAACGACGACTCGTGGTTACTTCCCTACGGACAACTCCAAGTACTTCCAAGGCAACGAGGCTTCTCTGGTTGAATGGCTTCGCGAGTTCTCTGAAGACAAAGACGAAAGCTTCCTACGTGGATTCTTGGGCAAGATGTTGTTCTCGGGTTCTGATGCCTTAAAACAACCCACAGTTCTTTCCGGGGGCGAGAAAGTTCGCTGCATGTTCTCGAAATTGATGCTGGAAGGCTCCAATATCCTGATCCTTGACGGTCCAACCAATCACTTGGACCTTGAGAGCATCACCGCCGTAAATGAAGGCCTGCAGCGTTTTAAAGGCACCGTGATCTTCACCTGTCATGATCACGAGCTTTTGCAAACTGTTGCAAACAGAATCATCGAAATCAACGAGACGGTAACTTACGATAATCACATTGATTACGAAGGCTATGTTCAGGCGACTAAAAAGCACTAAAACTGCCATCACATTTAAAAATAAAAAAGGCCGGGTTTTCCCGGCCTTTTCTTTTTAATCTATCTATCTAATTTGACCATGGGCTCAAAGCCCATCTCACCCCAGGACATGGGCTGGAACGGAAGGCGAATCACTTTATACCAAGGATCACGGTACTGCTCGACCACCAAGGAACTCGCATCATACTTCCACTTGTTGTTCAATTTCGTCGCCGTGAAGCTGATAGACATCTTATATTCGTTGCTACGAAGCAGGATGTTTGTTTTGAACAAGCAAGAATTCGAGATATTTCCGATAAGCTTCACTTTCATTTTCGTATTGCTCTCGTCAAACTTATCCCAGTGAAGATTGTAAAGTACAGATCCTGCCGGCTTCTTACTAACTAGATCCAAATCAGGAATCGGCAAAATAGGAACCGGGATCGAGAAACGATAGCACATAGCTTCGTTTTCAATCTCTCTAGAGATATCAATCAAATCCTCACCCACGTTCAAGATCACGTCCGGTGTCGCCGTATATACGTCTTTCGTAAATACCATCGCCGAGAAATCATTACTCCAAGGCAAAAGCGGAGTTACTGACAACTTAGATTGAACAAGCATCGAAACACGCACGCCCAACAAATCCAACTCTTCATGAGAGTAGCCACCATAGTGATGACCGAACTCATGAACCAGGATTGCAACAGCTTCTGGAATTGAAACCGCTGTGTATTCACCTGTCGGTGCTTTGCTATAAAGAAGATCGGAGTTGATATAGATCGGTGTACCTGGAGAGCTTCCCGTTTTTGCTACCCGAACCAAACCATCAATAACAAAGAAACCTGGAGTCTTTTGTTCAGATCCGAAGTAAAGCATGCGGCTTCTGACTTCCTGAGGAAGACCTTTCGCAATGAGGCTAATAATTTGGCGCTGACGAGAATCAAGCTTACAAGCATCGGAAGTCAGGCAGACTTCAATGTATTGTTCTAAACGTTCATAAGCATAAAGAACGTTCTTTTCAGCGATACCACCACCGTTACCGATAAAGTCACCACCAACAAGCGCATTCGCTGCAACTGTCGACATCGTGATCGCCATCATCACCAAAGAGCGGATTTTAAAAACTGAATTCTTTAGGTTACTCACTCTGATCCTCCATGCTGCCGTCCACTTTCGTGAGCGGAAACAATTGAAACGAAAACGTATATACCTCAGATAACGGGCCATCTTCTAGCAGATCCTCGATCTTTTTACGAGTCTTTAAAATCACGTCGTTAACTAGAGGAAGTTTTTCAGGATTCACTGCCGTTGTGATCGAATAAAACTGTCGGCGTTCGACGGGATCATTATGGAGTGAATACTCTGCTAAATGTAAATTTTGAGTATGGTGCTTACGTATTGCAGCTGACGGCACATCTCTATTAATAAAGATTGGTTTCGCTGTTCGCACCATGCGGTTACGACTCTTTTTAAGGAGTTCCAGCCTGAGTAAACGCTCTAGCGCATGTTCCGCCTCAGACTCTTTTATCCCTAACCGCTTTGCAATCCATCGAGGATTCGCTTTGTTATCGGGAAGCTTTGCAAGATTCAAAATCGCAACATAGTACCAATCCGACATCAATCGGAACGTATCTTCCTCCATAAGAAGACGATCGTCGATTTCGACTTTCTTTGATCCCTGTCTGTACTCCGCCCACAGGATTTCTTTCTCCAAGGGGGAAACCAATAAACGCTCCATGACTTTCTCTAAGTTTGTTTTAGAGAGAGATCTTCTATCACCCATCACATCAGACAGTGTTGTGGAACCAATATCCAAATCCCGCGCAAACGCACGCAATGAATAGGAGGGATTGCGCGTTTGGCGCTTGGCGAGCTCCTGCATTAATAACTTTTTTACAGTGATTTCCATGGAACTTATATAGACACAAAACTCTAATAACGCAAGCATTCGGGACACTTTGTCCCGTTTTTAAAAGTCGGGACACAATGTCCCGATGGGGGTCTAGACAGCCCTAAACACCTCGATTATCTCTTGCTCCATACCGCAGCGGCGGAAAAGTTAACGAATAACAAAAACAATCCTAAGGAGGATTAAAATGAAAAAAGTATTCTTGGCTATCGCAATGGTTTTAGGTGTTTCTCAAGCTCACGCTTACACAGCTCCAGCTTGGGCTTGTAACTTGAACTTCAAAGGTACTGCATCGGGCGTTAAAGTTATCCTTGGCAACTATGAATACAATGGTAAAGGGACTTTGGCTTGCATGTCTCCAACAGGTCAAACTGCAGAGTACCCTGTAACTGTTACTATGAAAGCTAAGCCTTTCTCTCCACAAATCGCATTGGGTAAAATGGAATTGACTGGTCAAGCGGCTGAAATCGCTCTTTTCGATTCTAACCCAGAATCAATCCTTGGCACATACTATGTAGCTCAAGCTCAAGGCGCAATCCTTGGTGGCGTTGGTTTGATCACTGCGACTCGTATCGACCTTCCAACAATCGCTCTTAAAGTTTCCTTCCAGTTCGCAAAAGGTTTCGGCGTAAATCTTGGCGTGAACAGAATGGAAATCGCTCTAGATCAAGACCGTAACTAATTCACTGATGAATTGGGAGCGCGAATCCATCAAACCGGGGAAATTAAACGCCCCGGTTTTTCTTTCCCGTGAAATTATTATTTTTGATTAACCGAAGAGGTATTTTCAATGTTCCAAGAACTATCCGGAGAGGCATTCGCCCTTCCCAGCCCAATCAAACAAAAAGAGTTAAGTATGATTCAACCAATTCACATCGGTAGTTATCCTGATTACCGAGATTTTTTAAAAGAAAAATTTGTTGCCGAGAAAACTAAGAAATACTCGTTCTCTTTGCAATTTTGTGCTGACCGTCTTCACGTATCGAAAACTTTCGTGAAGCTTGTGTTTGACAAGAAAAGACACTTCTCGATGGATACGCTTCCGCGTTTGTGGGATCTATTCAAACTTAGCGACAAGGAACGCCTTCATTTGACATTCTTGTTCTGCCACACAATTTCAGACAGCGATTTGTTGAAACACCAATTTGAGGTGATCATGCGCAATGTGCAGAATGAAACTTTAGTAGTTCCAGCCGTAACAGAAGTCCCGTAAAGGCCCAGGTCCACCTCAATTTTTTGTACCCAAGAGTACACTGAGTGCAAGTTCAACCACTCACAAATTGAGGTGTGACATGAAAACAAGCCATCACGTAACATGTTTCAGCCTTTCGCTTATGCTGCTCGTGGGGAATTATGCGAAGGCTGAAGTTTCCACATACATTGACGATGACCGCATTCCTAACATGCTCGAACATATCGACCCCTTCGATCCCAATGTAGAGCAGATCCTTGATCAGTACGATAAAATCTATGAACAAGAAACCGGCAAGCCTGCTCACATCAATACATTGATGGATGACATCCTTGGACCTTTCGGTGGTTGCAGCCGCAATGCATGCTCCGTCTGGGCTCAGGTGGTAAAAAGTTCTCAGCGCATGTACTTGTATGTGAACGGAAGTTTACGCGGCTCCTGGGCGGTTTCCACTGGCATGAAAGGTTATGGCACACCTAATTTTGATCGACATCCCGATGGTCGTATCTATGACCGATATACTTCTACGAAATATCCAGAGGGAGACTATAATGGCTTAGGCAACATGCCTTATGCTGTCTTTATCACTGGAGGTTACGCCCTCCATGGAACTCCACGAGGTAATTGGCCGAAACTGGGAACTCCAGCGTCGCATGGTTGTATACGCATGCACCCTGATAATGGATACACCTTCAACCGCCTGGTAAGATCTTACGGAATCAGTAGGGTTTGGATCACGGTACAGTAAAATGGTGAATCCACACTCCGGCTCCACCGGAGTAGCTTAAAGAAATCTACTCGAAGTGACCAGAGTGGGAATACCTTTCCCACTCCACTTCGTATATTGATATTTCCCGCCGGGTCTGATTTTTTCTGATTTAATTTCCACATCAACCAAAGCATTGAATCCCGCAATCACAGTCAAGAATGCCAGACGCATCACCAACTCTTCACGGTCATCACACTCTTTGATTTCAATCGCATTTTCTTTACGGCTGAACATCTGCGTGAGTTTGGAATCTTCCTTCATGAAGATGCTAATGCCTTTGGCTTTTTTCATCTTCTGCTCATAGTCCTCAAGTGCCGGGGCAATTTCGCGATCATAACAGGGGCCACAGAAAACGGACTTATTAAGCGGAGCTGGAATCACTTTATAAAAAGAGAACGTTCCTTCATCGACGAATTGAGCACATTTTTTACAAACGTGCTCATGGCATATACCACATTCCAAATTGGCTTTAGGTTTTTGGCAGACACAACAGTTCGTATTTTCCATATTGATAATTCCTTGACCAGAAATTACATGACACACCGTTTCGATGCAAGGTCCAAAGCATTAAAGCTTTCTATCTCTCAGCGCAGATTCCTTAAATCGGAGATATTGATGGCAGAACACGAGC
This sequence comes from Bdellovibrio sp. KM01, assembly GCF_013752535.1. Taxonomy (NCBI): domain Bacteria; kingdom Pseudomonadati; phylum Bdellovibrionota; class Bdellovibrionia; order Bdellovibrionales; family Pseudobdellovibrionaceae; genus Bdellovibrio; species Bdellovibrio sp. KM01. Next base: position 3,671,903 of record NZ_CP058348.1, read on the forward strand.
TAGTGGGAGCAGCAAAAAATTAGGGGCGAAACTCTTCGCACTTTTTAACAGCGATTTCAGTCACACGATCGTTTTCAGATACCAAGGGAATATAATGCTTCATTCTTAAAAGCGGAGCCCCTTGGTCGTACCAATTTTCCACTGACATATCCACGACAGATCCTCTGGGAGTAATCTGCGTCTCTTTCTTTACGACAGAAATATTTGCGCCTTGAGGTTGGCACGTCTTTAGGTCAACTCCCCAGATGTCTGTTCCTTCAAAAACATACAAGACACTTTCCACCGCGGATGCATCTGTCGTTCCCACCAAAGCAATGCAATAGCCGGTATTTAATTCACGCGAAGAAGTCCAAGCCGCAACACTTGCAGCCGAATCCCCGGCAGAGAGTTCAAAACCATCACGATTATAGTCGACCGCAGAGAACTCCCACTCCGTTTCATTTTGCTGGTATTCACAGGTGATGTGATTGAATTTTTCGGAAGCGATGGCCGCACTTGTCGATAGTGTCAATAAAGCTGCAAACAGAAATCTCATAATCACCTCTGAAGAGGATTTGAGTAAGACAGTCAAATCTTGTCAAGAAATGACTGTCCAAGGCAATAAGCTTACTGTTCTACTTTCGCACCTTTACCATAATAGCCTACTGGTTTTAGACTAAGCTTAACTGAGGAGTTTTCGTTGTGAAAATAGAACGAATCGATCACCTTGTATTTACAGTAAAAGACATTTCTGCCACTTGCGACTTCTATCAGAAAGTCCTGAACATGGAAGTCGTGACGTTCAAAGGAGATCGCAAAGCGCTCTCCTTTGGAAATCAAAAAATAAATCTGCATCAGGTGGGAAAAGAGTTTGAACCCAAAGCAGACAAACCAACTGCGGGAGCTATCGATCTTTGCCTGATAACAAATACTCCACTTGAGGAAGCAAAGAAACACATCGAAAGCTTCGGAGTTAAAATAATCGAGGGCCCTATTGAACGCACAGGCGCAATGGGAACGATCAAATCAATTTATTTTAGAGATCCTGATTTTAATCTGATCGAGGTTTCGAACTATTGAATCTGGCAACACCTGATAAACCGGGAATGCCAGAAAAGAAATTGCCGCCGGATCCACAAATAAGAAGCTAGGAAAATCCTATGAACGTTAAAGACAATGAAATCAAAGCACTACTGGAAAAGTATAAAAAGTTTTCCGTTTACGGCCTAAGCCCCGATCAAACGAAAGCAAGCCACTATGTCCCGTTATACATGCGCGATCATGGATGGGAAATGGTTGGGACCTATCCCAAGAATCATGAAGCGAATGGATTTAAAATCTACTCCTCGCTGAAAGAGGTGCCCGCAGAATACAGAAAATTTGTGGATGTTTTTAGAAGCTCGGACCGTATTCCCGACGTTGTTGATGAAGTCTTGGAGGTCGGCGGCGTTGAAGTCTTATGGCTACAACTGGGAATCAGTAACCCGGAAGCAGAGGCCAGAGCAGAAAAGGCAGGAATCAAAGTAGTCTCTGATCGCTGCCTTATTATCGAACACAAACGCTGGTTTTAGTTTTGCGGAGATTGCGTGGCCGCGGGTTCTACAGCCGGTGTGGTACCCGGCGGCGCCTCTACAACCTTTTTCAGATTTTCGAATCCCTTGTCCATCTGAGTTTTGAACATTTTTTCGCAATCGATCAGAACCGTCATAAGCTTGGTCATAAAGCCACCGTCACCGTGCATGGCCCAAGTGAACTTGGTCGATGCACCTTCGGGAACTAATTTATAGTCGATCAGCTGTTCGCCATGCATAGGCTCTGTCATTGTCAGTTTCATTTGCACGAATTCATTGGGTTTGATCTCTAACATTTCCATTTTTCCCGAGCCGGCGTCTTTATTGCCTTCGAACTCCATGGCTGAGCCCACTTTGCCATCCTCGCCGGTATAGGTCTTTTTCATGTTGGGATCAATCAACTCATAGGGATTCCATTGCCCGCCCAACTTGAAATTTGAAAGATAAGGAAAGATTTTTTCCGCGGGGGCATTGATGACTGTGCTGTTTTCATAGTGAAAGGAGCCGCTACGAGTCGCTACATATCCCAAAAACAAGACGATAATAACTAAGATACCAATTGCTATTTTTTTACCCATTAGAATTCCTCCGAGCTCTTATGGTGTCTTGATTAGATCTTAAGATCAACTAACTAATCCGGCATCACGATAGGCCTGCATCTCGTCCCCAGCGACGAAGCCAAAAATTTTTGGTCCTTGCTCACTGAGCTGAATAAAATAAGTCACATCAAAATCAATCGACTTTATTGGTTTTCCTTGGGGAGTATAGTCGGCGCGATAATAGACTTTTACCATGTCATGAAAACGATCAATCGGTGTCACCATAAGATTGCGAACATGCATCTCTCGGGTTCCGATCTTTTGGTAGAAAGAATAAGCCTTACGCAAAGTCGCAGAAAAAGTAATATTGTTTGATCCTGTTTCTACCGAGTCAGGGCCCGCTGCAAGAAAATGCTCTGTAAAAAAACTTTGGATCAATTCCGTATCAAGATCACCTTTAAGACCGCGATTATATGCTTCAACATATTTCTGGAAAAAATCTTTGTACTGCCGGGCAGGCATAGTGTCCTCCAAAGGAACTCCTATGATAAGCTAACGGCAGATAAGACTCACATGACATTCGTGTCACCATCTGGTGTTATTTTTTCTTGGGATTTTGCTTCATGCAATTGCTTAGAAGTTGTTCCCACACAGCGCGGGCAACAGGCCCCAAGGGTTTATGCTTCATTCGCATAATGTGCAGATCCAGATAAAAAGGTTTCACGTGTTCATCTTTAATCTGAATCAGAGTGCCGCGACTCAATTCTTTTTCGACCTCACTGAAAGGTAAGCTGCCCCAGCCAAAACCATTTATAATCATTCTGTGCTTTAAAGCATGATCAGTGACATAGCTTTTCTTGGAATCAGCCACTAAGCCCTTGCCGTCTTTTTTTAGTAAATTTGCCTTATCCCCCTGCTGTAACACCACGATCTGAGGAAACTGTTTTAAGGATTTATAGGCAAGATTCGGCAACTTCTTCGCCAAAGATTTGGCAACGACCGGAATCATTTCGATTTTATCAAAAAATACGCTTTCAATATTTTCATTTTCCGCTGATTTAGTGGAAATGGAAAAATCTGCGTCACCTGAAAGCAGCGAGTTCAAACCACCACTCATAATTTCTGAACGAAACGTCATTTCAGTGGGATGTTTGCTAAGAATAGTCTCTTGAAACACTCCCTCGATAGCTTCAAATCGAACTAACGGATCCAAAACAACTGTCAAAAATGGTTCTACTTTTTTTGAACCCAGCTCTTGCCCGACAGTTTGCAACTCACGAAACGAAAACAAACACTGCTTGGCCCAGTTATAAAACACCAAGCCTTCCGGAGTTAACTTTGGTCGGTACTCTTCACGATTAAAAAGTTGCAGGTCGAATTCTTCTTCAAGCTTCTTAATCGCCACAGAAAGGCTGGGTTGAGTTTTATAAAGATGTTCGGCCGCAGCCTTAAAACTTCCCTTTTCCACAATCATTTCAAGGGTTTCTAATTGATCAATCGTCACAAACAGGCTCCCGAACTATATAGTCTATATTTATTGTGATCATAAAATCATATTAATTTTTTTCAAGAGAAAATTGCCCGATATTGAATTCATCAACGCGATACACGGAAACGAGATCGCAAAACAAACAAAACAAAAACACCGCAAGGGGAGAACAACATGAAAGCATTTAAAGTTATTTTCGCAACATTGGTAGCATTGACAGCAGTTCAAGCACAAGCCGGCAAACCAGCTAAAGCGCTACTAACACCAACGAATCACACTTTGATCTTAATCGACCACCAGCCACAGATGGCATTTGCAACCAGATCCATCGACATCCAAGAACTTCGCAACAACGTCACGGGTCTGGCAAAATCAGCAAAAGTATTTGGAGTTCCAACGGTCCTAACAACAGTGGCAGAGAAATCTTTCTCAGGTCCCATCTTCCCAGAGCTACAAGCTGTGTTCCCGGATCAAAAACCAATTGATCGTACGACGATGAACACTTGGGAGGATAATCGAGTTACCGACAAGGTTAAACAAATCGGCAAAAAGAAACTTGTTATCGCTGCACTTTGGACTGAAGTATGTGGGGTTGGGCCTGTGCTATCAGCTATAGAAGATGGTTACGACGTTTACTTCGTCGTTGACGCTTCTGGTGGTGTTAGCAATGTCGCTCACGATACGGCTATTACAAGAATGGTTCAGGCCGGTGCTCACCCAATCACATGGATGCAATATCTTCTTGAACTTCAACGTGACTGGGCTCGCGGTGCTACTTACGACGCAACAACTGGTATCGCTAAAGAACACGGTGGCGGCTACGGCTTAGGCATCATCTACGCTAAAGAAATGTTCGGCGCAAAAGAAGGCGCTAAAGAAAGTCACAAATAATCAATCTCTCCCTGGCGCTGGGACCTATAAGTCCCGGCGCTTTTTTCATCTAAGGAATCACCACCATGAAAAACTCAATCACCAAGCAATTTAAGAAAGTCCTACTCATGAGCTCCGCTGCTGCCCTTACTTATGCCTCTTCCTCTGAAGCTCAAACGAAATCATCTCCAGACCTCATCATCCGCAATGCCAAAGTCTTTTCTCACAAGAACGGCTTCCAGGAAGCCTTTGCTGTGAAAAACGGTGTCTTCGTTAAAGTCGGCACGAATGACGAAGTCATGAAATTAAAAGGTGAAAATACCAACGTGATCGATGCCAAGGGTCGCACTGTCATTCCGGGCTTGGTCGATACCCATCACCACCCGATTCGCGCAGGCCTTAACTACAATCTTGAACTTCGTTGGGACGGAGTAAAATCCCTTAAAGAAGGTCTTAAGATGATCAAAGAACAAGCGGCCCGCACTCCTGAAGGACAATGGGTTCGTGTTGTCGGCGGTTGGTCTCCTCATCAATTTATCGAAAACCGCTTTCCCACAATCAAAGAATTAAACGAAGCCTCTCCGGATCGCCCTGTGTTCGTCATGTATCTTTACTCCAAAGCATTCATGAACGATGCTGGCGTGAAAGCACTTAAATACAACAAAGACACGAAATTCCCAGGCGGCGAAGTCGAACTTGATAAAAACGGCAACCCTACGGGTGTGTTGACGGCAAAACCAAATGCTATGGTTCTTTATAAAACACTCGCCTCCACTCCAAAACTTGCAAACCGCGCCGAAGAACGCAATTCCACTGTTCTTTATTTCAACGAACTAAGCCGTCTTGGCTTAACCGGTGTCATTGACGCTGGTGGAGGCGGATTCTTTTTCCCCGAGGATCACCGCATCGCTAAAGAACTTAATGACGAAAAGAAACTCGCAGTGCGCATTCCGTTCTATTTGTTCGCTCCTGTCGCTGGCAAAGAGCTACAAGACTATGAACGCTGGACTGCTGCTGCAAACCCGGAAAGCTTACATGAACTTCACTTGGGCTCTCACTATCACCTGATGGGTGGAGGAGAAAACCTGACGGCCTCTGCTGCTGACTTTGAGGATTTCATGGAGCCACGTCCTGATCTTCCACCCCAAATGGAATCAGAGCTAAAACCAATCTTGAAACTTTTGTTTAAACACCAATGGATATTCCGCATTCACGCAACTTATGACGAATCCATCGCGCGGGTTTTAAATGTGGTTGAAGAAATCAAAAAAGAAGGCGGTCCTTTCCCTGACAGATTCATCATCGATCACGCGGAAACTGTGACATACAAAAACTTGCAACGTATCAAAGCATTGGGTGGCGGTATTTCCGTGCAAGATCGCATGGCTTTCCAAGGTGAAGAGTTCTTTAAACAATACGGCGCCAAAAAAGCCGAAACAGCTCCACCAATTGCAGATATGTTAGCTCTTGGTATTCCAGTCGGCTCAGGAACAGATGCAACTCGTGTGTCTTCATTCAATCCTTGGATTTCTTTATACTGGCACGTCAGTGGTAAAACAGTGGGTGGCTTTAAACACATGAGTGATCGCAATCGCCTGTCTCGTGAAAAAGCCCTTTATCTAATGACAAAAGGTGCTGCTTGGTTCTCGAAAGAAGAAACTTTAAAAGGCGATATCGTTGAAGGTGAATTTGCCGACTTTGCACTTTTGAACAAAGACTACTTCTCTGTTCCTGAAGAACAAATCAAAGAGATCTTCTCGGATATGACAGTGGTCGGTGGCGAGATTAAAACGGCTCAAAAAGAATACTCTGATTTAGCCCCTAAAGCTCCCCGTGCTTTGCCAGATTGGTCCCCCGTCAATACCTATGGCGGCTACCAACACTCACGCTAAGTACATGAAACTCCTGGGATTAACCTCCCAGGAGCCCTCACAACTATATAAAATATATCTATATAGTATATTAATTCTTAATAATTTTTTTATAACCAGAAATCACCGATACTTAGTTCATGGGAGGCAATCATGAATTTCAAGATACCCCTCAAGCGCCGCGGATTTATCTTGGGCGCATTAACGACAGCAATAGGTTTGGTTGCAGGGGCAGTGCCTCTCATAAGAAAGGAAAAAGGTATGTTAACAGTAAGAAGATCAAACGACAGAGGATTGGCAGAACACGGATGGTTGAAATCTCGTCATACGTTTTCCTTTGCAGAATACTATGACCCAGACCACATGCACTTCGGCCCACTTCGTGTCATTAACGAAGACCGAATTGCTGCAAGCTCGGGTTTTGATACACATCCACACCGCGATATGGAAATTATCTCGTACGTAATATCCGGCGGACTACAACACAGAGATTCTATGGGTAACGTGGCAGTAATTAAACCGGGCGAAGTGCAACGCATGAGCGCAGGCACAGGTATTCTTCACTCGGAATACAATGATGAGTCTGATAAAGAAACCCATTTCTTCCAAATCTGGATTATGCCCAACAAACGTGGCGTTCAGCCAGGTTACGGTCAGAAATCCTTCGAGAAAGAACTGGCATCGCAAAAATTGGTGCATGTGATTTCCACAGACGGTCGCGATGGCACCATCGGAATTCATCAGGATGCAGACATGTATATCTCGCGCTTGAAAAAATCCGAAGAGCTTGAGTTCAATATCGGCGAGGACCGCCGTATGTGGCTCCAAGTGGTCAAAGGCAACGTCGAAGTGAATGGTGAAAAGCTTGCGACAGGAGATGCGATTGCGGCTACCGATGTGGCAACTGCAAACATCAAAGCAAGTGATGACTCTGAAATGATTCTATTCAAACTTCCGTAATTAAATATCCCCTTCCAACTGAAAAGGCGAGCCCCCGCGGGTTCGCCTTTTTATTGCGCTAGTAATTCATTCGTACTAAGACGCAAATACGATTCACCGCGTTTTCCCTAATAAAAGTCGAGATATTACACGTTTCACGGTTGACGGGAGAACCCAGATTTTGTCATATGCGACTTCCGAAGAGGAGGTTCTGATGAAAAAATTCGCTCTAGTTTTCGCTGTCACTTTGGTTTCCATGAATGCTTGGTCTTCTGCCATTGTACTTCGTTGCAACTCACCAAAAGGTGAAGTGCTTATTAACTTCGAACCATTGTCGGCTAGCTGGGTTAACAAGGATGGATCTACAACTCCATTCCTTCGTTACGGCAACATCTGCAATCAAGACGTTTCTAATTACAATCCAAAACCGAACTGTCGTGCGGAGGAAAGATCTCAAGATCACTACTGGATTCAAACATTGGAATGTGAACACGGTGGTCAATGGTTTGCAGATGCCGTTATGGAAATCAGCCAAATCACGAAAGACGGTCGCTTCCAATGCAGATCTAAATTCGGCAGCAAAGAAGACATCAAGCTAGAACTTGATAGCTGCCGTCCATTCTAAGAAAACATTTTCGGCTTGGACGCCTGGCTTTTTGATTTTGCCGGGCGTTTGCCCCACTGAAATTTGCGCAGATCCAATTTTACATCTGCGCTAAACTCCACGCCTTCTTTCTCAAGCTTCTTTTTTTGCTCTCGATAATTTCGGCTTCCTACTTCAAATGAAATGCGACCTTGGGAGTTTAAAACTCGGTGCCATGGCAATTTATACGTGGTTGAACAAGAATGCAGAATCCAAGAAACACCACGAGACCCCTGAGGCTTACCTGCCAGCTCTGCAATCTGCTTATAAGTTGCGACCTTCCCACTGGGAATCTTCAGAATCGTTTCGATCACTTTTTTAGAAAATGGTGAAAGTTGAATGACTGACATCAGTTCCCCTTTTGAAGGATTTTATCCAGTTGAGCCTTTTGATATGTTCCAAACTCTAAATTAAACAGACAACGAATTAAAGGATCTTCAACGACATCAACATCCACCGCCTTCTCAACTCGAAGATAAAGTGAAGTCAGGCTTTCCCCTGTGGTTAAAGCGGAATAAAGCTTAGTCGCGATAACTTCTGTTTTCCACTCAGCGGGCTGTGGAATTGTCTCGACACTTTCCATGTCGTCATCACTCAATTTGTAACGGAAAATCTTCTCCGTTCCATCAAAATCAAATAAAGAAAGCTGCCAGAACCGCGCCTTGTTGAAATAGACATCAGCGGACGGACCCACTTCCTTGTATTTCAAAGGCAATTCCTTCTGACAATAAGCAATCACCCGAATCATCTGTTCTTGTGATAATTGAGAAAAATGCTTCGCAATGACCGAAGTCGCCGGAGGAACAAGCGCCGGCTCGTAACGATAATCAACGTCCTGATTTCCAATGACCTTGATCCAAGGCAAAGATTCCGCAGGCTTAATTTCCGAACCATCAAGTTTCAGGCTCATTCCTGGATTCAAACGATTGATATTTGTTTGCGGTAAGACGGGCTCCACCTGTTCAGAAAACAACTGATACGAAATTGGAAAGAAAGCCTGATTATACCAAGACCATTCTTCCATGCGAAACTGACAAGAGCTGGGAATCAGATTTTTAGGAGCGAGAAGGCGAAGCTGCTCCAACCACTCCTGCGGAACTTTTCTATCAGAAGGCGCCGCCCTCAGGGGCTCGATAACTTCCAGCTCTCGCATCGTTTGAAAGGGCCACATCACAAGATCCCAGGGCTTTTCCTGAATAAGCTGATCCATTGTTATTTCATCGACCCATGAATCCACCACATTCAAAATTTTCAGACCCTGCACATTCACCTGAAATATTGAGTCAACATCCACATCCAATGCTGGCAAGGATTTCACCTCAAAAGGACCAACTTGAACAGATCCCCCCAGCTTTAAAGCGTGAACATTCTTAAAACCCAACTGTCTGATCCAATCAAATATTACTGGGTGCACGCAAAACATGTAAATTGGCGTATTTCGATTTAGAAGCTTAAGACTATCGAATGAACAGTGATCATCATGATGATGAGAAGTAAAGACAGCGGCGAGGTTCAGCGCCCTAATACGGTCGGAATCAAATTCAAGAGCTGGATATGCATAGCAGTTACGGCTGAAAGGATTCTCGAAAATCGGATCAAAGGCAATTTGCACACCTTCGCTTTCGAATACATAACCCGCATGAAAAATTCTGGAAACTTTGACAGCCATGATCTCGCTTATACTAGATCATGGCTGCAGACGGCAATTCACTTATTGGAATCTATCTTACGACGCAAATCTCACAGGCTGGCTCAGTGGCAAGGCCTTCTCAGTTTCGTCGACTGCTTCCGGGGCGGCCACGCGTCCAGCTACAATGCGATCTAAGTCATCCACATTTGCCCGAAGCTGCTGGGCTTGACCAGCAAGCTGCTGGGCCGATGCAGCTGCTTCTTCAGAGGCCGCGGCATTTTGCTGAGTCACTTGATCCAGATCATTCATGGCTTTACCCATTTGCACGATGCCGTTAGCTTGTTCTTGACTGGCTGTAGAGATTTCTCCACTTAAATCTGCAATTTTTTTGATGGAAGTAACGATTTCTGAAAACACAATACCGCTTTCTTCCGCCTTCGCGCTGCCCTCTTCAATTCTTTCAACGCTTTCATTAATAAGTGCGGCAATGCTTTTCGCTGACTCGGCACTTCTTTGCGCTAAACTTCTAACAGCATCGGCAACCACCGCGAACCCTCGCCCTTGTTCGCCAGCGCGAGCGGCTTCCACCGCGGCATTTAGCGCCAGCAAGTTCGTTTGAAAGGCGATATCATCAATCACCGAAGTAATATCAGCGATCTTTTTAGAATCAGACGAAATTATTTGAATAGACGTAATTAAGCCACGGATATCCCGCTCGCCTTGCACAGCACTTTCGCGAGTGGACTTAGCAAGGTTCGCTGCTTGCTTGGCGTTTTCGGAATTTGTTTTCACCATGGCCGTCAGTTCTTCAATCGTAGCCACTGTTTCCTCAAGGGACGCAGCCTGTTGCGACGAAGCTGAAGACAAAGCTTGCGAAGATTCCGTGATTTTTTCCGAAGCATGCTTCACTTGCTCTGCACCATTTGCGATCTCTTCAGACACATGAGCGATGGATTTAGCCAAAGAGATGGCAACCCAAGCTCCGCAGACCATACCTAAAATCACGCCGAATAGAATTGTAACTAACACCGTGGTGTTAGTTTCTTTGCCGGTGTTACGGGCTTCGTTAACCCAAGTCTCTCCATTGATATGGTGGAATGAAACAAGACTCGCAATAGCCTTATCATAAGCTGCCGCGTACTTTGGACAATCAACCAGAAAGATATTAATTAATTTCTGCTTATCTTCGTTTGTTCCAGAAAGATAAAGTTTCAATGCATCAGCACCTAAACTCTTGAATGCCACCCAAGTCGAATTTACTTCTTCATATTTTTCTTTCTCGCCTGGCAGAAAGGCATAAGACCTATAAATTTCATCTGCCTTTTCATACGCAGCGATACTGTCGGTCACTTCTTTGACATATTGTAAGCCTTGCTCATGCGACAAGCCCGGCAGCCCCAAACTTCTTAGACTGATTCGAATAGAGCGAAAATGAAGGTACATTTTATCGGCGACTTCGATATTACCCAGAACATCGCCCGTCACCTTTTCATAGGATCTGCCAATTCCTTGAATACCCCAGAACGCAACCCCACCCACAACAATTGGTATCGCCGCCATAAATATACAAAGCGCGAACAACTTTGCCTTCAGACTCATTTTCATATTCACATCCATCTCGCACTAAAATGTTCATATATAGAAGAAGGGATGAACTAAGAACACTGCTTACCTTCTGAATCCACCAAGGTTGGTGGACACATTCATTTCGGGGATGTCACAAGAAAACTTGATTGGTATTTAGCAAGCAAGGCTCTTATTCGGAGAGAAAAAGAAGTTAGTTAATAGTACACATGACTTTGCGACAAACATTCGGTCTCACATTCGAGAAATCCTCGGCGAAACCGTCTAAGACATGTGCGCGACCTCGTTTTCACAGCGTGTTCCATGAATCAAACAAACAAAATTCTTTTTAGTCGTGTCGGCAATATTCATTAAGGCCTCTTGAGTAAGGAAGGCCTGGTGAGACGTCATAATAACATTTGGAAATGTCGTTAAGCGAGCAAGGATGTCATCTGTGATACCTTCGCTGGATTGATCTGTGAAGAACACTCCCTCTTCTTCTTCATAAACATCCAGACAGGCCCCACCAATACGATGAGCTTTCAGTGCTTTGATCAAAGCTTGAGTATCAATCAAGCCACCGCGGCCGGTATTAATCAAAATGGCATTACTCTTCATTTTCGCAAAGGCGCTTTCATTAATAAGATGTTTGGTGGCATCGTTCAGCGGGCAGTGCAAAGAAATGATATCAGATTTTTCAAGCAGCTCATCAAGAGTGACATATTTTGCGATCGCTGCAATTTCGGGATCCGTTTTAATATCACGAACTAAAATTGAACAACCAAAGCCGTTCATAATCTTCGCAAAGACGTGGCCAATTTTTCCGGTGCCGATGATACCCACAGTTTTCCCATGAAGATCAAAACCGACCAGTCCTTCCAATGAAAAATTCATCTCGCGAACATGATAGTGCGCCTTGTGAATCTTTCTATTTAGAGTGAGCAATAAAGCCACCGCATGTTCGGCAACCGCGTAAGGTGAATACTCCGGCACACGAACCACCCGCAGTCCCAACTTTCTAGCCGTCGGCAAATGAACATTGTTAAATCCTGCGCAGCGAAGGGCGATAAAGCGAACGCCCAGTTTATGGAGCTCCGTTAGAACTGCTTCGTTCAAAACATCATTAACGAAAACACAGATACCTTGATAACCGCTTGCAAGCTGCGCGGTTTTTTCAGTAAGTCTCGCCTCCAAAAAATCAAACTCGATTTCAGAGTCTTTCTGAGCTTCTTGAAAAATCTTTTCTTCGTATTTGCGAGCACTGAAAAATGCAACTTTCATGGCAACCCCTGGGTTTGATTTATAAACAATAACCGCAGTAATTGATGAATGCCACCTCTGACACGGTCCTTTTGCAGAAAATCTTTTTCACCCCTATCTAGCGGATATTACGTCGCAATTGCCTCTTTTTGACAAACCATCAAACCCTGGTATACTTAACCTATAAGTTAATTAACCGATAGGTAAAATATGGATCAGTTAAGTCAGACATTTCAAGCTCTCGCAGACCCCACCCGCCGGGCGATGCTCGCGCACCTGGCCAAAGGCGAATCAAATGTGACAGACCTGGCAAAGCCTTTTCTGAAAGAAATGAGCCTTCCGGCCGTCACCAAACATTTGAAAGTTCTTGAAAAAGCGGGACTGATCACCAAAACCAAAGAGGCTCAATGGCGTCCCTGCAAAATTAAAGCAGACGGACTTCGTGATGTGGCTGATTGGATGGAGCACTACCGTACATTTTGGGAAGAAAGTTTTGATCGACTGGATGCTTACTTAAAGACCGTTACTGCCAAAGAAAAGAAATCGAAAGGAAAAAAGAATGGGCGCAAGAAATAAACCTAACGAAATATATCTCACCCGCGTGTACGATGCCCCGGTTAAACTTGTTTGGGATGCCTGGACAGATCCTAAACAAGTGGCCCAGTGGTGGGGTCCTCGTGGTTTCACTATCACCACTCACAGTAAAGACCTTCGCGTCGGCGGTCATTGGTCCTATACAATGCATGGACCTGATGGCAAAGACTGGGAAAATAAAACGATCTATCACGAAGTCGAAAAATATTCTCGCTTAGTCTATGATCATGGTGGCGGCGAAGATCGCCCGCCCCTTTTCAGAGTCACGGTGACCTTCGAGGAAATCAAGGGTGGCAAAACGAAAATGGACATGACCATGGCTCTGGCAAATGCTGAAGCCGCGAAAGAGACAAAAAAATTCATCAAGCAGGCCAGTGGAAACTCCACTTGGGATCGCTTGGCAGAGTTCTTGGACAAAGAGTCCACGGGCAAAGAAAAATTTGTTATCAATCGTGTTTTTGAAGCTCCGATTAACACGATGTTTGAGATGTGGACGGATCCAACACACTTTGCAAAATGGCTTGCACCGACCGGCTTTAGTATGAAGTTCTTGCGCGCAGATATTAAGCCCGGCGCAACGACATTCTATTGCATGGAAAACGATACCGGTTTGAAAATGTATGGCCGAGCAAAGTATCTGGAAGTCTCAGCTCCGAACAAATTGGTTTATACCCAAGAGTTCACCGACGAAAAAGAAAACCAATCGCGTCATCCCATGGCCCCAACATGGCCGGCAGTGATGCAAACCACGGTTCTTTTTGCTGAAGAAAGCCCCACAGAAACTCGCGTGACTGTGACTTGGGAAGTTGTGGGTGATTACACCGCAGAAGAACTTGAAACATTTATCAAAGGACGCGCTGGCATGACTCAAGGCTGGACTGGATCATTTGATAAGCTTGAAGACTACATCGCAAGTAACAGAAATTAATGTTCCTAATACTCCCCCGTGCACCAGAATACGAAGCGCCATGGGAAAATTTTGAACCCTTCCGTAAGCCAGGATCATCGTGGGTAACATACCCAAAAAGCCCACGATGAATCCCTTCAACCAGGGTTGTATATCCCAATTAATAAAGGGTATCAGCAGCCCCAATATGACCCACTGAAAGAAAACCGAGAAAATAGAGAAGCGATATATCGAAGGCTTGGACTTTACGTCCTTAAGCATCGGAATAATATCCAGGCCTCCCGCAACAATACCTATACCAAGAGCAATTATGATTTGAACTAACATATCAGTTATCATAGGAAGTCTTTATATCCGTGTCATCGGAAGTTTGCTATAATGACCTGACATTGCTGTCAGGCTAATGAGGTCTAAAAATGAAATTAATTTCCTGGAACGTGAATGGTCTTCGTTCCGTTCATAAAAAGAACTTCCGTGAATGGTTTGAAAAAGAAAAAGCAGACGTCGTCTGCCTGCAGGAAATTAAAATCACCGACGAGGCGATTAAAAAGGATGAAACATTTTATCATCCGGCAAAATATCACTCTTCCTGGGCTTTTGCGGAAAAGCCGGGATACTCGGGTCTGGCAATCTATTCAAAGAATGAACCCGATGATGTCCGCATCGGTTTGGGAATCCCAAAATTTGACTCTGAAGGTCGTTGGATCGAGGCGGATTTCGGCCCGATTACTGTGGTGAACAGCTATTTCCCGAATAGCCAAAGAGAACACACTCGATTACCTTTTAAACTGGAATTCTGTGCAGCTGCAGAAAAGCGCCTACAAGCTCTTAGGAAGAAAGGCCGCGAAGTCCTGATCTGTGGTGATTTTAATATCGCTCACAAAGAAATTGATCTTCGTAATCCCAAAACCAATATGAAAAATGCGGGCTTCCTGCCAGAAGAGCGCGCGTGGATGACAAAGTTCCTGGATAAGCTTGAATGGGTTGATGCTTTTAGAAAATTTGAGCAAGGCCCGGATCACTACACATGGTGGAGCTATCGACCTGGAGTGCGTGAAAAGAACATTGGTTGGCGCTTGGATTACTTCCTGGTGAACAAAGAAGCGTCAGACAGATTAAAGGCAGCAGCCCATTGCCCAGATGTTATGGGTTCCGACCACTGCCCTGTTCGTCTGACTCTGAAAAAGTAGCCCCTCGTTTTAATGCAAAGCTTTCTTCACTGTATCTTCCAGCGAAGAAGGCTTACGACCCAAAAGCTTTTTAAGATCGTCCCGATCCGTATAAAGATCTCCTCTGACAATCCCAGCGTCTGAATCGGCAAGAATTTCAGCAAATCCCTGTGGAACTCCAAAGCTCATCAATAGTTTCGCATATTCGCCTGTGGGCATATCTTTATATTCAATAGTCTTACCACTTAGTCGCGAAGTCACAGCTGCCAGTTCAGATAAGGTGAATGAATCCCCGCCAAGTTCGTAGACAGCGTTTTTAGAGGTATCTCCCAAAACAACTGCCGCTGCAGCCGCTGCATAGTCCGCTCGAGTAGCGGCACTCACTTTGCCGTTTTGAGCTGCACCTGCGATCACTCCACTTTTTAGAACATTAGCGAATTGCTCTGTGTAGTTTTCGATGTACCAGCTATTTCTTAAGAACGCATGAGGGATACCCGATTGAGAAATCATTTTTTCAGTCGCCAAATGCTCCTGAGCCAAAAGCATTTTGCTCGTGTCAGCCTTTAATATACTTGTGTAAGCAATAAATTTTACCTTTGCGTTTTTTGCGGCATTGATAACATTAGTGTGTTGAGGAACGCGTTGACCTGCTTCACTTCCAGAAATGAAAAGAAGCTTATCCACACCTTCCAATGCCTTTTGCAGACGATCTACATTACCGTAGTCTGCCTCTCGAACAATGATTCCTTTTGAAACAAGGTCTTTAGCTTTTTCTTTGTTTCTAACAATAGCCACCAGCTCTTGAGGTTTCGCGCCTTTGTTTAAAAGAGCCTCCACTGCCAATTTACCCAAATGTCCTGTTGCCCCTGTGATTGCGATCATAAAATCTCCTATCCGATATAGATCCAACAAGTGAACTTATGCTATACTACCCCTGACACTAACATTATGTAAGTACGCACTATTTTGTTACTGTACCGATTCTTAAAAAAACCTGGAGTTTCAAATGGTTACAAAATCCGATAAAAAGACAAAACAGTCACCATGCCCGGTTACCAAAACCATGCAAGTGATTGGTGGAAAATGGAAACCCATGATTCTGTTTAATCTGCTTTCAGGCAGAAAGCGCTTCAATGAATTACAGAGACTGGCTGGAAATCCTTCAGCGCGTGTGCTTACTCTACAACTGCGCGAGCTTGAAGACGACAAAATCATCAAGCGTGATGTCTTTGATCAAATTCCTCCGCGCGTAGAATACTCACTGACCACGAAGGGAAAAAGCCTAAGTTCTGTTTTAGAAATGATGGCTAAATGGGGCCAAGCCCACGGCTAGTCTTTTTTTGATCCGCTTAAATTTTCAAAAAGCTTAGACATCTTGTTAAATAGATCCGCGATGTTTTTGTCGGGGTTTTTGCCCGCTAGCATGGCGCTTTCTTCGATCTTTTCAATACAGCGAAGATCCTGACAAATCAGATAGGAATTGCTGACGTTGGCATTCATCGCAACTGACAAGAGACCAATATCTTCCGAAGAACCATAGGCATTACACCAGTTGCACAAGCCACCCGTCGGCTCCCCACCTGTGTGAGTTCTTTTAAAAGCTACTCCACGGGGCATATCCCAATTCGGCATTTTAAATAAAAGATATGTGTAAACTCCGGACGGTTCTTTCCAGGTAAAGTAAGAACGAATATTGAATGGATATCTCAGGTTATCAGGCAAAAGTAACTTTTTCTGATCACGCTCACGAAAACAGGAAATCAATTCTTCCTCGGAAGAAATCGAGAATACATGTTCGGTTTGATAACTTGTCTCAGATGTTTGCATAGTTAGCCCTCATTCACCATGATACACCACAAACTGTTAGAAGTCATGCAGACGGTCTAAGGTGCATACGACTACACTGGATCGATGAAATTTCTCGTCCTCCTTATTTCTATCACAACGTGGCAGGCAATTGCCAATGCAGAATCCGAATGGAGCTTTGGAGCCGACCTCCAAATGTCAGAGCAATATTTCCCAGAAGAATACGGCGAAAACACCAACACCAGCTTGTTCAAAATCGAAATTGATCCCTTGGCGAAATGGAAACAGGGCGAACACTGGCGCTTTTACCTAAAACCCGTTGTAGTCGCGAACCCCGATAATAAATCTTCTGAGGAGCAAGTTTTTATCGAGCCCTCCGAGGCCTATATAAAATTTCACAAGGACGTTTTAAATATTTCTCTGGGCTATCACCTGCTAACCTGGGGGGTCACCGACGGATACAACCCAATCGACGTCGTGAACCGTCGACAAATTTTTGATCCCACTCGTTCAAAAAAGTTAGGATCCCCTTCGTTGATGATCTCCGAATCGCTGAGTTGGTTTGATTATGACTTTATTTATATCCCCAAAGCCCGCGAAGCGATCATGCCTGGGGAAAACAGCCGGTGGCTTCCTCGTGATGTCTTCATCCCCCAAGTTCCAGAAAACAATCTCGTCTTGCTACTACCTCCAAATCTTCGTTATCACTGGGGGAATAATGAAACTCTGAACGATGCTTTGGATAACAACATTGCGCTCCGATTACAAAAGACGATTTCCATTTTTGATATCTCATTGACCGGTTTTGATGGTGCTGGTGGATACCCCATCATCGAACCTCAGGTCACGGGAACCATTGTCCAGGTGTCTCCCAAAACGGTTATTCAAGTGGATCCCGATGTGACGTTGAACAAGAAACAGCGGAGAATTCGTCAAGGTGGATTTACGTTGGTTAGCCACCAGTGGGACTTTCTATTAAAGTATGCCACCAGCTACACAGATGACTATGGTGACTATGTCAATTTGCCCGGATGGCTGCACGAAAATGTATTGGGCATTGAAAAAACGTTTAACTTCAACGACGCAATGCTGATCGCCATCCTTCAATACTCTTTTTTAGATTCTGAAAAACAAAATGATTCAAATATCTCGCTTACAGAAGTCTTTCGCAGATCCTGGATGGCAGGAGGTCGCTTAACCTGGAAAGAAGTTTGGAATGCCTCGCTCCTTGGACTGTACGACACTCTTAACTACAGCACTTTTTTTGAAATGACCTTAGGTCGAAGATTTTTTGATGCGTGGAGTGTGAACTTCACAGCGGACTTCATTGCTGGGAGCAGCGAAAATCCGCTGGGAGTTTATTCAAAGAATGATTCTTACTTACTATCCGTCAGCCGCTCTTTTTAAGGAGCCAACTGCAATAGCAAGTCGGAGTTAGAAAGGGACGTCGCTTTTTTAATTTTAAGCGTTACACCTTCCATCACCGGAATCGCTGGCAATGCGACATTCATCGTTTTACCCGAAATCGCGCCAAGTATTTTTCCTTCAATCGTGGACGCCGCGAAACGTGTCTTAGGCGAATATTTTTTTACATAAGAAGGATCCCAACTGTATTTCAAATCCATAGTGGTGTTCGTAAACTTTACACTGGCTTTGCTTTCAGAAATACCCACCGTCACATTGCTATTGAATGGAACTACGAAATTCATGAATGGGATATAATTCCCGTTCTTAGGAGCCTGCATCTGGCTTAGCAAATTAAAATTCACTTGATACTTCAAACCGGATCCTGTCAGTTTCGGATCTTTATTCGAGTATACATTGAAAAGAAACTTGCTGGATTTCGGATAGTCCATCAACTCAGGCCATACAAACCATTGCATGAAGCGAGAATTCATGACCGTTGAAAATCCAGAAATCTGGCTAGAATAGAACTGATGCACCCAAGAATCTGCAGAATACGCTTGAGTCATGATTTCTTTAGCCAATCCCCCAGGCAGACGAATCATCGCCTGAGAGCTCGCAGCAAGCTTTGGATCTATTTTTGAAAGAGCCAGCGACTTCGTCGTGTTTTGAGAGGACCTGGTGAAATTCATAATCAAGCGACCTTTAGCCGTGATTTGGTCAGGATGGGTATCATTAAAGCTATCAATCACCATACTCATTTTGACATCAGAGCGTGCACTCACCAATTCTCTCGGAGTGGATAGGTCAAAAGACCACTTACCAACATAATCATTCAGGTACGACAGCAACAATGTCTTCTTAGGATTTACGAAAGCTGCAGAGTCCATTGATATCCGAGAAATTTGTTGGTTCACGATTTGATCAAAGCCATCAGCACCCGTACATGAAAATTCTTGAGCACTCCAAGCGTCCTGTCGCCATGTTAGGCTCACATCTTCCACACGCCCGTTAGCCGTGCTAGAAGCCACTTCCGGTGATACAGCGATAGAAAATGAGCCTGCACCCGGCTTCATATTTAAAACGACATTAGAACATGAGGCTTGAAGGTGAAAACGGCCCGTGATGCCGTTAACAGTACGTTCAATCCATTGGTCTACAGAAATACTAGCAATAGTCATTTGTGCGGCTAAATCTTTAGACTGGAGGATTAACTGAGTTTGCTCAGATCCCAGGTCCGGCTTTTGTAACTGAGTTTTCAGTGCAATAGAAAGTCCTTTAAGCTGAACTTGAACTCCGTCCTGTGCTTCCACCATCTGATCAGGAAATTGCCAGTTTGCCTGAAATTCCTTATTCACCAGTGATTTCCATTTTTCCTCGACAAGATTTTGCTGAAACTGCTTTGGAAGAACAAGCTCAAACTCTGATTCGATAGTGGCAGAGGAAAATGCCGACTGCGAAAACAGAAAAGCAGCAAATACGAAAAAAGACTTTGTGATTTGCGTTTTAGTCATGGGTTAACGTTACGGCTCTTCGCCCAAAATCTAAAGCAAGAATTTCCGTTCGGATGTATTCTCATTTTTCATTCAGTAAAAAGGTCCAACATCGAAGAACTTTTATACTTTTATTGCCGAATTCATAACTTCACATGTTTAACTGTCTCTCTGTTCATCTGTTCATCTTTTCTTCAATTTTCTGCACATTCCAGAGAGGAAAAATTCGTCCGATATATTGTATCTGACTTCAACAAAGGAAAAGGACTGAGCGAATGTTGCAACTGCCTTTGAAAATTTCAAAAAAAGCTCTAGCGATCACATCGTTGATTGGCGTAATTATTTTAACCCTGGCAAGTTTGTTTGCTTTGCCCAAACTTACAACTCAGTACAGCCTTAAGCAGTTTCTTCCCAAAGATAACGCTCTTCTAAAGCTTGACGAAAAAAGTCGTCAGACTTTTCAGCTGTCTGAAGTTCAGCCATTCATCATCACGGCAAAAGTTAACAAGGATAACGGAGATTGGTTTAATCAATCTAAAATCTCCGATCTTGAGCAATTAACTGAGCTAGTGTCGAACTTCCCGGGAGTACGCACCGCACTTTCTTTGGCAACAGTTCAAGGCGCCATCAGCAATGAAAATGGTTTAAGTGTCGGCCCCTTGCTAAAAAATGTGTCTGTTCAGAACTGGAGAACCGAAACCCTTGCAAATCCTATAATTGCGCCGACTCTGATTTCCAAAGACGGTAAGACCGCTTCTATTATTGTCAGCATCAACAGGCTCAATACTCATGAACTGACTGCGCTTCGTCAGAACCTGCAGGTTACGGCGACGGCGGCACTTCCCTTTGCTGATGTTCAGTTGGGTGGAACTCCCGCGGTACAAACGGATGTTGGGCAATTACTGCAGACAGAGCTGCGAAATTTCGTGGTACTTGGATTCGGGGCATGTTTTATCGTCTTGGCCCTTATATTTTCCAACTTCTCCCCGCTGGTTATCTCGTTCATCGTTATCGTTTGCGCTAATATTCTAGTTGTTGCAGTGATGGCATTGATTGGGCTGCCGTTCTCCATTCTTTCAACGACGATTCCAATTTTAACAACCGTGGACGTTGTATCACTCTGTATTCATACGCTCCTCCGATATGCCGAGGAAAAGAAAGCTTCTCCAGAAAAGTCCCATGAAGACCTGGTGATGACGACCCTTAAGGCTATTTTGAAACCAAACATGATCGCTTCTTTGACAACGATGATTGGTTTCCTAAGTCTATTAACGACCAATGTTCCACTTATCCGCGAATATGGCGTAACGGCAGCGATATCCATTGTTACCGGATGGATTGTCACAACGATCTTACTCTTCCCACTTCTTTTATTCTTGAAAGGCCCACAGGCACGCGAATGGGCTTGGGCCAAAGCGCGTTGGGGACTTTATTTATTCCGTCGCAGTGGCTTATGGACGACGGGTATCATCATCGTGTCTTTGGGACTCGCTTTGAAAGGCAACAGCCTGTCCTGGTCAGCTCGTCTTTTTGATGATCTTCCTCAGAATCATCAGGTTCGCTTGTCGACAGAAACTATCGACAGAGAACTGGGTGGCATGATTCCAGTGGACATCGAAATCTCCGGTGCTCAAGATTCATGGAACGATCCCAAACTTATAGAAAGACTGGATTCTCTTTCCGCAGATCTTCGCCAAACGAAAGGCATCGGCAGTGTGGTTAGCTTGCCAGATCTGGTAGCAGCCGCCAGCTTTCAGCACTCACGATTACCGGCAAGCCGCAGCTCCACAGCAGAAATCTTCTTTCTGTATTCATTGTCTAATGAAAGTCCTTTAAAAAACTTTCTAAACGCCGACAGTTCAAAAACACGCGTTTCGGTTAGAACCCAAGATTTACCCGGAAATGAACTGCACGACCTGGTACAAGTCGTACGTAAAAAAACTGAAAACGCCTTTCCGGGAATGGCAGTTCAAGTGACTGGAATGGGGTCTACGATCCATTCCTTAAATAATGATCTTTCCCACGAGCTGATTTTTGGATTCTGGCAATCGATGTTGGCGATCGTTGTGGTTTTAGTTTTCGTCTTTAAATCCCTGCGCTGGTCCCTGGTGGCTTGTATTCCAAATTTAGTTCCGCCGGCAGCCCTACTTGGTTTCCTGGCAATTTCAGAAACGCCAATCAAGCCAAGTGTCGCAATTATTTTCTCGATCGCTCTTGGCTTGGCATTCAACAATACCGTTTATCTTTTGTCTCGTTTGCGAATCATGCAAAAGAACACAAAAAGCGGAAAGCTGGATATCGAAAAAGCTTTGTGGCTTGAGGGCAACCCATGCCTGATCTCCAGTCTTACGTTGTTAGCTGGCTTTTCGGTATTTATGGCTTCATATTTCGCCATGAACCGCATCTTTGGCTTTTATATGCTTTTGTCTATGCTGGCTGGTCTGGTAGGGGATTTGATTCTTTTACCAACGATGCTGAAAAGTTGCCCGTGGCTTCTGGGACCTTTACGTTTTAAGAAGGAGAAAGTTATGGCAACAGCAGCATCAATCCTTCTGGCAATCGTCGTGATCAGTGCTCCATTAAAACTTTGGGCCCAGGGACTGCCTACTGCAGAAACTTTGGGGAAAGAAATGAGTTCTCGAATCAGCACAAAGGATGAAACCTTTATCGCTGATATGAGAATCATCGAAGCCGACGGTTCCAGAAAAGAACGCCAGATGCAAATCTGGCGCATGAGCCCTTCTAAAAAAGATCATTCAATGATGGTCAGAATGCTTAAACCTGCTGACCTAAAAGGCACCGCGCTTTTAGCCACGATGAAAAACGATAAGGAAGACAAATGGATTTACCTTCCCTCATCCAAACAAGTTCGTCGCCTTACCGGCGAAAACAGCAAAGGTGGAATTCTTGGCTCTGAACTAAGTGCCGAAGATTTCGATTTCAATCGCGACTCTTCAGCCACGACTACCGTAAAAAAGGAATTGGAAGTAAAGGGAGCCAAATTCTATTTGGTTGAAAGCGATGTTTCTGCGAACTCTCCGAATTATTCCAAGATCGTCAGCTATGTTTCTGCGAAAGAGTTTTTGCCAATCAAAGCCGAGTGTTTTGATAAACAATCGAAATTGGTAAAGATGATTGATTTTGGTGATTACAAAAAACTTCCGGGTGGAAAATTCCGCGCTGGCAGCATTAAGATCCGTAACGTACAAAATAAACGCGGAACAGATATCACTTTGTCTGACATCAAAATTAATCAGAACCTGAAAGCATCCAAATTTAATCCCAAAGCCCTTTCTGACGATTAATATTATAAATTATTGAAAATATTAGTAAATTCATAGGAACTTGACAAAATTTTGCCGTAACTCAGATTGAAAATACCTGCAATATTTTGAAAGGAGGTCCTATGAAAGTCCTAAACTTGCGTTCATTAATTCAAGACATTGTTCTATTTCTAGGGATAACAGCCCTATTAACAATCATTGTGAATACCACGACTCCCCCCGAATCTATGACAACGGCGTCGATGACATCATCGGCCTCTGAAAAATATTTGACGACGCCTTGACAGGATAATTTCCAAAATCAGTTTTTAAAAAACAAACCATAAAGGAGGTATGAAATGAGAATGTTAACAACTACACCATATTGGACGACACGCAGTCTTACTTCTGGAATCTCCAGTATGTTCGATGAAATGGAGCATATTGCAAAAATTTATGATGATCGGGATTTCACTCCCGCCTGCGATCTTACTGAAAATGAAACGCATTACTTCATGAGCATGGATCTGCCAGGGTTAAACAAAGAAGACTTAAAAATTGATATTACCGATAACCTTCTGACGGTCTCTGGTGAGCGAAAAAGAAAGTCAGCAGACGACAGTCGAAAATATCAATTGCTTGAAAGAAGACATGGCTTTTTCAAAAGAAGCTTTACACTTCCATCAAGCATTGACTCTGCGAAAGTAGAAGCTCGCTATGAAAATGGAGTACTAGAGCTGTACCTTCCTAAAACCGAAGCGGCAAGGCCAAGAAAAATTGAGATTCAAGACGGAAAAACGGGAATTTTTGAACGTCTGATTGGCTAAACCACCACGTTCTCTCTCCCTCTCCAGTGTAGGCTTCTTATCCAGGGGCCTACACTCTTATTGTGCTATCTGCGAGCCGCACTCTTTAGAAATGCTATTTGGCTGCGTAAGCAACTGCAATTTGAGCCGCAAGTTTCGCGTTATTTAGAACCAACTGAATATTCGTCTCAAGGCTTTTTCCAGCCGTCAGCTCTTTTACTTTGCCCAGCAGGAATGGCGTCGAATCTTTGCCTTTGATTCCTTTTTCATTCATTTCAGCTAACGCATTGCTGATGACCTTTTCCATCTCTTTAAAATCAAGGGAGTATTCTTTGGGAACCGGGTTTGCGATAACCACTCCGCCCTTTAAGCCCAAATTCCATTTTGCCTGCAGGATCTCGGCGATGCTTTCGGCCGTTTCCACATTCGCATCTACTTTGAATCCACTTTCCCGTGTGTAAAACGCTGGAAGTTCAGAGGTTTGATATCCCAACACAGGGACGCCCTTTGTTTCCAGGTACTCAAGAGTTAAGCCAATGTCTAGAATTGATTTTGCCCCGGCGCAGATCACGGCGACATTGGTTTGAGCGAGCTCTTCCAAGTCTGCAGAAATATCCATCGTCTGTTCAGCACCGCGATGCACACCACCGATTCCGCCTGTTGCAAAAATACGAATTCCCGCAAGCTCAGCAATAATCATGGTACTCGCAACTGTTGTTGCACCGTCTTTTTTTGCAGCAACAATCATCGGAATATCACGGCGGCTGACTTTAGTGATCTGCATTCCTTTTTTTGCAAAGCTTTCGATTTCTGATTTAGAAAGACCCGCGCGCAAAACACCATCGATGATCGCGATCGTCGCCGGGACTGCCCCGTGGGACCGTACCTGCTCTTCTACCGCCAAGGCCATTTCATAATTCTGTGGATACGGCATCCCGTGAGAGATAATCGTCGATTCAAGAGCGACAACGGGTTTACCGGACTTCAAGGCTTCTGCCACTTCATTTGTCATTTGCACGTTAAGACTTTTCATAGAATCAAAGATGGCACTTTTAATTGCCATTTGCAATTTTGAACGCAAAAGGCGCACCCCCTACACGTCCAGTTTTCATATAGAATATGTCAACTAACCAATATGAAGTTTACCAAATTCCCGGCGACTGGGATAATTAAAGCCTGCCAGATTCATCATCACGAGGTTAAGACACATGTCGCAGACTCTTATTTCCATTTTGCTATTCGCGATAACTGCCAACGCCGGCGAAGTCGTAAGCTTCTTCCCGACAGGATCCGTTAAGCAGGTTCAACAGGCAACCGTACGCTTTTCCACAGACATGGTCGCAATGGGTGACCCACGTTCCAAGACCGATCCATTTAGAATGAAATGCAACATTCGCACAGCCAGCACTGAATACGATCCAGATGCGGGCGCTGAAGAAGTCAAACACTCAACCCGATGGGCAGATAATAAAAATTGGGTTTTAGAGTTCAACGAACCACTTAAATCTGGAGTGACATGCACATTCACTAAGAAGGCAAATCTCAAAGACCTTGCGGGAGCAGACGTAAACGCAGAACCATCCTACACTTTTACAACGGGCGGCCCCGCGATTTTAGAGATCGTGCCCAGACACAATGAAATTGAGCCGGATCAATACTTTGTGCTTTTAACCGATGGAGCTATCGACCCTAATTCTGTAAAGTCATTGGCCTACTTTGAAGTTTCAGGCATTCCCAACAAAGTCGGTGTTAAAATTATCGAAGGAAAAGATCGAGAAGAATCCGTCAAAGCAGCGATTAATAACAACTGGCAGCTTCGCAGAACCTATGAGCCCATCTTGGACCACAATGGAAAAAAGTCTTTCTCCCAAATCAAAGAATTGGAAAGTTTTGTCGTCATATCTGCAACCCAGCGGTTTCCTGAAAAATCCACCGTAGTTTTAAACTGGGTGGATGGAATTCGCTCGAAATCCGGTGTGCCCGTCACAGAAATGCAAACTTTCTCCAATACTGTCATAGAGCCCTTTAACGTAAAGTTTGTCTGTGAGAAAACCACCGCGGATCGTCCATGCAACCCTATCTTGGACATGAGATTGGAGTTTTCAAAATCCATTCCTTTAAAGTCAGTTGATGGAATCAAAGTGGTCTCTGTAGATGGGAAGTCCACGTGGACTCCTGAAGAGTTGAAACCCACAACAGATCGTAAGAAATCAGTAGAGAATCCTTCCTATTTAACCTTCAAAGGTCCTTTCCCCGAAAAAAGTCAGTTTAAGGTCATAATTCCTAAAACAATTAAAGATGAGATTGGGCGATCACTGGCAAATCAAAACAAGTTTCCCTTGTCAGTTGAAACTGATGAGTACACGCCCCTTATAAAGTTCCAGGGAGCATTCGGTTTACTTGAGTCAAAAGCAGATCCCGCAATACCAGTGAGCGTTCGCAACATCGAAAAGAATATCGAAACTCAGCAGGTAAGTTACGAAAGTAATAGCCTAGCTTTCAACTCGGGATCCAAAATTTCTGAAATTCTTGAATGGTACAGAAAAGTTGAAAGAAAGTATGACAATTCAACAGAGCAATCAGCCAGATTAATTCCGGAGTCATCAGGAAACAAAATCTTGATGCCAAAACCAAACGGCGAACGCGAATTCGAACTTATCGGTATTCCGTTTAAAAAGCCCGGCTTCTATGTTGTCGAACTAAAAAGTGTCCGTCTTGGAAACTCTTTGATGGGTGGCAATATGCCGATGTACGTGTCATCTTCCGCACTCGTGACTGATATGGCAGTCCATTTAAAAAAGGGCCGCGAATCTTCATTGGTATGGGTTACACAACTTTCCACAGCAAAACCAGTTGCTGATGCAGATGTAACTTTAGTGAATAATATGGGACGGGAGTTTGCAAAAGGGAAAACTGACAAGAACGGCCTGCTTCGTCTGGGCGATGTATCATTTCCTTGCGAGAAAAGAACAAGCTGGGTGCAAGGATCCGAATGGGATTCTTGCACGACCTATGTGTTCGCCAAAAAAGACGGTGATGTCTCATTCGTATCAAGTTCCTGGAACAAAGGGATTGAAGGCTACCGCTTCAATGTTCCCGGCGATGGCATCACTGGCACCTGGGGCCCTGCCACAATCCATTCCGTTTTAGATCGCATGGCCGCGCAACGTGGCGAAAGCATCAACATGAAGCACATCATTCGTGAATATCACATGAATGGATTTAGTAAGCTGTCAGATGCTGCCCTTCCCAAAAGAGTCCTTATCGTTCACGAGGGAAGCCGCAAGACCTACACCCTGCCCCTCACTTACGATAAATCTACGGGTGCCGCTTTAAATAAATTCGCAATCCCTAGAAATGCGACACTTGGAAGATATGACATATATATCTCCAACACGGAAGCGCCCAAGGAAGCTAAAGACGATGATACGGATATGCGTGATTGGACTGCCAAATCCACGGGACATTTCATTGTCAGTGAATATCGTCTGCCACTAATGAAGGCTTCGATAAAAATTCAAGGTGAACCTTTAATCAGACCAACAGAAGTGAAGGCCGACCTGTCTGCCAGCTATCTATCTGGAGGTCCCGCTAAAGATTTAAAAGTAAAACTACGCACAAGCATTCAGCCAGGATTTTTTCAACCTCAAGTTTCCGGCGCTTCAGACTTTACTTTCTTTTCAGAGCCCGTAAAAACCGGAGTAATTGATTACGAGAAAAGAGAGACACAGGAAGATGCCTTTATCAAAGTACAAGACTTCACATTGCAATCTGATGGCGGCCTTCTCGCAAAAGTAACAGGTCTACCCCAGATCAAAAGAATTCAAGACCTTCACATGGAAATGGAGTACTCGGATCCAAACGGTGAAGTAAAAACTGCGTCGGCCCATGTGCCAATGTTCCCTTCAGAACTGGTGGTTGGACTTCGCGCGGAAAGTTGGACCGCAGACCCTGGTAAAGTGAGCGCAATGGGTGTGATTACTGGAAACACTGGTAAACCACTTAGCAAGCGCTCTTATACTGTTGAAGCCTTTAAGTCTGATTACATTACTCACAGAAAACGTCTGGTGGGTGGTTTTTATTCTTACGATTCGAAAATCGAGAATTCTTCCCTTGGCAAAGTCTGCGATGGCAAGTCTGATGAAAATGGAAGATTCAAATGTGAACCTAAAGGTTTGCCTGCCGGAAATATCATTCTTCAAGCGAAAGTAACAGACGAAAAAGGACATGCAACCTACGCCACGGCGGAGATGACCGTGTTTAAATCCGGTTCAGATAACTGGTGGACTCCAAGTGATAGCGATCGTATCGATATCATTCCCGAACGCATCTCCTATGAACCTGGCGAAAAAGCGAAACTGGTCGTCCAATCTCCGTTCCCAAAATCAACAGTACTTGTCACTGTCGAGCGCGAAGGAATCATGGATGCGTTTGTGACGGATATAACTCGTGATAAACCAAATATCGAAGTGCCGTTAATAGGACAGTTTGCTCCGAATGTATTCATTTCGGCCTTGGTATTAAGAGGTCGCGTTGGAGATCCAAAGCCCACTGCCCTTTTAGATCTGAGCAAGCCCGCCATGAAAATGGGTATAGTCGAAGTCAAAGTCGGCTGGCGCGATCACGAGCTTAAAGTTCAACTGAAGTCTGATAAGACGAAATACAAAGCTAGAGAAAAGGCCCAAATCGAAATCGAAGTAAAAACAGTAAATGGTCAAGCCTTGCCAGCGGGTTCGGAAGTTACCGTCGCAGCCGTTGATGAGTCCCTTCTTCGCTTGAAAGAAAATACAAGTTGGGAATTACTAAAAGAAATGATGGGAGAGCGCGGCCTAGCTATTGAAACCAGCTCCGGACAGAACCAAGTCGTGGGTCGTCGTCATTTCGGAGCAAAAGCTAAGACACCTGGCGGAGGCGGAGGTGCTTCACCGGGCGGCGAGAATCGTGAATTCTTTGATCCGGTTATATTCTGGCAGCCACAAGTTAAGCTCGATTCAGCCGGAAAAGCTAGAGTCACCATTCCGTTAAATGATTCGATGACAAGTTTCCGCATTGTGGCAGTCGCCACAGCCGGATTTAATCATTTTGGAAATGGCAGCACGAACATTCAGTCCACGAAAGACTTGATCATCTATTCAGGATTTTCACCCGTGGCCCGCGAGGGAGATAATCTTAAAAATGCCCTTACACTCAGAAATACAACTGAAAAGCCAATGCTTGTTGATCTGGATATAACCAGCAAAGAAATTCCAAAGATTGGAAAAATCGCAAGCGTAGAACTAAAATCAAGCGAAGCAAAAACAATTGCCATACCTTTCGCGATTCCAACCGGAATTAGTTCCTATACTTTTCAGATTAAAGCGAAGGACAAGATTTCAGGAGCCGAAGATTCAATTAAATCAACCGTTAAGGTCGAAACACCTGTCCCGGTAAAAATCCTACAAGCGACTTTATTTCAATTAGATAAAACTTATCAGATTCCCGTTAAGCAGCCTTTGGATGCGATCCCAAATAAGGGTGGACTTACGCTCGATGCTCGCAACACCCTTGTCACTAGTTTAAGCGGTGTAAAATCATACATGCACGAATATCCTTATACGTGCCTTGAACAACAAGTATCCCGCGGTATTGCCCTGGAAGACAAAGCTGCAACTCAAAGAATCATCGACGATCTTCCGTCCTACATTGACGGATACGGACTACTAAAGTTTTTCACATCTTCTATGTGCGGATCTGCCCAGCTTTCACGCTACGTTCTGAATATTCTGCATGAAAACGGATACAAGATTCCGGACGCGACCAGATCGAAAATTGTCTCTGGCATCGAATCATATGTTTATAATCGCGGTACATGTAATGTGTGGTGGCGGGAATACATGAAGGATACATCAGGAGAAGACAAAGTTCTTCTGATGGAAACTTTGTCCCGCTATGGCGCCTTTGATAACTCGATGTTAGCAATGGTCCAAATAACTCCAAATATTTGGAAGAATGAAACTGCCGCCGCTTGGTTCCAAATACTTAAACGCCAACCGGAAATTGAAAATCGCGACGCCTTACTTAAGCAGGCAGAAAATATTCTGCGCGCACGAGTGAATTTCCAAGGCACGCTGATGAATCTTCAAGGTACTTCAGACGATGAAAGCCAATGGGTGCTTTTCACCTCAAGAGATCAAGAAGCCATGGGACTATTTGGCATCGCCATCGACGAACCTGCTTGGAAAGATGACGTGGGCAGAGTTGCCAGAGGAGTCATCGCAAGACTTCGTCGCGGCGTCTGGGATACAACTATGGCGAACGCTTGGGGTGTCACTCAACTAAGACGTTTCAGCGCAAAATACGAAAAAGATCAAGTCTCTGGCGACACTAAAATCGCCGCAAATGAAGTTGTTGCAAACTTGAACTGGAAAAACAATCCGACAGGAGAAACCAAAGTTCTACCTTGGCCAAAGGATTCCTTGAAAACAAATGTCCCAGTCAAATTTAATCACATTGGAAATGGTAAACCGTGGATGACTTTACAAATCCAAGCGGCGATTCCTTTGAAGCAGCCGCTGGAACTGGGTTACAAAATTGCGCGCAAAATTACTCCGGTTTTCCAGCAAACACCTGGGAAATGGCGCGTAGGGGATGTTGCCAATGTTGAACTTACGATAACAGCCAAAGCGGATCAGCCTTGGGTTGTTGTGCGAGATCCAATTCCTTCCGGAGCCACACCGTTAGGTATGGGTCTATCAGGTTCATCAGTATTGATGGACAAAACGCCTAAAAAAGATTCGGTTGCTGAAATTCAGCAATGGCCAACGGAGTATGACGAAAAATCTCTAACGCATTTCACTTCGTATGCTGGGTACTTGCCTCGCGGAACATATCGCGTAGACTATCGTATCCGCTTAAATTCAGCGGGTGACTTCAGGCTCCCGCCTTCTCGTGTGGAAGCTATGTATTCTCCGGAAACTTTTGTGGAGGCTCCAGTTGCAAACTGGCAAGTTGCTGAATAAACGGCACTATAAAATTTTATCTGGTGTTTCAATCGGTGTCGCCGCGATCGTGGTCGCAGCGGCCTGGATGAGTATTCCCGTGCCACTCTTTCAAACGGTGGCATCAAATTATCAACCTTCTGATTTACTGGTAGTGGATCGCAATGGTTATCCTTTGGAATCCATTCGCAAAGGAAAAAACAAACGAAGCTTGGAGTGGGTCAAGTGGTCGGAAGTCTCCCCCTCTTTCAAAGAACTTCTTATTCAGACAGAAGATAAAAGATTCTATTCACATCTGGGTATCGACTTCTTAGCCCTGGGAAAATCAGGGTGGGATAAAATCATCGGCGGATCAAATCGCGGGGCCAGCACCATCACCATGCAACTAGTTGGTGTTCTAACCCAGGAATCGACAGGTCACCGTCGCAACATTCCTGAAAAGATCCAGCAAATCACTCGTGCCGTTAAAATGGAAATGACGTGGTCTAAAGAACAAATTCTTGAGGCCTATGTGAACCTAGCCCCTTTGCGCGGCGAGCTCCGTGGCTTACGCTCTGCAAGCTTAGGTTATTTCAATAAAAATCCATCAGGTCTAAACAGAGAAGAAGCAGCCTTGCTGGTTGCTCTATTGCGCTCACCAAATTCTTCAGCAGACCTGGTTAGCAAACGCACTTGTAAGATCTTAGGAATAGCTGAATGCAATGACCTTCACAGCAAAACAAGCCAGCTCTTGAAATCTCCTTACAAACTCACTCGGGAACGCGATATCCTTCCCGTGCTGGCATCTTCATTTACCAAATCACGATCAAACACAACGATTCAAACATCCTTGGATTATGGCATTCAGGATCTCGCCATCAAAAGTCTACGCGAACAAATCCGTGCCTTAAAAAATCAGAACGTCAACGATGGCGCCGTACTGGTGATTGAAACGAGTACTGGAAATGTCGTAGCATACGCCGCAAATGCGGGAGCTGGTATTGCTTCAGCGGCACAAATTGACGGAATCCAAATGCGCAGGCAAGCGGGATCAACAATAAAACCTTTTGTCTACGCAACTGCGTTTGACTGGAACTATCTGCACCCGAACTCCCTCTTGGACGACTCCCCTGCTGATATTCCTGTATCTCAAGGACGCGTTTATAACCCAAGAAACTACGATAAAACATTTCGTGGTCTGGTCAGCGTCGGCGATGCTTTGGGTTCAAGTATGAATGTCCCAGCAGTTCGAGCCCTGCAACTGGTTGGAGAACCAAAAGTTTTAGATAAGTTGCGATCTGCTGGATTCGAAAAACTTCAAGAGGACGAATATTATGGTCCAAGCATGGCCCTTGGCACAATTGATGTTACATTATGGGAGCTGACTCAAGGTTACAGAAAATTTGCAATCGACGACTCTCCCTTTTCCAAAGAATCGCGCAAAAGTATTTTTAATATCCTCGCTTCACCAGAATACCGTCGCTTTACTTTCGGAATGGACAGCCTTCTTACTTTGCCATTCGCCGCAGCGGTAAAAACTGGAACCAGCAAAGACATGAGAGATAATTGGTGCATTGGGTGGACACCTCAATATGTCGTTGGAGTTTGGATTGGAAACTTTAACGGAGAGCCGATGTGGAACGTTAGCGGGATGAGTGGTGCCGCTCCGATTTGGAGATCTATCATGTTAGCACTTCACACAAATCCAACAGCAGTTCCTATTCAATATGAACCGCCCGTTGAAGCGCTGCCGATCAAAACAATCACAAAAATTCGCTACCCCGCTAAGGATATGTTAGTGGGTTTCGATCCCGATATACCTAAGCAGAAACAGAAACTTCCAATTGAAATTGAGAATCCGCAAAAAGGACATCAAGTTTTCATTAACAATCGTCTGCTGAATACGGCTCAAGAAACCACAATGTGGCCTTTACAGCGTGGAAAATTCCGTGTTGAACTTAAAAATGCATCTGGGGAACGTATCGATTCAGTGAAGTTTGAAGTGCGTTAGTTTGACTACACTTAGACATCCAGCTTCATGAGTATTTTGATTGCCAATAAACCCCCACCAAGGTTGCAATAAAGACTCACGGAGGAACCATGAGAATTCTAGTATTGATCCTGTCAGTATTTTGCTCGGCGCAAGCCTTGGCTATGACTTCATCCGAAATGAGAGCGAAGGGCTGCATCCCTTTCCGCCAAGATGACGGAACGATCACGATGAAATGCAAAGCCCCGCAATACCAAGTTAGTGAGGTAATTACTGAAATCAATGGTAAACCCGTCGACAGTCCGGCAAAAGCCATGGAACTTTATCAATCGCAAAAGGCCTCAACGATGTCTATCGAGCGTGTCCCTAAAGAAGCACGCGGCATAAATGAAGAAACGACGGACAACAATTAAATGAGAATTTTTAGGCACTCCACCGTGAGTGCCTTGTTTTTCTTTCATTAAAAAGCTGAAATTACCGATTCAAGGTTGCGGAAACCCTCCAATATAAAATAGATTTCTGGGCATGAAAACTCTGCTTTTTGTATTCGGTACTCGTCCTGAAGCCATAAAATGTGCCCCTGTTATTTTAAAAGCCCATAAAGATCCGCGCTTTAAAGTTCTTGTCTGTTCAACAGGTCAGCATCGCGAAATGATTCGTCCATTGTTTGATTTCTTTGGCATCAAGCCTGATTTCGACTTGGATCTTATGCGCCCCGGACAAACTTTGATTGATATCTCCATGGGAGTGATGTCGGGTTTAAACAAGATTCTCAACGAAAACAAAATCGATGCAGTGGTTGTTCAAGGTGATACGACCAGTGGCTTTATTGGAAGCCTTGTTGCTTTCTATAACAAAGTCTCTGTCGTTCACATCGAAGCTGGTCTTCGCTCGGGAGATATCTACTCCCCATTCCCTGAAGAATTTAATCGCAAAGGCACAGCCTTGGTTTCCAAGGTGCACTTAGCACCAACTGAAACCGCTAAAGAAAACCTTTTGCACGAGCACTACCCGGCTGAAGATATTTTCGTAACAGGTAACACCGGCATCGATGCTCTTTTTGAAGTGAAAAGAAAAATCGCGGCAACTCCGCAACTTCAAACAGAAGTGGCTGGAAAATATTCTTTCCTGAATCCAAAACGCAAAATGATTTTGGTAACAGTTCATCGCCGTGAATCCTTTGGTGAGCCCATGGAAGAAGTGATGAAGGGATTGCTCGAACTTTCTCGTCGCGAAGACTTGGAATTGATGATTCCACTTCATATGAATCCTCAAGTTCGTGCCTCTGCTAAAAAGATTTTTGGCGACAATGCTCAGTGGATCGATAAGGGTGAAACTTTAAATCCAGCCAACAAAATCTGGCTGTGTGAGCCCGTCGACTATGTGCCATTTATCTATTTGATGGATAAAGCCCACATGATCATTACTGATTCTGGCGGTGTTCAAGAGGAAGCTCCTTCCCTGGGTAAGCCTATATTAGTTGCCAGAGAAAAAACTGAGCGTCCCGAAGCAATTGCCGCTGGAACCTCTAAACTAATCCCACTTGAGCAGGCCAAATTCTTCAAAATGGCTAGCGAAGTATTGGACACTCCTGAAATTTTTAACCGTATGTCACAGGCTAAAAATCCTTTTGGCGACGGTAAAGCATCTGAGAAAATCTTAGATATTCTGGACACCAAACTTTAACATTAGAGAATACGTTCCAGAAACTTCCATGAAATTTCTGCACCGGCATTGTAATACAAATGCCGGTCGTATATACCACCGAGGTAATCAAGAATTTGTCAATTCGGCGGTGGTTTATCGAACTCATGGTACGTGTTCTGCGATATTCTGCTCTGAGCATAATTTTATCTACAACATTAGTCACGACCACTGCTCAAGCATCCTTCACTTCAAGTGGAGAAATCTATTCGGAAACGAATTACGTTCCTCAGTATGGTTTACTGACGGACACGCAACTTCGTTACGTCTTCTACAAAGACGTACTGGCCGCGGTCTATTTGGGCGCGGTCGTTCAACGTCAGGACAAGACAGCCCCTGATCAAGACACTCTTTATAACAAAGAATATCTAATGGCCGAGGTGGGCTTCCGATTCAAAATCTGGAAGAGCTTACACCTCCTTGCTGAAGCTCGCACTGAAGACCGCAGTCGTTGGGGCGTGTTCTTAGGTGATATGTGGATCTACCCGGTGAGCTCTGTGAATATGTTCACTGAGTTCTACGCGGAAGGTGTGTTGATGCCTTCCTATCATCACGATCCAGTATCTACCGGATGGATCAAACAAGGCCTTCGCTTTCAAATTGATCCGCACCTCATGATCGATCCTTATATTGAGCTTTATGGTCGTCGCAGTCCTACTCCTGATTTGGGTCGTGACACTGATCAGGCGCGCGCGGGCGTCCGCTTCCTGGGTGCATGGAAAAAATGGAGCGTGGGTCTTTTGGTTTATGAAGCCTTCGTGAAAGACGAACGCAGCCACAACGAAGCTCTTTTGTACTTTGGAGGATCATTCTAATGTTGTTTGATACTCTATTTATCCTTTTAGCATTCGCCGTCGTCATTGGTGCTTTGGTCTTCACATTGGATGACCTATTCATCGACCTTTACGCCTTGATCTTTAGAATGAAACCAAAAGTTGTCACTTCTGATTTCATCACTAAGATCAAACAAGCTCCGGAAAAACATTTCGCTATTTTGATCGCAAACTGGAAAGAAGCGGAAGTCATCGCTCCGATGATTCGCGGAAACCTGCGCGGTCTTCAATACAACAACTACACTTTCTTCCTGGGTGTTTACCCTAATGACACTGCCACATGGGAAGCCGCTAAAAAGCTTGAGGACCTGTTCCCGCACAAAGTCGTTGTGATCGTGAACACGCAACCCGGTCCAACTTCCAAAGGCCAGATGCTAAACGAAATGGCTCGCCAGATTATTGATTCCGAAATCGCTACAGGGCGCAAAATCGATTTGTTCCTGATGCAGGACTCTGAAGACGTGCTTCATCCACATTCACTCAGCTTGATGAATCACTATTCCTCTCAAGCAGACTTCGTGCAGATCCCGGTATTTTCTTTTGACGTTCCTGCCGCATCCCTTGTGGGTGGCGTATACATCGATGAATTTTCTGAATCACACACCAAAGATCTTTTGGTACGCGAGCGCATGGGCGCAGCAATTCCGTCTGCGGGCGTGGGCACGTGCATCGGTAAAAATCTAATGTTGAAACTTCAGGATGCACAACAGGGTCAGTTCTTAAAAGAAGACACCCTGACTGAGGACTATCACTTGGGCATGATGACGAAGCAATTGGGTTTTAAATCCAAATTCGCTTGCGTTCAGTACGAAAAAGAAAATGGCAAAAAGGAATTCATCGCGACTCGCGAATACTTCCCGCATTTGATGCAGGCATCGATGCGCCAAAAATCCCGTTGGACTTTGGGAATTGCCTTCCAGGGTATGGACAACCTTTCCTGGAATGGAACTTTCGTCGACAAATACTTTATGTGGAGAGACCGTCGCGGTCCTTTGAACAGCGTCTTGATCGTATTCTCTGCTTTGTTACTGGTTATGTTCGCTTCCGCACGCTCAACAGGACACCTGCCGGAAATTCTGCAAACGAATTTGTTCCAGGCTTTGTTGCTCCTGAATCTTTTGAACATGTCCGTGCGTGTGGTGCAACGAATGAAAGCCGTCTCTCGTACCAATGCGCGTATGCACATTGCGCTGGTCCCCGTCAGATGGCTTCTTGCAAATGTTATTAATATCGGCGCGACAGTGAAAGCTTATCGCCAATACAAAGAAAGTATCAGAACAGGAAAACGCCCGGCGTGGATTAAAACCGAGCACCGTATGCCTGAGCACTTTGGAAAAGAGATTGAGGTTCAAAGCACATGAGACAATTATTAGCGATTTTTAGTCTATTACTTGTCATGAGCGCAACAACTGCAGCCAATGCGGCTTCTTGCGTGAATATCTATTATGATCGTTCACCTGATGCGACATACTGGATGGGCAAAACTTATGCGACTTTCTTGCAAAACCTTATGGGTCACTTCCCAGAGTATCAGCAAGTCGTGTCAACGGTAGAGTCTTATAAAAAAGGCGATATCGATAAGTGCGCGGCAACGATCTATATCGGATCATATTTCGATAATGCTGTTCCTGCGGATTTCCTAAAAGATTTCACTGAGACCAAAACCAATGTCGCTTGGCTTGGTTACAACACGTGGAAGCTTGGCAAAGACTTCGATAACATCTTTGGTTACAGCTATGAAAAAATCAGCTCCCTAGATCGCCAAAATCTTGATTTCAAAGCCCGTCCAAGTTTCTTTAAGAACATCCTGTATAAAGGCGAAAAGTTCTTTAAGTATGGCGACTTCAGCCAAACACAAAACGGTCAGTTTCTGGCAGAGTTCGAACAGTCTTTGTTTAAACCTGTGGCTCCAGAAAAATCTCAAGTTCTGGCAAAAGCCCAACAAAACGTAACCGGCGAAGAAGCACCGTACATTTTGCGCGCAGGAAATCACTTTTATGTGGCGGACGTTCCATTCAGCTTTATGCACGAAGCAGATCGTTACCTGGTATTTGCTGACGTTCTGTTTGATATCTTGAATGCTAAGCCTCGTCACAACGACAAGTATGCTTTCTTGCGTATTGAAGACGTGCACGCCTTGGTCCCATTAAGCTGGTTGTACATCACGAACAAAGTTCTTAAAGAAGAACAAGTTCCGCTTAACATCTCGATCATCCCGATCTTCTATGATCCCTTGTACCAGTACACGAACAACCCTACTGAGCAGTTGTTATCCATGGACCGCGTTCCGGCGTTTATGAACTACATCCAGGATTCCAAAGCTCAAGGTGCAAACTTCATCTGGCACGGTGTTACTCACCAATACAAAAACCAATTCAATCCTCACTCTGGAACGTCCGGGGATGACTTTGAATTCTTTGATGTCGCAAATAATGGCCCGATCGCTGAAGACAGCGTGGGTTACGTGATGGATAAACTTGAGGACGGATTCTCGGTTCTTCAGAAAGCCGGCATCACACCTAAAATCTGGTTAACGCCGCACTATCAAGCGAGCACTTTGGACAATATCATTTTCGCCAATGTGTTTTCTTGGAACGTGGGCCGCGTGATCTATTACAACTTTAAAGCTCAAGGCTTAACTCCATCTGCGGATCCAGCGTTATGGCTTGAAACTAAAGCTGCTAACGGCAAGCAATTGCGCGATCAATTCTTTAAGGATTTGAAAGTGACAACGGGTTCTAAAAACTGGAGTGGTCAGTTTTTCCCATACGAAATTTTCGGAGACGTTCACGGTCAACGTGTTATCCCTGAAAACTTGGGTAACTCGCAACCATTCCAAAATGACCACGTAACAAACCCTCGTAGCAAAGAAGACATCGTAGCTGATGCGAAAAGAAATCTGGTATTGCGTGATGCTTGGGCTTCTTTCTTTTATCACCCGTTCCTGTTCACGACTTACGAAGATGGTGGACGTGGTTCCTACCCAGGCGATGCAAGTGAACTTCGTTTCATTTTGCAGGAGCTAAAAAAGATGGGCTACAAGTTCATCGATATTAATGATTTTACGAATAAGAATACAAAATTTAAAAGACCTGAACCAATTTATAAGGATGTCCAGTAATGAAAAACCTTAAGCACCTTCTATTGCTTTGTGTAGTAGCACCAAGCCTAGCGTTAGCTGCTCTTAACTTGCCAGCTCCGCAAGACCTTTTAACAAAAGCTGCTACAAGCCGTACGGCTTTGCGCGAAGTTATCATGGATCTTGATCTCAATATCTCTGAGATGAGAGACGCAGTAACTTTCGATAAGTACTTTGCATTGCTAGGCCAACTTCAAACGCAAGCTACTAAATCAAACTTGGATCAATACTATCCAAACGCCGTTGAGCAACTTGGTTTGCACATGGTTACAAATGGTATGCGCTGGTTGGATCTTTCTAAAGATTCTTCTGAAAAAGTTCAATACTATGTAACTTGGATGGATGCAGATGCATTGGGCCGTCTTCTTTCAGTGGTTGAGTACCAGCTTGACGTTGTTAAAGATCCAGCTGCTCTTCAAAAAATCACTGCAAACATCGATGCGATCCTGCCTCTTGTTGACAAGAAATCCAGCTCACTTCCGTACGTTCCAGCTGGTTTCCGCCGTCTTCAATCTGACATTGCGGTGACAATGCTTAAGCAAAACCAAATGTCTCCAGAACAAAATCAGTTCTGGATCTCTCAGATCAAAATCTCTTCTTCTTTGTCTGAGTACATCGACGTTTTGAACCAAGGTATCTATGCTTTGGGCACAAAAAACAAAGCTGATGGTCACTTCTATTTGTCTCAATTGCTTCTTTTGAACAAACAAACGACTAAATTGACTGACAGCTCTCCAGCTTGGTTGCTTGCAGGTCTTGGTGATTCTACGATCGAAACTTTGCTTCGCATGGTTCGTTTCGAAGAAAACATCTCTGCTGAGGAATTCACGGCAGCCGTAAATTCGTTGTCTTTGCGCCACGTACAAAGCTTGGTTCAACAATGGATGGCTCAGGACACGATCCCTTCTGGCACTTACTCTGCGAAATACATCGAACTTTCCAGAATGCTGGTTGATATGTCTCGCGCTAAAGGTGCGGCTAAAGACTCTGATGATCTTGCTAAATGGTTGGGTCAAAAATCAGCTCCAGTTTTGGCTAAAGAACAAAACTTGGAAGGTGAATACGCTCTGACTGATAAAAAAGGTCGTTCTTGGAAATTCACAGTAGCAGTTGCTCGTGAGAACATGCTGATCGCGGCTCTTTCTATGCAAGGTGGCGTGGTTTACAAGGCGTTCTTTAACGTAGCTTACAATGTTAAAGGTTCTGGATTCGTAGCTTCTCAACGTGATCAAGACGTTGACCAAGATCAAAATCCACCCATCAAATTCGATTACAAAAACGGCGTAATGACTGTTCAAGATCCATTCGGCCGCGATGGTATGACGACTTTGACTGGCAAAAAGGTTCAAAACTTCACAAACATGTGGGGCACGGCAGTTGCTAACCCGGAGTATGCTGAAGGTATCTACGAAGGCACTATCTACACTCCACAAGGTAAACCATTCTTTGGACGTGTGATCGTAACTGCTTTCAACGGTTACACTTTGGGTCGTATTGATTCCAAAAACCTGACTGTGGATTTAAACATCGGCAGCAAAGGTACTGATGGCGTGATTATCATGACTTCTGGTCGCAACATTGGTTCTTCATGGGTGCAAATCCGTGCAAACGTAACAGCCTACGGTCTTGACGCTTACATCGTTGTAGGTGGCCAAGGACAAGCTAAGACAATGTCCAAACTTAAACGCGTAAGCAAATAGGACTGATTATGAAACTTATTAATCTGATTTCAGCTTTCGTATTGATGTTCGCAGCGAATTCCTTCGCTGCTGACAAATACGTTGCAGGCTTTAACTTAACTGAATCTGAAGGCTTCCTTTACGATGCGGCACCTGCGGGCCAG
The DNA here is from genome assembly GCF_013752535.1 of Bdellovibrio sp. KM01. Taxonomy (NCBI): domain Bacteria; kingdom Pseudomonadati; phylum Bdellovibrionota; class Bdellovibrionia; order Bdellovibrionales; family Pseudobdellovibrionaceae; genus Bdellovibrio; species Bdellovibrio sp. KM01. The sequence continues at coordinate 3,712,164 of NZ_CP058348.1, forward strand.
CCAAAAACATTGGCGCAGCAAGCAGTTGATGAAGCAAAACGCCTTGGTTCGAATCACGTTATCTTGAATCTTCGCGCGATCATGAAGGGTCCATATTCTTCTGAAATCATCCCAGTTACTGCTCCGGCGGAACGTTCTAAAGAAGCTATGCGCATGGCGAAGCTTATTAAGTACATCCAAAGCCAAGGCATGACGGTGGGTATCCGCCCGATTTTCTTCGTGGTTGGTCCAAACGGCGAATTCCCTTACATGGAAAAACAATCCAATGGCACTATGAAAACTTGGTGGCATGGTAACATCCAGCCTAAAGATCCAAATCGTTGGTTTGAATCTTTCCGTGTTTATCTTGATGTTTACATCACGGTAGCGAAGCTTGCGAAAGTGGACGAGTTCACGATCGGTGCAGAGCTTTACTCGATGACTGTGGGTATTGAAGATCAATGGAAAGAATATCCATATGGTTTCCCAGGCCGCTGGTTGGAACTTCTGCGTTATGTTCGTGCCAAATTGCCAAACGCTCGTTTGATGTATGACGTCAACTTTACGGATGACAGCGTGAACAATGGTCCTTTGACTGCATCTGGTGGTGAGTTCGAAAGATGGCGCTACCGTTTGGTGGACCTTGCGGACCGTCCAAATCCAGAAGAACAAAAAATCTGGCAAGACCTTTCCACTTTCTGGAAAGAACTAGATGCTATCGGTTTGGATATCTATCGTTCGTTGGCTTCCAATGACCAAGTGTTACCAAACACCTATGCAGACCTGGTAAGTTCTTTGAAACTTCGCTCTGATTCTTATGCAACTCAGTTGGATACAGGACTTACTCAGATCGAATTGACTTTGGACCACCACAAGAAAGCAATCATCAAAGAAATCGGTTTCCGCTCTGTGGAAAAAGGCTTCATTGATCCATTTGCTTACGCTGGTTCAGGCACAGTAAACATTCAAGACCAAGCTGCGGCTTACCAAGCGATCTTTGAGTCTTTCTGGCAGCCACAATGGCCATGGTTCCAAGGTATCAACTTCTGGGATATCGCAATCGACTCTTCTAAAAAGGGTCGCAATGACAACGGCTTCTCTCCAATCGGTAAAGAAGCGACTGAAAAAGTTGTTAAAGAGAACTTCAAAAATAAATAGTTCCTTAAAAATCCCCGCCCTCGAGCGGGGATTTTTCTTTCTGCCCATCCAAGTTTATGCCATCATTTCTTATCAGCGAGGTGAGACATGCAAGTGGCTTTCGAATGTGATTGCGGAAATGTTAAAGGCACTGTGGAATCCAAACGCCTTAAAGGCTATCGTGCGGTTTGCCTTTGTGATGACTGCCAGGCTTATGCCCACTATTTGAAGCGTGCTGATACTTTAGATGCCAATGGCGGGACGGATATTATTCCGGTGATGCCATCGCATCTTAAGATTCATGAAGGTATGGATAAAATGAAGTCCGTGCGCCTGTACCGATCAGGAATGTTCCGCTATTTCGCGGATTGCTGTAAAACTCCCATTGGCAATGCGATGAGCTCGCCGAAAATGCCTTACATCGGTATGGCTGAGCGTATCTTTGAAAAGAAAAGTTCTGCAGAGAAAGTAAACGAGATCTTTGGGCCCATTCGCGAACGAATGCAGGCACAATTCGCAATCGGAACTTTGCCACCACTTGCCCAAAAAAGAGTTTCATTTCCGTTCATGGCCCGAGTCGTGAAATTCATCCTGACGGCCAAAATCACAGGCGCAGGCTCGCCGTCCCCATTCTTTACTTCAGAAGGCACACCTACGCTGGAACCTTATGTTCTAACGAAAGAAGAGCGCGAATCACTGCGCCCGTTATGTGGAACTTTACGTACTGATATTTAATAGCAACTCGTTTAAGCTAGACCATTCAGCCACTGGGCGGCTTGGTCTTTGTCGGTAAAGAACTGCTGACGATCGCCGCCGATTCTTTTTCGATAATCCGCCATTTTATTTGGATCGTGGTGAACATTGGCAAAAGCTGTGCATCTTTTGCCGTCATCACAACTAATGATCATCTCGGGCTTTTCATCAAACAAGTCAATGAACGCAGGGCGAAGTCCGTGAGTCGCTAATAGCTCGGGAATAACATTTCTCATTGCTTTATGAGCACTGATGGAAACAGGGTCAAAACCATTTAGATCTAACAATACTTTAAATTCGGTATTGGTGGGAATTGATGCCACCGCGACTGACAGAGTGTGCTTCCAAGCGAAGATATCAGCTTCATCGACATTTCCTTTTAAGCTCGTGAAAAGAATTTTGCCATTCTGATCCCAATGACTCTCTGTCACTTTGGTACTCATCTAAAATCCCCTATTTGATATTAACCATTCCCTTGAAGTCTGACGGAACGACGATGGTGTTTACTCTGCCATTTGCAATTGCTTCCGCGATTTTCATATTTGCCATCGCAGCCATATATTCAATGGCACCTTTGTTAGAGTTAAGGGCCGCAATACGCTCAGCCTCTTTCTTAGCGGTTTGAACTTCGACTTCTTTTTGCTTGTATTCATTCTTCGCGCGAACCAGTTCATTCGCTGATGCAACAACAGAATCTGCAGGCAGAATCACACGCACCAGAACTTGGCTTACGGTAATTGACGTATCAAGTTTTTCTTCAGCCAACGTGTGAATGATAAGATCTTTTACTTCGGATTCAATCGCCTGGCGATTGTCATTCATATCCAGGGCATCATATTTGCGTGCAGACTTATAAATCGCGTTTCTTGCTGCCTGATGAACATAGTTATACATCAAGTAAATGTCGCCATCGTGTTCGGCATGGAAAGATCTGTTCTTTTTCACATACAGCTCACTCACCGCTTGGGGATTGATGCTGTAAACAACCATCGCATCAAAATCCTTCATAGTACTGTTATCTTTTGCAAGCGGAGTCATGTCTTCAACACGAACGCTGACATCTTTCACCGGGAAAGTCAGAACGCTGCCGACAATTGTTTGATTAAAGGAGCCTGGAAGCAATTCACCGGAGCTGATTTGTTTGTCGAATCCAATTCGAACTCCCACTTCACCAGTTTCAATACGTGTACAGCTGATCAAAGACGAAATAGAACATGCTAAAAGTAAAACACTGCCGGTTTTCACTGGGGCTCCCATAAAGTTGATTTACTTTATTTCGCCATACGTATTAGTTATGTTTAAGGAAAATCAGAAGGACTGCTCTTAAGACCAGCAACAAAAGTTAACTATTTCTGGAAGGAAACCAACTTGCACTGGAAATCTTCGGATTGATTTGACTGAGTATCGACTTGTTGAACCCAGACCGTAGTTCCAACTGTTTCCGTATATTCAAGAATGACCTGATAGTTGAAGTTCGCGGGATCGATCAAACGAATGATATCGACCAGGTAACCTTCATTGTCTCTATTAAAATCTTTATCGCCGACAAGTTTCATGGTTCCATTGGCAGATTTATAAATCGCCTGCAAAGGATACTCACCTGATGAGGGAGTAATAGAAATTGTGGCTTGATTGGCGCAATCGAATTTCCACGATTTTGCATAAGCTGTTGGACTTGCGAAAACCAACGCCACTGCCAGAAATATATTCGAAAATATCACGGTATAAAAATTCGACATGCACAGATAATACCTTGGGCATTTCGCGTCTTTCAAGACTTCGAAAATTATATTGCTCTCATAAAGAACGCTGAAATTACATGGCATTTCACTTGGATTAGTTAAGAAAAAACAAAGCTATCTTGCGCAGTTATGCCAAACACACTGACTCCTGTTCCAGCAATTACCTGTAAGCAGATCTGTGTGAATTTTTCTTCAAACGGCGAACGGCGGGCGACTCCATTAGTCTTTTGCGAACATTCTTGGAGTTTTTGCTGAGGATTTCTGGCCCTTTTCAAGTTCTGTTTCAAGCTTCAGCGCAATGTTGCCGGCCTCTGATTTTACCAGATACGCCGGCTTTTCTTTAGAACCATTCCGAGTGATTTTCTTACCCTTAATAGTTTTCGTAATCGACTCAAAAAATACCTCTTCGACCTTTCCATGAATAGGTCTACCAAGGTATTTCCACTGAACATTTTCATTCTTTTTAAATGCAGCCATTAGTTCCTTAAATCATAGCGATCCAGATTCATCACTTTATCCCATGCTTTGACAAAATCACGTACAAATTTGTCTTTTCCATCATCGCATGCATAGACTTCAGCGTAGGCTCGTAGCTGCGAGTGATGTCCAAAGACTAAATCCGCAGCTGTGGCAGTCCATTTTATATTTCCATTCTTTTTTGATTTTCCTTCATACAACCCTTGTTGGGAGGAAACATCCCATTCAGTTTCCATATCCAAAAGATTTGTGAAAAAGTCATTCGTTAAGGTTCCGGGTCTGTCGGTCAGGACACCATGCTTAGAGTATTCATGATTTACATCTAATACTCGTAAACCGCCAACCAGCACCGTCATCTCTGGTGCCGTCAGATTTAGCAGGTTCGCCCGATCCAATAACAGTGTTTCAGGCGAAAGTTTGATTTTTGTGTGGATGTAGTTGCGGAATCCGTCTGCTCTTGGCTCCAACACCGCGAATGAATGTACATCTGTCTGTTCCTGAGAGGCATCTGTGCGCCCCGGAGAAAACGGCACAGTTACATCGTGCCCGGCTTTCTTAGCCGCATTTTCGATTGCAGCGCATCCACCTAAAACGATAACGTCAGCTAAGGACACTTGCTTACCACCGCTCAGGGATTTGTTAAATTCCGTCTGAACTTTTTCAAGCACCTGCAAAGCTTTGCCTAACTCTGCCGGTTCATTTACCTCCCAGTTTTTCTGAGGTGACAGACGAATGCGTGCACCGTTTGCTCCGCCGCGCATATCAGTACCACGGAATGAAGATGCTGCAGACCAAGCGGTCGCGATTAAACGGGAGTTGCTAAGACCCGAAGCCAGGATTTTTTCTTTTAGCGCTTTGATGTCTTTTTCATCAATAAATTTAAAGTCCGCCGCAGGAACAGGATCTTGCCACAACTGTGCAGGTGGCACCCAAGGCCCCCAGTATCTTGTAATCGGCCCCATATCGCGATGTAAAAGTTTGTACCAAGCCTTGGCAAAGGCATCGGCAAACTCTTTGGGGTTTTCCAGATAGCGTTTTGAAATCTTCGCGTAAACGGGGTCTGCCAGCAGAGCCAAATCAGTAGTCAGCATCGTTGGTTGATGGCGCTTGGAAGAATCGTGAGCATCTGGAACCAGATCTTTACCGGCAGAATCCTTTGGTCTCCACTGGTGCGCGCCGGCTGGACTCTTCGCAAGCTCCCAATCAAATTTATGTAAGTTTTCAAAAAATCCGTGACTCCACTGCGTCGGCTGACTTGTCCAAGTACCTTCTAGGCCACTCGTAATGGCATCCCCACCTTTTCCTGATCTAAATGAATTCTTCCAGCCAAGTCCCAAGGCATGCATCGGACAACCTTCCGGTTCTTTACCGACATGTTCGTCCGCTCTCGCTGCTCCGTGAGTTTTTCCAAACGTGTGCCCTCCGGCAATCAGTGCAACGGTTTCTTCATCGTTCATCGCCATACGTGCGAAGGTTTCACGAATGTCTCGCGCTGATGATTTTGGATCTGGTTTACCATTCGGACCTTCGGGATTCACATAGATCAAACCCATTTGTACGGCCCCTAGTGCGCCAGCCAATTGCCGATCTCCGCTGTAGCGTTCATCCCCTAACCACGTATCCTCTGGCCCCCAGAAGACCTCCTCTGGTTCCCACACATCTTCGCGACCAAAGGCAAAACCAAAAGTTTTAAAGCCCATGGATTCCAAAGCACAGTTACCGGCAAATACCAAAAGATCGGCCCAGGAAACTTTACGACCGTATTTCTTTTTAATGGGCCAAAGCAGACGACGGGCTTTATCTAGGTTCGCATTGTCAGGCCAGCTGTTCAGTGGCGCAAATCGCTGAGCACCGTCACCACCGCCGCCACGACCATCTTCAATTCGATATGTTCCAGCTGCATGCCAGCTCATACGAATGAACAAAGGACCATAATGACCAAAGTCCGCAGGCCACCAATCCTGAGAGCTCGTCATCAATTTGAAAATATCTTGCTTCAATGCTTCAACATCTAATTTTTTGAATTCCTCTTTATAGCTGAAAGAATCATCCATCGGATTCATTTGTGGAGAATTTTTGTTTAAAACAGAAAGATCTAATTGATTGGGCCACCAATCGCGATTCGATCGAGGGCGCATCGCAGTTTTCGGTTTTGGCGATGGAATGACGGGATTTTCACTTTCACTGCGCGGTTCTGACATGATCGACTCCTCGTGATTGAATTTCTTTTTGTTTATATTTTTATAGATAATTAAAGATATCTTTACGAAGGGATCAGTGAAATCTACAGCACGACTTATTGTAGTATTACAGCACTTTGTCGTTTACTAATGGCGCTAAAGCCTTCGATAATGAACTCACTATGAGTTCCACAAGAGCGGCAAAAGTATTATGGGTGTTATTGGCATTATTTGTTTGTCGTGTACTTGGACAACTTATAGTTGTTTTGTATGCTCCCACATTTTTACCACCCATGAAGGAATGGTATTCGGGCCTCATGCCCTATCAGTACCTGCTTCCCACTCAAATCTTGATCATCGTTTTCTTTACCAAGATCGCTTCAGATATCTCTCGTGGAGTAGGTCGTTTTTCAAAGCCTCACCATAAACTTGGCTCGTTCTTACGAAATTTTGGTTATTTCTATTTCGGCGCGATGATCTTTCGCTATGTCTTGCGTATGTCCTTGTATCCAGAGGAAAGATGGTTTGGCGGAACGATCCCGATCATATTCCATTTTGTGTTAGCGACGTTTCTGATTGTTTGGGGTAAATATAATTTGCGCCCGAGCCCTACCTCAGCCTAGGCCCAGATCTTAAGCTATATAGTGTTTACTCTCCACTTTCTCGAGATAATTCGTAAAAATGGAATCATGAAAAACACTATATATCTTAGTACGTTGACGCTCCTTCTCTCTCTATCAACCACTAGCGCTTTCGCCGTTGAAAATCATGGCTCCCCTGCTGACGATTTCAAAGTAAAACTGAAGGCTGATGTTGCAGCCCCTGCACCAAAGAAAACAGCGCAAGTCGAGCACAAGGCGGCGGAACATCCCGAGGCATCTGCAGTGAAACCTGTAGCTGCGACAACTAAGAAAACTGCTTCCAAAACTCCTTCTAGTTATAAACGTGAGATTCGCACAACTGGTGATCTAACAGTTTACACCGTTACGGGGCGCGCTCCGCACTTGTACATGGTAAGCCGTGACCTTTATGGAAATGAAAAACAATGGAAAGCTATTGCCGAGTGGAACTCTTTGAAAGAACCTTACACTTTGAAACAAGGGCAAGAGCTGGCTATTAAAAAAGCTCCAACGATTTCCAATGCTGAAGCTGATGAAGTTTTAATTAAGAACTACACAAAACTGAATCGCATGGAAACTGTTGCTGGCATCCAGGCGGCACAGGAAAAACCAACAGCTGAAGAAGAAAAGGAAGCACCAGCACCCGCTCCTGCAGTGGCGGCGGCGGCAATTGCTCCCAAATCTGAAGTAGCACCTCTTCCTTCCCCGACTCCGGCAGCAACAGTAGCGGCGGCTGAAGAAACTCCTTACAACCATCCAGAAGAAGCTAAGAAAGAAGAACCGGCTGCGCAAAAAGAAGAAGCAAAAGCTGAGCCGGCTCAAGCACATCATTCAAAATGGGGTTTCAAAACTTCATTGGCTCTTTCAAAGTTCACTTTGGATGGCAAGTTGAACGATGGCACTTCAGATATCTCGTTGGATTCTGATCTTGATTACGGAATCGAACTTGAGCTTGCATATCACATGAGTGAAAAAGCAGAACTAATCATCGGGGCTGCCGTTGAGAAAATGGACATCCACCCTAAAGAATCCGTTGGCGAAATCGAAGGCGAATCTCAATATCTTGCGAAATACACTTTGGGCATGGAATACGAAGCAGTTCCTTTGGTGACTTTGGCAGGTTTGATTAACTATGAACAAACGCCTTTTGTCGAGCCGACGCCGACTGGTGCTGAAGTTAAAGCGATCTATATCCCGCAAGTGCAATTCGGTGCCCGATGGAATGTTGTTAACACTGGAAAATTTAAAACATCGATCATCACAGATGGTCTGGTGCTGATGGCAACCAATCACGATGGTTTGGACTTGAAAACTGGTGGCGGCTTCCTAGCGGGCGTTCGCTTCGCAAATGAGTTTTCAAATAGAACTCTGACTTATGGAGTTTCTTACCGCGACATTTATCAAGACACAGAAGATTCCAAAAACAATCTGCACACTTGGTACGCGAATATCGGTTTGATCTGGTAATAATAGGAGCCACTCATGAGCAAAAAGAATCCAAAAGTGGATGCATTCATTAAGTCAGAGAAAGTATGGCCAAATGAAGCAAAACTGATGAGAGAAGTCTGCTTGGAATGTGGCCTCGATGAAGATTTCAAATGGCGTTTTCCTTGTTACACAAATAACGGCAAAAATCTGATCATGATTCAGACTTTCAAAAACATGTGCGCTTTGATGTTCTTTAATGGCGTACTTTTGAAAGATCCAAAAAAGCTTTTGAAAGCTCCTGGTGACAACTCCCAAGTGGTCAGAAGACTCGAGTTCAAATCGCAAAGTGATGTGATCAAAGTTAAGTCTGCGATGAAAGCACTGATCAAGGAATCAATGAAAGCCAATGAATCTGGTGCGAAGGCTCCTAAGTCTGCTCCGAAATCTTTGACGATGCCTGCAGAGCTTCAAGCTCAGTTAAATAAGAACAAAAAACTGAAGGCAGCTTTCGAAAAGCTAACTCCAGGTCGCCAAAGACTCTATACAATGCATATTGCCTCTGCCAAACAAGAAGCGACTCGCATCGCTCGAGTTGAAAACTGCATCCCCAAAATCATGAAGGGCTTGGGATTAAACGATTAATTCCGATTCTAATGTGGACTATCAATATATTCAAAATAAGCACGGCACAACGCCGTGTCGGCTTTGATGCGATTAAAGCGTAAAACTTTATCCATGCGGCGAGCTTTACAGCGATTTACGATTGGACCAATCAAAGCGCCCGGGCGCTCTTTTAAAACGGGAGCTGCTTCATCCTTGCAACCTTGATCCACGCTATTCCAAGCGGATTCGCAGACAGAACGATCCAAATTATAGCATTGTCCCTGGGGACTGGAAGAGCCGCATGGTTGTTTCGCAAGGCTTTCCTCAATTTCAGCTTGGATGACGTAAGTCACCATCATGTGAATGGCAAAAGCGACTATAGCGAGCGAGCCTGCACCAATTTCCCAATAAATGGGAATTCGCAAAGTTTTCGCCAGTGGGCGGAAGTATATTAGCAGGGCCCCGGCAATAAGAAGAACCACATACAAAATATCTGTCATAGGTTAAGAATATCCCAATTAAATGACAAACTTCAACAACTCGTCGAGGGTTATCAGACTGAGGCGAAACTTCTCCGCTTCCTCAGTGTGACCAAGTCGTTCGTATTCTGCTTTCGCCTGACGACGCACGTCCATCTCGGCTCTAATTATGTCTGCGATCTTTTCCTTCGGAACGGGCCTGCGTGGAACTTCTGTTACAGAAGGATTTAACTTTGCGATCTCTTCTTTGGGAACGGCACTGGCATTATCAACAGCAGTCATGATTGCTCGGATGGCACCGACAACTTCTGATTCACGAGCGGCCATTGCCGCACGAAGCATTTCCAAACTTTGCACGCGAAAATACGGACTTGCATCAAGCATGGCTAGCCCACTTCATTGCATCTTCGGACTTTTCAAAGGAGCGAAACTCGGTGATTTTTCCATTGCGGAATGCAAAGGCATCCGCCACATGACCGTCGATCCAATCCGTCTTGTCTTTTAATCGGACTTTAACATGCACATCCACCACAAACGCATTTCCGACCGCCGTAACTTTCTCGGGGGTGCAGCTGCCTTCAGCCCACGTCGAACGCCCCTTAGAAAAATGATCGCGCATCTCATCCAAACCCCGATAAGTCCCACCCATGGGAGTTCCTTCGAACTCAACCCGAACAATTTGGGGATCTAGTAAACTAAGAGCGGCCGGAATATTATTTCCATTCAAAGCGATATAGAACTGTTTCACCACTTCAATTGCATTCAACTTGCTATCTTCGGCCATACTGTCACCGCTCCATATTTATTATTTCAAGAATTCTAACATGATATTAAGACTTGCCTGAGCCATTGCTGGCGAGTTTTGTGAAACATCACCGATAAAATTGTCATGTGGTCCTGGCAAAACTGCAAAACGTCCTTGCGGAAGCAGTCTTGTTACGTGAACTCCATGCTCCAAAGTAGCGACGTCTTGATCCGTTTGCATGATCAACACCGGGATTTTAACAGAGCGAATTGATTTCTCGGGAATATCTTTGAATTTCTGCATGCGAGTGGAATCGTACTCAAACATCTTAAACAGATCTTGCGGGCGCGGAGATGTTTTCACGTAAGCGTCCTGCAATTCTTTTGGCATCGATGCCAGAGTCGCTTTATTCATCATCTCCCAGAATTGCGGAGGAGCGCCTTTACGACTGTATAGTCCCGATCCCAAAACCATTTTACTCATAAGATCTGGGTAAAGAATGCCAATGTACATTCCCGTCGTAGCGCCATTGCTGAATCCGATGAATTTAGCTTTTTGAATATTTAACTGCTTTAAGGCTTCTGCGATATCACGTGCGGTGTTTTCAAATCCAAATGCTCGTGAAGAAGCCGGGGATTTTCCGTGACCTTGTTCATCGAATGCGATGACACGATAGTGTTTGGCTAATGTTGAAATGCCTCTGCCAAAACTCACATGAATATCAGAGCCGCCACCGTGAAGCAAAACAAGTGGCTCTCCCTCACCATACATCTCATAATAGATGTCAGTGCCGTTAACTTTTAAAGTTCCGCTTTGAACAGCCTGCGCTTTACCTTTATCACAATTTTCAGGAACTTTCGTAGGGTGCGCACAAGATGCGAGAATCAATACCGACAAGACCAAGATACAATTTTTCATCGTCTCTCCAATTCCAGCTGCTGGATGCCATCAAATATAGTCTGATACTAGCACATGATTGTCCCGCAACGTACACTTACAAAACAGGAGAAAATCATCATGCTAAAAGTATACGCCTGCATCTGGTCCGATGACAAAGCTACCGAGATGGCCAAGTTCTATAAATCTGTTTTCAAGGGAACAAAAATCGGAAAGACCGCATACTGGGGCAGTAATCCCATGGGAGTCAAAGAAGGCTCAGTGCTAACGATGCATCTGACTATTCTGGGACAAAAAATTATGTTGTTAAATGGATATACCAAGATGCCGTTCAACGAATCTATATCTTTTGTCATACCTTGCAAAACTCAGCGCGAGATCAACACTTACTGGAAAAAACTTTCCTCCGGTGGCGGGCGCGAAGTTGAGTGCGGATGGGTTGTCGATAAGTACGGCGTTCGCTGGCAAGTGACTCCGGCTGATTTTGATAAATGGAACACAAGTAAGAATAAAAAGAAAAAAGAAGCCGTCATGCATGCCATGTGGAAAATGAAGAAGCTGGATCTTAAAACTTTGCAGAAAGCTTTCGAACAAGGCTAATTTGATACCAAAATATATCAGTTAAAACAGGCACTTATAAGATACTAAACCATATGGTTGACTATTTAAAAGAACTCCTTTAATATTCAACCATATGGTTAACATTCTTTCATCAGACTTAGATAATTTGTTTTATGCACTCTCGGACCCTACTCGTCGACAGATCTTGAAAATGTTGAACGAGGGCACTCACACCATTGGTGAATTGAGTGACCCTTTTAAAATGTCCCTTCAGGCAATTTCAAAACACATCAAAATTTTGGAAAGCGCAAAGCTCTTAAATCGTAAAAAGCTTGGGCGCATTCACGAATGCACTATCAATCCCCAAGCCTTAAAGGTCGCTGAAGAGTGCATCCAATTCTATACGCAGTTCTGGAACGATCAATTGGATGCGTTCGCCGCAAATTTGGAATCTAAAAATAAATCACCCAAAAGGAGCAAGTAAAATGACTTATGAAGTGAAGGCCGAAAAATTAATTCGCCGATCCGCAACTGACGTCTTTGATGCGCTGAAAGGCGGACTCCTTTTTATGAACTGCGGAGCAGACTCCGGCTCGATGCAGATTGATTTCCGCGTGGGTGGAAAATATCAAATCGATTTCAGAAATAAGACTCTGGTCAACTTTGGCGAATTCCTGGAAATCATTCCTAATAAGAAAATCGTTTTTAGCTGGTGCCAAACTTTCGGTCCCGATCAAAAACCCGACACACAAGTTGTAATTGAACTCTTTGAAGATGGCCCTCACACCCGCCTGACACTAAGTCATACAGGATTTAAGGACCAAGCGACGAAAGACGCTCATCAAACTGGTTGGTTCGGTGGACTTGCCGATTTCATCAGTCAAATCGAGAACGGTCAGCTGCGCATGCTTCGCAGCTTTCCAGTTTCAGAACAAAGAATTTTCGAAGCTTGTAAAAATCCGCAAAGCTTTTTTGGCTTAATGGGTGATGTCTCGCGCGGATCTGTCGATTTCAAAGTTGGCGGCAAGTTCCAACTTCCGACAGCGACTGGCGAAATCAAGGGTGAGTTCCTGGAAATTATTCCCGGCAAAAAGATAAAACTATCCTGGCTTATTGGTAACGGCGGTCCGCTGAAGGACAGCCATGTCGTGCTGGCAATCAATGGCAAAGAGGATGGCAGTTCTTATCTTGAAATCGTCCATGAAGGACTGAATAGCCTTGATGAACAAAAAGCCCACCGCAGAGGCTGGGAGACCGTTACAAAAAGAATGACGGAGGTTTTATGAGCGCAAAGAAAAATCTTACGATAACCATGACTTTTGATGAGTCTCCGAAAAAAGTCTTCGACGCCATCGCCAACGTTCGTGGTTGGTGGTCGGAAGATTTAAAGGGCACTTCGAACAAATTAGGTGGCAAGTTTAACTACAAATACAAAGATATTCATACGAGCTCTCAAAAGGTGGTTGAGTTCACACCAAATAAAAAAATCGTCTGGAAAGTTTTAGAAAGCAATTTAAGTTTTCTAAAACAAAAGGACGAGTGGAACGGAACCGAAGTTATTTTCGAAATCAGCAAGAAGGGTGACAAAACTCAACTGCGCTTTACACATGTGGGACTAACTCCGGATGTTGAGTGCTATGAGGCTTGCTTTGATGGCTGGGGATACTTCATCAAAAAAAGCCTTAAGAGTCTGATCAAAACTGGCGAAGGCAAACCGAACCCGAAATGGTAGAATGCATCGTGGCTTCAGATATTCTTCCGACTGCCTGCCTTTACCTTCAGAATAATTCCGCAAAAAATCAGGAGGCTGGAAATTACCAGCCTCTGATGCAGGCTCTCTCCCAGAAATATTACTCCCCCGAATGCGGTTATGGCGGGAACGCTTAACTGCACGATGGCTGCGGTACTTGTCACCAAATCTTTCAATACCAAATACCACAGAACATATCCGAACCCAGAAGTGATCGCTCCCGAAAGAATCGCAAACATCCATCCATGCGGTGTTAAGTTTATCGGAAATAAAATCGCCAGCAGAATCACCAGCGGAGTCGTCATCACAAAGTTTTTGGCCGTTGCATAAATTGGATTTTTATTCTTTTGCCCTATGACCGAATAAAATCCCCACGAAATTCCAGCGATCGCCATAAAGGCCGCGGCATGAAGTGGTGGCATATGTATTCCCGGCAGTAACAAGTATATCAAACCCAACATCGCAAGCGCGACTCCACTCCACTGCCATAAAGTCATGCGTTGTTTTTTAAATAGGGATGCTGCGATCATCGTCAGTTGAACACTGCCGAACAGAATCAGCGCTCCAGTGCCGGCGCTGATTTGCACGTAGGCCAAGGAAAAAAACAGAGCATAAGAAAACAGAAATACTGGCGCGAGGCCTTGCAGTCCTTTAGGCGATGTCGATTCGGCGCTTCGAAATTTGAATAGAAAGAAAACAAGAACCAGTGCTCCCGCAAAAAGTCTGACCAGCGTAAAGCTGATCGGGTTGTTTTGGGAATCGATCAGGGCAAGCCGACAGAGGAGAGAATTGGCCGCAAATGCCATCATTGTTAATGCGGTTAAGATAAAAAGTTTGGGTGTTTTCACTTGAAGTGAGCGTACTTGCTTCATCCCACCTCGTCGTCTTCTGATCCTGCAATAGAATCCCCGCGTCACTTTCACAATTGTTATAAAAGCTCGCTTATTTACTTTGACGGGTGAAGTACTTCTTGAAATTATCTCCTCATCTACATTTCCGGGGGGAAGAATGAAGACAGTACTTATCACGATCGCGACTTTGCTTTGCGCACAAGCTTTTGCTCAAGACGCCACGACATCAACACTTAAGGTCGCAAATCCAGGACAGTCTTCAACGGCTCCTGCTGCCGAAGCAAGCATCTCTACGACAGCTCCGAAACAAGAAAACCCATGGCACTTCACTTTGGGTTCAGAAAACTTCACATACGAAGCTGACCACCGCGGTACTGATGCGGGTCCAATCATCTCTTACAACTTCGTTGGTGCCCGTTACGCGCCTTCAAAATTGTGGGAGCTAGAACTGCGCCAACAATTCCAAATCACATCCAGCCGCGAAAAACTAGCTGGTCGCGACGCGATCCTTCACCGCGACTCTGCAACAGCAATGGCTGAAACAGTTCTACGCGCGGCTTTGAAACCAACAGGTTGGATGGGCTCAAGCGCAGCTTTAATGGATTTAAGATACTACGCTCCGACGGATGCAGTATCTCAGGAAAACCACGAAATGGGCCGCGTGCGTTTTGATAATTACTTTGAATGGACGATGAGTCCTAAGTTCACGATGGCAGGATTGCTGTCTTCACGTGTTTTGTTCAACAGCGGGAATAATCCAAACAAAGCAGTTGGTGCTGATGCTGAATACTATCAAGTGAAAGCTGCACCGATTTTCATTTACACGATGAACGATCACATCAATCCGTATTACGCCTACACATTCGCGGGTAAATCCAGCCAAGCTCAGCGTGGCAACTGGGAACCAGATATGGGGAATATTGGTTCACATGAAGTTGGTTTGAATATGTATTACGGCGCTTTCTACATCAACCCAGCGTTGATCAGCGATACGAATTTGGAAAACGGCAGCGGATCGGTTTTGAGTGCGGATTCGCGAGCGTTTTCGTATGAGAATTTAAGCTATAACTTGAACGTGTACGCAGTTTTTTAGATTTTAGAAACATAGCGAAAGTGAAAAGCCACCTATTAGGTGGCTTTTTTTATTCGTGAAAGACAAATATGATTCGATCAAAAATGAATCGAATGCCAAGTTTGCTTCTTCTCAAGAATCTCTTCAAAGCCGAAATTTCTGTAGAACGCGATAGCTGGCCCTCGGACATCCTCTACTTTTAAAAAAAGTGTTGGAATGTTGCATGCTGATAGTTCCATAGAAATTTTTGCCATTAATTTTCTTGCGTGCCCTTGCCTCAAAAACTTTTCGTGTGTTGCGAGACGATCTATCTTTGCCGATTGCGGATAAATATCCACTTTGGCGACGGCAGCTACTTGCCCGCTAGCCATCTCAATCCTTAGGGATCCGCTTTCAATCCATTCTTGAGCTTCATTTGCAGAAACAGCGTGCAGATTGCTCATAGTTTTTGCTACCTCATCGGCTGGCGCCATTCTATGAGCTTCTTCCACATTTTTAACGCCTAAACATCGAGGTATTGTAAGTTCAAAATGATGAAAGGTTTGAGACTTAATATTGAACGCCGACTGTTTAAAGATATCATTTACATCGTTATCGTCGCATCCAACATCGAATCTTAATCTGTGTTTGGATGAAAATGAATTGCTCGTCAAAAAAGTCTTTACGAGTTCTTCGGCAATGAGTTTTCTATCTTGGCTTCCAGCTTCGACAAATAGTTCCCCGAGGCTCCAGTCGTCACCTTGCTTAAAACATCTGATGAAGCCTAATTTTTTTTCATTTTTGTCGACAGCATAAAACCAACCCTTGGGGGATTCTTCCTCGAAGTAGCTGATCTCATCGGCCATGCTTGTTGGATATCCTAGGGAAACACTTAATAGCTCTTCCAATTCTGATAGAGATGTTAGATCGATGGTTCTTATTTCGAAATTCTTCATAGGGCCTCGCGTGGGTTTTATCGGACGCTACCGGTCGAAGCAAGTAACTTAACTAACGGGGGGAGTATTCGTTAAAAAATATGAGGTCATTATCCTTCAAGCGACTCCATCAGTACTTCATGTGGGCGTGGTGAGAAGTTGAACGAATTATTAGATTACAGACAAAATTCCATAATTCGAATTCGAAACCGATGCTTACCGCGTGGCGAACCCACGACCCGATCAAATGTTCTGCAGTCTCCCCCCACAAGCTGGCTCTGAGCTCAAACCTGCGCCCTGCATTTGTGGCGAGTTGTTTGCACTGTCTACCCAAGTCGAGTGACTGAGATTCGATTCGAAGTGAGACATCGGCACACAGATTATATTTGGGGGTCAGTATGATGAAGAATTTGCTCCTGTTGATGGGCGTGCTAGTGACATCCGTGGCGGCGCAGGCCTACGTCGCCGAGACAGATGTCGAATACGACTATATTAATGGGACGAGCCTTAAGATGGACGTCTATCGTCCCTCTAATCCTGGGACGGCTCTGCGCCCAGCGCTGCTTTTCTTTCACGGTGGTTGCTACAACAGCGGCAGCAAGGCCAGCATCAATGGCGTTGTGAAGGGCCTTGCTGATGAAGGGTTCACAGTTTTCAGTATCGGCTACCGATTAACGCCAGTTGCGAAGTACCCGGCGGGGGTCACCGACGTTAAACAGGCATTGCGATTCATTCGCAAGAATTCGGCGCGCTTTCAGGTCGATCCGAACAAGATCGTCACTCATGGCGAGTCCGCCGGTTCCTACCTCGCTGCCGTCTTAGGTGTTGAAGCCTCAGAGGACAGAAAAGGTAATGTTGATAAATACTCGGGACGAGTTCAACTCGTAGTGGATTGGTTTGGTCGCACCGATTTCACCCTGACACAAACCACTGGAACCGATTGCGCTGTGGATTGGATCGGCCAGCCGCGCAACGACAAAACTATGCCGATTTTCAAAGACGCGTCGATAAAGAATCACGTCGATGAGAATTCGGCAGCCTTCTATATCATTCACGGCACCCACGACACTCAGGTCGACCCGATTCACTCGACAAGCCTCGCAAACACTCTTTGGAATAGAAAGCGTGATGCTGAGGTTGTGCTTTACGAAGGACAAGGCCACGGCTTCTCGCGAACTATTCCGTGGGCTCTTTCACGCGCTCGCATCCTTAAACAATTCGGAATCCCTGATCGCTTAGCCACAAAGAAAGTCGACGGTGCGCCAGCCTACGCAATCAATTCAGGCCAACTGGATAAAATCAATACGTCTAACTTCACGCCTGACAAGTACTTCGTTGGTGGCGCGGCGTATGACTACGGAAACGTGAGTACAGAAGGCACGTCACTGCCAGCACTCTATACCGACTCACGCTATGGCTGGAATTTCGGCTATAAATTGCCGGTGGTCGCCGCAGTCTATCGCGTCGGTCTGTTCTTTGCCGAAAACTCAACTGCCTTCAGCGCAAAGGGTTCGCGAGTGTTTGATGTTTCAATGAGCTTCCCGAATGGTTCTTCCACCATCACGGTACCGGTGCTTCCAAAATTCGATGCAATTGCGCTCGGGGGAAAAAACACAGTGATCCGTCGCTACGTGCACGTCATCACCACAACTCCGACTCTCAACATCGACTTCCAGGGAAGAGTGAACAACGCCTTTATTAACGCGTTCTCGGTTGATCAGATTGGGTACTAAGGAGCAAGCATAAGATCGCGGAGCCTGATGAGGTTCCGCGATTTTCACGATACCGAGGGCGATGGCAGAAAAGTCGGAGTCACGGGAACTCTCACATCACTCGGACCCCGCGATCAAAGAAGCGCTGGAATAAAGTTGATCGGTTCTCATCTATTCTTAAATTGATTAGTACAATCTCATCAGTTTTGAATGGACAATTAATTTTAAGTTCACAACGGCAGGCTTAGATTCCCCACACGTTCAATTCAACAGCGCCAGGAGTCAAAACAAGGCAGTTGGTGCGGATGCTGAACCCTCAAAAAATAAAAACAAACTAGACTTTAGTTATAAATAAACAATAATTGCTACTACTAACGACCTAATTTGAATTTAACTCCTCAACCACCAAGCAAACAAACCGATCTTAGTTGATATGAAATCATCATACGCAACTATTCAAATGAATCTATCCAAATTTTACTCGAAATGGCAAAACTTCTCTGGAAACGAGAGACAAGGATCTCAGATCTTTCTGGCCGATTTTTTTTCCTGCTTTGGGCTAACCTTCGACGATCCAAATGCAATTCCATTTGAGGTAAATACAGGCAAAGGCTTTGCTGATGCTTTTTTAAAAGATTCCGTCGTCTTTGAAATGAAGAGTAAAAAACTTGTTAAGGACAAATCTTCTCTGGAAAAGCAACTACCGCAAGCTTTGAAGTATTGGGATGGCAAGGGCCGTCATGCCCCATTCATCGTTCTATGTAACTTTGTCGACTTTATCATCTTTGACACCAGAGACAGATCTAAACACTACATCAAGATTGGTGAACTAGAATCAAAAGCAGAGTCATTCAATTTTTTGATGAAGCTGAACCCTGCTTTTGCTCCTGAGCAAGAGGCCGTTACACGTCAGGCAGCAAAGATCATGGGAAAACTATACCAAGATTTAAAAAATCGCTTAAAAGGAAGAAAGGAAGAGGTAGATATTTTCGTCTTGCAATGTCTGTTCTGCCTTTTTTCTGAAGATATTGGATATTTGCCTGTTGAAATGTTCTCAAACTCAGTCAGAAGAATCCGCGATGGCGAAGATAACTCCGCCAATATCCTGAGCACTCTTTTTAAAATGATGGACGAAAGAGACTCCGATAGGAAGCGCGGAAAATTCGAGCATGTTAGGTATTTCAATGGACCTCTATTTAGAATTAAACCCGAAATTGTACTGACTGACACCGAAGTCGAGTGCTTATGGGAAGCATGCCAATATGATTGGAAAACTGTGCGCCCAGAAATATTTGGAGCTCTTTTTGAATCATCACAGTCCAAAAAATCGAGACATGCAGATGGCATGCATTTCACTTCAGAAATAGATATCAAAAAAGTTATCTATCCTTGTGTTGTTGAACCTTGGAACGAAATTCTGGAGAACTGCAAGTCACCTAAAGATCTGCAAGAAGCGCATCAAAAACTAAAGTCTTATCGCGTGCTAGATCCAGCATGCGGATCCGGCAATTTTCTTATCGTCGCATATAGAGAATTAAAAAAGATCGAAGAAGGTATCTTCATTAAGTATAAAGCCGCTACCGGGATGACATACAATGAAGTACAAGCAGAGCTTGGATGGTTTCCGCTCACAAATCTATATGGGATCGAAGTGAATGCATTCCCGTCATTGCTAACCAGAGTCTCACTATGGATTACAAAAAAAATGGTTAAAAGTGATCTCAAACTTACTGAGCCTGATTTACCATTAGAAGAATTAAAACATATCATTTGCGCAGACGCTTTAGAGGTTAAATGGGATGATGTCGACGTCGTTGTCGGAAATCCGCCATATCTTGGCTGCAAGCAAATAAGAAAAGCTCGCGGTGACAGATACTTCAAGTGGTTAGGTGAAAGATTCCCAGACCACAGCAAAATGTCAGATTACTGTACATACTGGTTCGAAAAAGTTCTGGAAGATGTAAAGCCAGGAGTGCGCATTGGATTGGTATGTACGAAATCGATTTCACAGACTAATTCTCGATTAGCGAGTTTAGAGAAAATAGTGTCTTCTGGGGGAACCATTTTCAATGCAATTTCCAATAAAAAGTGGTCGGGTGAGGCTAAAGTTCACGTAAGTATTGTAAACTTTGTGCATAAGTCTGGTTTCGTTGGAAAAAAGTATTTAGATAATAAGGAGGTCATGGAGATCTCGTCACGACTTAAAAATTTTGCGATCCAGTCGGAATCCAGAAAACTTAAAGCAAATGGAGGCACAGCCTATGTTGGCCCCGTTCCGAATGGCAAGGGGTTTATTATTGACTCACATACTAGATCTGAGCTTTTGAAAGAAAGTCCAAAAAACAGAGCCGTAATAAAAGAGTTCTTAACTGGTGAAGACCTAGTTCACAATGCTGACCAAAGTGCCTCACGATGGATTATCGATTTCCAAGATTGGCCATTGGAAAAAGCAATGGAATTTAAAGGTCCGATGAAGATTATTACTGAGAAGGTAAAGCCTGTACGCAAAAAAATCAGAGGTTCTACGAACGATGCCAAAAATTATCGTATGAACTGGTGGCGATTCGGAAGGCCACAAATGGGACTACGACAGCAAATTTCACATCTCAAGAAATTTGTGACTGTATCAAGAGTTGGAAAGTACCCAATATTTGTCTTTGTAAACAATAAAAATATTCTTCCCGCCGACTCAACTGTAGCGATAGCTTTTGATTCATTTGGCCAGATGGGAGTATTACAGTCGAAATTTCATACACAATGGTTTAACTACCAGTGCTCTAGCTTAAAAGGTGATGCGCGATACACGAACACAACGGTATTTGAAACATTTCCGTTTCCGGAAAAAATTTCCTCTGAAGTCGGAACTATAATGAAGAAGATTGAGGCCTACAGATCGAAGTTTTGCAAAAAAATGGACATTGGCCTCACAACTTTATACAACCAGATGAACGATGGTGCGCACATTCCTTTAAAACAACTTCATAAACAACTAGATCAAGCTGTTGCTGAATGCTACGGATACCCAAAAGCAAAAATTGAGTCATACAATGATATAATTAACTTTCTAACAGATCTCAATTTGCTTCGCGCAAGCCAAGAAGATGAAATTGCGTTGAGAGAAAAGGCCGCCGAACTTGCGAAAAAAGCGTCGAGAAAAGCGACAAAAAAGAGAGCAGCTTAGTCTATTTAATGAGCTTTAAATATACCGCGTTTTTAAGCCGTCTATTTTCCGTCACTGAGATTTCTCTGAGTGCACGGATATATTCGGCTATGATTTCAGAATTAGCGTCATCATCAAAATCCAGAGATTCCAGTTCACGCTCTATTCTAAGTATTTCGCGTCTTAGAATTACTAGTTCATAATCAGACATAAATTTGTTTAAATTCATATCCCAGCACATATAATAGAGCTATTTGTGGGTCAATCGAAGAACCAGGTTACATCTAACCACAATGCTAATAGCTTTTCCGAAATCAATGATTAAAATTTTTACAAAAAATATGTCTGTTTGCGCTTCGGCTGACTTTGTCACCGCAAAAATACCATCCTGGCATTTTTGCGAACGCACGTCTGCCAGAAGAAAGACTTCATGCATTTAAAAATATAAAACCACCCAGAAGGGTGGTTTTATATTTTTAAATGGTGTGGTGGCGGGAATTGAAAGGTACACTAAGACATTGAAATTAGTATGGACTCATTTGAAAAGTGCCCTAGATACCCCAAAAGTACCCTATGAATCTCTTTAACAGGGGATATTCCTAACTTTTTCGAATTCCCAATTGTTTCTCGTAAGCGTCTAAGTCGAAAGGAGCGCTTGAGATCTCCTTACATACAAGATCAAGCTCTCCAACATTATCTTCAAACAAGACGAGATTATTTTTTGTTTGATTTCGTACAGAGCAATAGAGAATCCCGTTATATCCATGAGCCCGAGCAATTGCGCCAAGTATTTGAGACGAAGATGGAATATTATAGTTAAGATTCAACTCAAACCACTCGTCTTTTAAAGCTCCTTGTGGAATTCCCAAAGCTTTAAAAGTCGAACTACTCGTTACCACGAGAATATCTGGAACACTAACTTGATACTCTACAATTTTATACTTCGCTCGAGGCAACTCATCTGCTCTGGGTTGCTCAAACTCGGGATAACATTGAGTCATATAGTCGTTATGAAAAATTTCTCCATAACAACACTCTTTGTCTTGTCCCAAATAAAGGAGTCTATTTTTGAAAAGCGCCGACTCTTTGAAATTAAATCTGGATGACTTTCGATCAGATCCTACTGTTGATAGAGGTTGATGACTCTCCTTACACAGTCTAAATATTGTCTGATCTTGATATGAAGTATCACAGGCACTATTTATATTTATATCTCGGAGATTATCTACTTCAACTTCCAATCGCGATGAACGTCTGTATAGAAAGTCGTCTTTTTCTTGCTCCGACGAGAACTCATCGTCAGGAGTAGCTGTTATATTTGTACCTAGGTACCACTTTGCAAAGGCCTTAACTTCGGATGGGGATTTAAATATTAAATCTTTTGGATCCGTATAAGACACTTTTCAAACTACCCTAACTGTTGCTCTAGAAACATTTTAACTTTTCGGCTCTTACCTTTAAGCATGTATTCAAGAGGTGTTTGAGAATCAAACTCAGGGCGTGGCAAGACAAGCCACTTTTGCATTTTTGACTTTATTTGCTCAGCACTAAGAGATGGGTCAGCCTCAGAGATAATCTCAATTATTAAGTTAAATATGGACAACCAAGTCTTAACTTTACCATCAGGAGTGGCCAATGGATTTCTGCTAACAGCCGAAGGATCTAAATCTAAGGCAATAGCAATATCAGCATCACTTTTACCAAAAAAATCAGCAAGAATTTTGAGATTCACCTTAGGAGAGTTAGTATCAAAAAAATTTTCTAATACTTGTATCTCTTTAGCAGTCGAATTCATGATTTTGTCCTTTGCAGTTCTGGGTGACAGAGTTACCCCCAAGCCACCAATATTGCAAGATACCTTGCAATATTTATGCAATAAATTATCAATTATGCTTGTTTCTTAATTATTTGATTTTATTGATAAATAAAATATTCATCAAGAAACACCATGTCTAAATTATCGGATAGTGCCAATATTTATTCAAATTAAACGTAATAAAGGTGCCAAAAATGGACCAAAATAAATCAAATAACATCTTTTAATTTTATCTAATTAAGCCCTGATTTAAACCACTATGTCTCTATATATATGAAAATATTGGTGTTTTAAAAATATTCTCATTATGAGACATAGGACTGCTATTTGACCCAACTGCTCTTCTATCCTTTAATAGATTTTCTCGGAAAAATAGATGGTGGAGGCGGGGGGAATTGAACCCCCGTCCGCAAGTGATCCGCGATAAGGCGCTACATACTTAGTCAGTGTTTTAGATTGGTCCTCGGGCTTCCACAGACAAAATCCCTAAGACCTCTCCCCCAGTAATTTTAAGCGAGTCTGCTGGAGAAAACCCAACACGCCGAGGTCCCTAAATGACGATCAATCCAAGAGCGGAACCACCTCAAGGTTGATCGTGCAGATTAATTAAGCTGCAAGTGCGTAATCGTTGCCAATTACAAAATGGACGTTTTTATCGAGGTCCTCATCCGCCCCGGTATGCTCCTTATGTTTCAGCACCCACGTCGAAGCCAGTACGCCCCCAATGTGTGATCAACATAACTCGTTTATTGTAGCACAGATTTTCGATTCGCTTCTCAGCTTTTCAAAGACCCAATATTCCCGCAAAACGATCGGACATAGTGTCTGCGAGAGAATTATAAAACAACACCCAATTCACCACGTCATCGCCCTGTTTTTAAGCATTTTATGTTACACGAGATTAACAATACGCTAACGTAAGCATGACAATTCACCTGGTAAAAGGTCCTGTTATCCACCATTTATAGGGGTCTTCCACAGACTTATCCACATAGTTGCTGAAAAAATGGTGATTTTTCGATTCGAAATTTAAGATTCTTAAATTTTCGCGAAATGGATTCGCATTTTCTGACATGCTTGGAAACTGGGCAAACTCACGCAAAAAGGGACAAAAAAAGGGGGGCAAATAGCCCCCCGTTCGAATCAAAATTTTGATTTAAATTTAGCGGAAAAGTTCAGCCGCTGATGCTGCCGCCGAAGCCAATGAACTTACATTTGAAGGTGCTTTGTTCACTTCCGTTTTCGCTGCCACAGGTACCGCAGGCGCTGCAGGAACCACCGGAGCTACCGGTGTTTGAACTTTCGCTGTCGCTGCAGCTGCTGTTGCTGCCACCGCTGCCTCAGAAGCCTGCGCAAGTACTGCTTCAGCTTTCGCTACAGCCTCTGCCGAAGGAGCCGCAGCTTCCATCACAGATTCAGCCAAGTGCACATCCAAAGCGCTTTGAACAATCGGAGAGTGCGCGTGAGTGCCAACACCCTCAACCGCATTTGTTACCGGGAACAATTGAATGTTCAATTGGTACACTCTTTCGCCTTTTGTTTTCATACGAGCGATCGAGTTGTCTTTGTTCAAACCTTTTCTCATCTGACGAAGTTTGAATTTGATTTCTTCAAACTCTGACTTCGTCAAAGACATCGTAAGCGTTCCGAACTCGCGGTCCGTTGGTTGATCTTGATAAATGGATTCAAGGCCCAAGTACATCAATTGAGATTGAAGCTTACGAACCAATGCCACGGGAATGTCTTCAGGAGATTCAGTCAGGGAGCGGGCTTTTTTGATCTCGCCCGTTTTTTCGTCACGACGAAGCTCACCCGACGCGATCAAGGCTGCCAAAGAGTTTTCGATTTCATCTTCAGAAGCTTTGCCACGAAGAAGTGCTTTCAAAGAAGCTGTGTCGAATGAAACACCTTCTTGATCCACCATCGCGTAAACGATCCAGGCAACCCAGTTCGGAACTTTCTCGAAGGACTTGCGATCGATCTCACCTGTTTTAAGTTTCACACCCACACGGTGCTCAGACATTTTTTTCAGGAAGATATTACGATCTGCAGGATCTGTTGCCTGAGTGAAATTCACCAGCAAACGGAACTCTTCAGTTTGTTCTTTATTAAAGCCCAACGCTTTACCAAATTTACCGATCATGTCTTCAGAAAGGTTGCGCTTTCCTTCGATGATCATTTTCAAATAATTTGGTGATTTGATATTCGCTGCTGCCGAGAAAACTGCGTAGTTATATTGGCGCAAAGAGCTCTTAGTAGCTTTGCGTTTGTACTGATAATAGTCCGCCAAATATTCGCGGTAGTTCATGTAATCAGACAATACTGGCGGAACCAGCGAAGTTGTTGAAATTTCTTTGCCTTTGCCGAACTCAGGTTGATTGTGTTGCATAGAAATCGCTCCTTTGCGCCTAAATAGTTGAACGCAGTTGGAGCTTCAAAACAAGGGGATTCCAATTATCTCACCCCATGTTTTCGCGCGGCATAAAAAAGGGGCTTTCCTTTTTAGGAAAACCCCTTGATAGAGAACATATTTTTTTGAAAACCACTAGCGAGGGCGCGGTCTTGGTGGAGGTGGTGGTTGCGGACCATCACATTTTTCAAGCCACAAAGTCACATTGCGGATATCCAACTGCCCCTGACTGTAGAAAACCAAACTTTCAGCGCCCTGACCAATCACCGCGTTATGTGGATTGATCGTGTAGTTTTGATTCCAAGGACCCACTTGTACACGTTGTGTTTGGAAAACTCCGTTGATTGCAAAATCCAAGAAGGAAACATTCTGCAATGAGTTCGCATCAAATTGCACGCCTACCAAACGATAGCCACGATATTGTTGCCAATTAAAGTATGGAGCTAAATCCAGGCGATCGTTACCGATCATGCGACGATTGATTCCCAAATTTACCGGGAAACCTTGACCGGGTTGTTGGGGACCACCGTTGCCTGGGCAACTGATGTTGACTGCGATTGTTGCGATGTCTGACATGCCACGAACTTCAACTTCCATCAGTCGAACACCATTTCCAATCACTGCTGGGAAACGAGGAACGAAGCTGACAAAACGCTGTGGAGAGTTCACCCATTGATCAACTTGACCATTGATGATGAAACCCATTTGCGTGCGAATATCAGATCCCAACACTTGCACATCAACGGAAGTCACTGTGCAACCTGCGTAACGTTCATTTACTCCCGCAAGAGCAAACAAATTAAAGCGTTCATTAAACACGCGACGTTGGATGTAGATTACTTTTTGTTCTGAGTTATATCCACCGTTACCACCATTACCTGGATATGGTTGACCAGGATATTGCGGAGGCTGCACTGGAGTCGTCGCTGGTGGACGTTCTGGCGCAGGACGCGGAGGAAGTGGGCGTGGCGCTGGTTTAGGACGTGGGCCCGGTTGTGTTTGAGGAGGTTGCCCTGGGCGATTCGGCTCGCCCGGATAAGGAAGATCGTCATCTGGAAGAGGCAGTGGTTTATCGTAGCCACCATTTCTTGGGCCTTGATGTTGTCTTTGTTGCGCTTCAACGACTTGTGGTCCAACCATCATCGTCATGGAAATCGCCAAGAATAAAATCTGCTGTTGTAGAGCCATTTCGTCCCCCTTTGGATCAATTAGAATCTGCGAGGAGGCTATAAAGCAAGCGTTATACCAATTTATTCGGTGTCACTAAGCTCCCAAAATGCTCACTAGAGCGGTGTTTCCAATATCCGTTAAATGTCCGGCAGGCGGATTGGGCATAAAAAAAGGGCCACAGCTTGGAGTCTGTGGCCCTTGGGCAAACAAAGGGGGATCCTTTATTTGTATTTTGGGTTTATTCAACTGATGGCAAATCGTCGCTGCCACCATCTTCGTAACCGCCACCAGGGTTTTGGTTACCGTTGTCGTTACCTTGATCTTGTTGATCTTGGTAATCGTTCAAATCGATCACTGGTTTAGATCTTCTCATGAAAGTGATTGCGAATACGTCTTGTTTGTAAGTGCCGTATTTTCTCATTTTAAATACCAGGCGAATTTGACCTAAACCGTTGTTCGCAGTCAAACGAGCTTCACCAATCATGTTTTGGTAAGTCAGGTGAACACCGCTGCTGATATCGTCGTCATCATTTGGATCTTTCGCCAAACGTTTCAAAACCACATTTGTAGAGTTACCAGATTGCGGAGAAACCAACGGACCAGAGAATGCCAACATTTGGTTTTCATAAGTTTTAAGAACTACTGTGAAACCAGCACGACCGTTAACAACTTCCCATGAACTCATTTTGGAAGATTGAACGCGGTTCGTTCCAGATTTCGTTTCGAATGTGCTAACAGCCATGTCTTTGATGAAATCGTATTCTGGATTGCCAGAACCCGGAGACATCTTAAAGAAAAGATCTGCATTTGATTGACGGAATACGATGTCGATGTGACTTGCAGAACCTGACCAACCCAATTCTACTTTAACCAAAGTAGTTTCGCATTTACCATCAAGGTCCAAACACTGAAGAGTACCACGGATTGGCATAGAACCAGTAGTTTTAGTGCCGTTACCAGTACGAGCAGAACGAAGTCTTACGATTTCGTTCCCGTCTTCAAAAGCAGAATCGCCAACCAAGTTATATACACGAGCGAAGCCGTTTTCTTGAATATTCAAAGTAACAACAGATAGACCAGAGATGCTTTCGAATTTCAATTTAGCTTCAGTAACAGAAGCCGAAAGACCCAATTGATCGCGTTTCAAACCACGCAATACATCCAATGTGTCATCTGGCGAAGAAGAAGTATAAAGCAGACCTTCTTTAGAAACACCACCCGTTAAACGTTTACCATAGGCATTGCTATCAACGTTTGCTGGGTTGTTGTTTCCGTATTGCTTACCCATGATCACGCCATCTTTATTGATTTCATAATCAGGACCTGAAGATTGAGCATTTGTTTTGCCCACAGGTGCAGAAGGATTCACATTTGTGCCGGCGCCACCAAGATCTGGAAGATCCTCGACCTGGCCCGTAGATTCAGTTTGTGTTGGAGGCGGTGGACCACCAACTGTTTTGTCTTTGTTGCAGGCAGTAAGGCCTAGCGTTGCGAGCAAAGCCGCAGTAATCAGAGTATGTTTGTGCAACATTGAAAACCTCCAAGTTTTTTCAGTCACGAGTTTTGATAGGACCAGCAATAGCAAGGCCCAGGCCAAGTTTTGTCACTCCTTAACGGGCTTGTATTGCAATAGACACGTATCCTATGATGGGTTTGAG
Organism: Bdellovibrio sp. KM01; assembly: GCF_013752535.1. Lineage (NCBI taxonomy): Bacteria > Pseudomonadati > Bdellovibrionota > Bdellovibrionia > Bdellovibrionales > Pseudobdellovibrionaceae > Bdellovibrio > Bdellovibrio sp. KM01. The sequence continues at coordinate 3,740,278 of NZ_CP058348.1, forward strand.
AAGGAATTACATGCCTGTTTATAATTTGAGCGCATTGATGAATGATTCGAGGCTATTACGACACCACCTGCTGAAAGTGACCGTGGGAGGCCTGATTTTAGCGGCTGCCGCTGCTTTCTTATTTGATCAAAAGCTTGCGGTGTTATTTGGGACGCCTTGGGCGCATCAATTCTGGAGACCCCTTGCTCGCGAGGTCACAAACATCGGTCTTTCCGAGCACTATTTTATCATCGCTATTGGCTCATGGATTATCTGTGCTTTTATAGCTCCAAGAATCGAGGGAATAAAAAAGTACTCAGCCAAGATCGATTATTTCCGCCGCTGGGGCTTGAATTTGTTGTTAGCTCTTTTAGTTTCCGGGGCAATCACTCATGTGATTAAATTCTGCGTCGGCCGACAGCGTCCTCATAAAAGCCCTGTTGGCGATCCATTTGTGTTTGATCACTTTACCACGCACTGGCACTGGCATTCATTTTCTTCAGGTCATTCGCAAGTTATGTTTACGGCGGCAGTGTTGTTCACGTTAGCGTTTCCAAAATGGAAGTGGGCGTGGCTAACTATCGCGGTTCTGGCTTGCGCAACTCGTATTATGATTCAAGACCACTTCTTAAGTGATGCGATCTTTGGAGCGTGTGTGGGTTACATGGGATCATTGCTGGCACTTAAATGGATGCGCAAAGGTAAAAACGCGATCGTTTAAGATCGCTCTGATAAAAAGTCTGTCAGATTTTGTGAAGACTTCAGTGTCTTCACAATTCTTGAATAATCCGGAATGAATTCTTCAACGACTCCCCAGAATTTTGGGGAATGATCCATGTGTTTTAGATGTGCCAACTCATGCACCACCACATAGTCCATCACTTCTTCGCTGAATACGATCAAACGCCAGTTTAGATTTAAAACTTTTCTGGAAGAACAACTCCCCCAGCGTGTTTTCTGTTCGCGGAATTTTAACTGCGACGGATAAAGCTTCATGAGGTTCGCCCAGTGATTTACTTTCTGGGTCAGCAACTTAATCGCTTCTCGCTTATAAAACGCCCTGAATTCCGCGATGGCTTTGGGATGATGTTCAAGCGAAGTATTTGCTTCCCATTGATCTTTGGGTATATGCAAAAACAATTGTTCATCACTAACCGATACAAATGACTTTTTACCCAGAGTGATCACGACCTTAAGTTCGCGCTCGACCCCTAGGAAAGGAAACTTCTCCCCGGCTTTAATGGTTTTCTTAGGATAAAGCTCGGCCATGGCGTCGAACTTGATAAAGTTCTTTTCAATCCATTCGCGCTTTGCGGCCAGGAAATCGAGCACCGTCTTTTGCGAGGTGATTTTGTTAGTCACCACTTTAATGGGGCGATTGGGATAGAGGTAAATCGATAAAGACCTGCGAAAAGGCTTACGGTGAAGCTCCACCGCCCAGTTAGCAAAATCAAAAAGTTCAATCGACCCACTCATAGGAAAGGAGAATGACTTAAGCCAAGAAAAGTGGCAATCTAATTCCCATGGATAATAACTCTTCGTTTTATAATTTGGATCCCGATAAAGTTCTGCAGGCTGCAGAGAACGCGGGCTTTTATCCGACCGGTGAATTTGCGCAGCTGAACTCTTATGAAAATCGCGTGTTTGATATCAAACTCGAGGAACCAGTCGAGCCAAACTCACAAAGCAAGAACGTTATTGCCAAGTTCTATCGTCCTAATCGCTGGAGCAAGGAAGCGATTTTGGAAGAGCACGAATTTTTGTTGTCGTTACGAAACGAAGGCATCCCTGCGGTGGCTCCCCTTTTCCAAGGACATGATTCCACGGTTTCTGAAGTGGATGGAATGTATGTTGCATTTTTTCCGAAAGTTTTAGGGCGCATGCCTCAGGAGTTTTTGGGAGATGATTATCGCAAAGTCGGAAGACTGATGGCGCAGGTTCATAATGTGGGTGCACGCAAGAAAGCTCCACATCGCCCTGTGCTGGATACAAGTTATTACGGCGGCTGGGAAACTTTAGACAATTTGCAGGACTGGGTTACTCCAGAACTGCGCGGTCGCTACAATGCAGCTGCCGAAGACATTTTGTATGCGATCGATGATAGTTTTGATCCGTCTGAATTTATTCGCATCCACGGCGACTGCCACAAAGGAAATTTGCTGAATAACGGAACACAGTTTTTCCTGGTCGACTTTGATGATTTCGTGAACGGCCCGGTGGTTCAGGATTTCTGGATGTTGTTATCCGGGGATCAGGAAACATTCGGTGAAGAAAAAGATTTAATCATTTCTGGTTATGAAGAACTGCGCGAGTTTCCGGATCATCAATGGTCGTGGATTCCCATGCTGCGTGGACTTCGCATTATTTCTTATGCTGGATGGATCGCGAAACGCTGGGTGGATCCAAGTTTCCCAAGAATTTTTCCAGAGTTTAACACATACAGATATTGGGCTGAAGAAGTGGAAGCACTCGAAAAAATCGCGTGGTCGATTAATCCATCTTAAGTGTGAGTTCCAACATGGAACTAGTCTCCCTCTGAAAATCAAAATTATTTCATAAATATTAGTTTACTTTGCATCGGCCTCTTGAGATATTGGATTCACTCTATTGAAAGGAGGCCATCATGCAACTGATGATTAATTCAAAAAATATTCATTCCCATTCTGGGATTACGACCGAGATGGCTTCCGATTGTTTCGTTTTTTAAGGTAACTATCTCGATTCTCATTCTCACTAAATTTTAAAAATCTTGCGCGCGCTGACTTAGTCACGTTCTGCAAACTTATATTTTTTCACAACAAACTCTCGTCAGAGCTTTGGTCCGCGGCCTTTGGATCTGCGCTTTGGCGAGCATTATCCACCCAGGAGGAATTATGAACGCGTTATTGCGTAAACAAGCGGTATGGAAATACCGAAACCAACGAGTCTTATTAAGGCTCGTGGATTCTTCTGCGGATGTGTATGTTGAAAGCGTAGTAAAGGCCGGTCATGTAATGAGCTTCCTCCTGTATTTGGTGTATCGAACACCTGGATTTATGCTCGCCATTTTCGAATGGATCTTACAAGGACCGGAACTAAAGTATCGCTTTCAACCTGATGCTCCAGCAGAAGCTGTTCAACCGAATCTTCAAGCAATTGAAGCGCGGTTAAAATATCAAATATATATTCGATAATTTTGAAGGAGGGTTTTTACCCTCCTTTTTTATTGACGGACTGTCCTTGGGTCGGGAAAGCTTTTAAAGAAAGCAAATTTGACCAAGGATGGATTTATGAAATTACTAATTTCTGTATTGTTACTAAGTTTGATGGTTACGGCTTGTAAGCCCGTTGAAGATCTTGATGCCGATAAAACTCCAGACAAAATCATCAATGAAACTGATTACAGCAAATGCGGTGACAGCACGGGCGCTAAAAATATTATTGGCAACTGGTACTACCAACAGGGAATCGGTAACACTAAGTTCGTAAAGTCTTATTCCATCTCTCGCGAATATATCCGTATCACCAACACATGCACTTTCGATGGCGTTCCAGTGAATGCATCTGCAACTTCCAGAATTGTGTTGAGCATGAACTCGATCAGCTTTCTGGATAGCGCCCTGAACGAAAATGTTTTGCAACGTGAGGGTTACAAACTGACTTGCCAAGCTCGCGTTGAGCCGGTGGATTTCCATTTTAGCTTTAAAGGAAACTGCCTGGTTATGACGTCCGTTGACGGCAAAAGCTCTCTGGCCTTGCTTCCTGCAGCAAATTAGTTTTCATCATAGAGCCCCTGAAGAGATTCCGGGGCTTTTTTGCGTCCAAATCCCCACCTGCCGCGAAGCATAACGCACTCTATCCTTTGTCATGAGGTCCGCCCCTGATCTATATTCCTAGGGCTTATTAACCTTCCACAAGGACAACTCATGAAAAAAATCAAAGTTGCAAATCCCGTTGTTGAGCTCGACGGCGACGAAATGACTCGTATCATCTGGAAATTCATCAAAGAAAAATTGATCCTTCCTTACCTGGACATCGACATTAAGTATTTCGATTTGGGCATGGAACATCGTGATGCTACTAACGACCAAGTAACTGTTGATTCTGCTGAAGCGATCAAAAAGTACAACGTTGGTATCAAGTGCGCGACGATCACTCCAGACGAAGCACGCGTTAAAGAATTCAACTTGAAACAAATGTGGAAATCACCAAACGGCACTATCCGCAACATCTTGGACGGTACTGTTTTCCGTGAACCAATCATCTGCAAAAACGTTCCTCGTTTGGTTCCTAACTGGACAGCACCAATCTGTATCGGCCGTCACGCATTCGGTGACCAATACCGCGCAACAGATTTCGTGACTAAAGGTAAAGGTAAATTGACTGTTACTTTCCAACCTGAAAACGGTGGCGAAACTATCACTCACGAAGTTTACAACTTCAAAGGCGATGGCGTTGCATTGACTATGTACAACACTGATGAGTCTATCAAAGGTTTTGCACACTCTTGCTTCAACATGGCTCTTCAGAAGAAATGGCCTTTGTACCTTTCAACGAAAAACACAATCTTGAAAAAGTACGATGGTCGTTTCAAAGACATCTTCGAAGAAATCTACCAAAAAGAATTCAAAGCTAAATTTGAAGCTGCTGGCATCACTTACGAACACCGTTTGATCGATGACATGGTTGCCTCTGCTTTGAAATGGAATGGTAACTTCGTATGGGCTTGTAAGAACTATGATGGCGACGTTCAATCAGATACAGTTGCACAAGGTTTCGGTTCTTTGGGCTTGATGACTTCAGTTCTTGTAACTCCAGATGGTAAAACAATGGAAGCAGAAGCTGCGCACGGAACAGTGACTCGTCACTACCGTCAACATCAACAAGGTAAACCAACGTCTACAAATCCAATCGCTTCTATCTTTGCTTGGACTCGTGGTCTTGAGCACCGTGGTAACTTGGATTCTAATCCTGAACTAGTTAAGTTCGCTCAAACTTTGGAAAAAGTTTGCGTAGAAACTGTTGAAGCTGGCTTCATGACTAAAGACCTTGCGGTTTGTATCTATGGCGATAAAGTTCCTGCTGATAAATACATGAACACTGAGCCGTTCTTGAACAAACTTGATGAGAACTTGAAAAAAGCTCTTTCAATGTAGTTCGAATTTTATAATTTAAAATTCAAAAAGCCCTGGGGAAACCCGGGGCTTTTTTTTGGTAACAGTTCCCTTTTCGGAATGCGGTGCATACAGAAACAGGACCTGGCACCTTATCGCAAAATAGGACACAGTATATTTTTCGAACTCAAGGTAAAATGTATGAATTTACTCAAAGCCTTAATACTAATAAGCATTCTAACATTTGGTCATATTGGTTTTGCCGAAATGCGGTTTGTTTACCATGCCCCTGAATCTGACCATGATTTTCGCTATAAGTATCATTGGGAAGTTTTGAAAACCGCCTTAGATCTGACAACGAAAAAATTCGGACCGTATTCTTTAACTCCTTCAGAAATACTAACCGAAGATCAGCAACTAGCTGAGATGAAAAAAGGCAGCGCTAAGTTAAACGTCATGATTCGAGAGACCAACAAGGTCTTTGAAACTGAATTGAATGCGGTGAAAATTCCGATCGATCGCAATCTGATTGGCTACCGCGTGCTGTTAATTGACAGAAAAAATCAAGCGCAACTGTCCAAGGTGGATTCGTTAGCGAAACTCCTTACCTTCAAAGTGGGTCAAGGCGCTGGCTGGGGTGATATTTCAATCTTAAAGAACTCGGGCTTCAACGTTATCACCGAAGAGAAGTACGACGACTTATTTAAATCTTTGAGCACTGGAAAATTTCAAATATTTCCCCGTGGAGTGGTTGAGGTTCTTGAAGAATATCGCCAATTCAAAAAGAAGTATCCCAACTTGGTCATAGATGATCATGTTTTGCTTTACTATCCGCTGCCGACTTATTTCTGGTTTCAAGACTCATCCGATGGACGATTGATGGCCCGTCGAGTGGAAGAAGGTTTAAGATTCATGATTAAGAGCGGCTCTTATCGCAATATATTTGATAAGCACTATGCAAAAGTCATCCGCGAATTAGACTTAAATAAAAGAGTCCTTATAAAAATCCCAAATCCTTATTTGCCCTCTTCCGTTCCATTTGATCGCAAGGAGCTTTGGTTCAGCCCTGAGGATTTATAAACTTGCTTTATTGATTTGAATCTTCGGTGGTACGGCCAAGGACAAAGATGTCTTTCAGTTCTTTTAAACCATCTTGCAGAGTATATTTACAACTAAAGCCCGTGGCTTCGATTTTGGCGTTAGAAATCACATAGTCCCTCTTGTCGGGATCTTTCATGTCATGATTATCGGTGATTTTTAAATCTGGAATGACTTTTTGAATCTCTCGGCAGAGTTCAAGCTTCGTCATGTTCGCCGCTGTTAGGCCGACATTGTAGATCTCATTCTGAATTGAGCCCCAATTATCGAGAGCATGAAGATACACACGGGCGGCGTCGGCCACGTGCAGGAAGTTTCTGCGAAAGTGTCCTTCGAACAAATGAATCTCTTTATCGGTTTGGGCCTTCCACATGAAATCATTCACCAGAAGGTCATAGCGCATGCGATAGCTTGCTCCAAACAACGTCGCGAACCGGAAGGAGACGGAATTGCCATGATCAAGGATGGCTTTTTCTGTTTCCACTTTTAGTCTCGCGTAGTGGGACAAGGGCCTTAAGGGGCTTTTCTCGTCACAATGAGCCTCGCCGCCCACTCCGTAACCACTGTTGGTCATGGGGAATAGAACAGCTTGGTTTTTCGAAAGGAGTTTCAATGCATCAACAATGGCTTGATGATTGATCGCCGTTGCTAGGTCTGTGAATTTCTCGCAAACCGGTGCTCCCGTTAAGCACGCCAGCGGTATAAAGGCATCGGCTTGCTTTAACCATTCTTGATAGGCTGAATGATTTCTAACGTCTGTTTTTTTTAAATGAAACTTGCTGTTTCTAAGGTGCCCTTGAAAAACTTTTTGGTTATAGCGGAAATCGTCCAGCGCGAAGACCTCGTGGCCTGCAGCCAGGAGCAGATCAACAAGTTGCGTTCCTTTATAGCCAGCAGCCCCTGTAACTAGAATCTTCATGCCATAACTTCTTCAAAAAATTCAGCGATGTTAAGACCGAGATCGCTTCTTAAAATTTCACGGCCGCCGTACTTATAGGTGTAGCCACCTTCCATATTTAAGGCCATGCGTTTTACTGCGCATTTCAAGTTCCAATCAACGACTGTTTCAGCAATCAAAGTTCCCAAACCGCCGTTTTTAAAATGCTCTTCAAGGCAGATAACGTGAGAAAACGGTTGCAGCTCTTTGCGAAGGCTTTCGTGAACTTTATCAAGTCTTGCGACCTCGATGATATTCAGTTCCTTATTCGCCTTCATGATTTCGGGAACTTTTGCGACCAGATTGCCAGTAACCAACAAGGCTTTTAAAGATCTTGTTTTTCTGAGGTATCTAAAACCAGTTGAAAAATTCATCTCGGACTCGCCCGGGACATGCGGAAGCACTTCACGATCTAAGCGGATATAGCGTGGAGTTTTTGGATGCTCTAAGACGTATTTGGCAGCAGCCTCAGCATTTACAGAGCTGGAAACATTTAGAATCTCAATATTTGGAAAAGCGCGCATGACAGCCACGTCTTCGATTCCGTGATGAGTGGGGCCAGAGTCTGCGTAACTAAATCCTCCGCCCACACCGATGATCTGCACTGGCAGCTTCATGATCGACATCTGCACGCGGATTTTTTCAAGACAGTTCACAGTGATGAAAGAGGCGATGGCAAACGTGAATGCCTTTTTTCCTTCCAAGGCCAAGCCTGCAGCCACAAGGATGGCATTTTGTTCTGAAATACCGGCGTTGTAAAACTGGCCTGGCAAATTGCGACGGATCAGATCCAGAGCGGGAGCCCCCATATCTGCAGAAATCAAAACGACATCGCGATCAATTTTACCGCGCTCGTAAAGTTCAGAAAGAAAAGCATCACGTTGTGACATTTCAGATTGAGCCATTAGAGGATTCCTTTCGCGAGATCTTTACGGGCTTGGTCGATTCCTTTGGCTCCTTGAGGGGGCACTCCGTGCAAGACTGGAATATGGGACATTGACTGGATACCCGCTCCCTTGGTTGTTTCAGCGATGATGACGGTCGGCTGACGATATTTGCGACTGCGAAGACCTTGCATGCTGCTGATGAGCTCTTCGGTGCTATGGCCATTAACGGTCACGACATTAAATCCGAATGATTCAAATTTTTTATCCAATGGTTCAAGTGCCACCATGTTTTCAGTGAAGTCAGTCGTCGCCATAAAGTTACGATCAACGATCACCACAAGGTTATTTAGTTGGTTGTGAGCAGCAAACATTGCGGACTCCCAGATGGAACCCTCATACAATTCGCCATCCCCCAACAGGCAATAAACCAGATGCAAATCACGGTTCATTTTTGCAGCTAACGCAACACCTGCTGCCACGCCAAGGCCATGCCCTAACGCTCCTGTTGTCAGTTCAACGCCTGGGACGCTGTTTTGTAAGTGAACGCCAAAGTTTCCATTCTTTTGCGCAAAGCCTTGCAACCAGTCTTTCGGGAAAAATCCTTTGCTTGAAAGAATACTATATATCAAAGGACTGCATTGTCCTTTACTGATGATCACGCGATCGCGACCGGACCATTTTGGTTCCAGAGGATTTACATTTGCCAGACCACCAAAGTACAGACTGATTAAAATCTCCACGGCTGACATCGAAGAGGTCACATGGCCCGTTCCGGCTTCGATACACATCTCTAACACTTCCGTGCGTGTATCGTGGGCTAGTTTTTTAAGTTCATCGTGAGTCATCATTTTGCCACCTCGTTAAGTGCCTTGCAGAGCTGATCAATCCATTTAAGGGGAAGGGACGGAAAGTTCCCGATATAAAATCCGTTGTGATGGATTTGTTCTGTGTTCACAAATGCCGTTGGATCGATATCAATCCCGCGTGTTTTTAGAAATCCTTGGCGAAGTTGATTTCCTCCGCCTGACATTCCCCGACGGTACTCGACTCCTAAATCTGAAAGTACTTTTTCCACCTTAGATTTTAGGTGAGCTTTATCGGGAAGGATTTGTAGTAAAAGAGCATAACTGGAACTGCCCTTGGTATTATAGCGGGTAAAATATGTATTCTTATCCAAGCCTTTTAGGAATCTGTGCAGGCGCAGACTTCGCTGCGTGTTGTTTTTATCCAGACGCTTTAATTGATTGAGTCCTAAGACCGCCCCAAGCTCGTTGTTGCGAAAATTGAAACCCACCACCGGGAAATCAAATTCTTTATAGACTTGTTTTGAGTTATTTAAATGCTTTTGCAACTGCGCTGGATCTGTTGATTCGCGCAACAGACCGTGTCCCCGCTTTATTCGCACCAGCTGTGCGAATTCAGGATCATTGGTGCAGACCATACCGCCTTCGATTGTCGTCATGTGATGACCATAGTAAAAGGAAAAGTTTGAAGCAAAGCCGATGCTTCCCACTTTGTGGGTACCCATCTTTGCGCCATGAGATTCACAAGCATCTTCAATCAAAGGGATCTTGTGCTTTTTTAAAAGTTGCTGCAGCGGCGTGCTTAAACCATTCAATCCCAGAATATGCGTTAAAAAAACGGCTTTGGTATTTTTGGTAATGGCTTTTTTTGTAGCCTCGTAATCAAGAGCCAAGGTTTCGGGATTAATATCAACGAACACTGGTGTAAAACCATTTTCAATAACAGAAACGATGTCAGAAACCCAGGTGAGTGGTGGAACGATCACCTCGCCCACACTTGCGACATCTCTTAAAGCAGAAAGCGTCAGGAAATTTGCAGCCGACCCGGAGCTGACAAAAATACTATGCTTTACGCCCAACCACTTCGACCATTCTTGTTCGAACTTTTTAACTTTATCACCTTGAGTGAAGCGATCAGAAGTCATGATGTGCTTCACCAAGGCCGTCTTATCGGCTTCAGTGATATTGTTTTGAATCAACGGCCAACGAAAGTCATTCATAGGAGGCCTTTGCTAACACTTTATCCAGAGTATATTTGCGGCTGAGTTTTATCTTTTTCAAATTCTCGATGTATTCAAATGTCTTTGGTCCGAACTTAGATTTGATCAAATTCAAATAGGCCGGGCTATTATGGTAAATACTCCATGCCTGATCGCGGAAAGTTAAGACCTCTGCCGAGCTGATATGCTTAGTCGGTAAAGGTTTGCAATCATAGGAGTGCTGGCTGTAACCCAACCAGTTTTCAGGAAGCTCGATATTATTACGAACGGCTTCTCGATAAAGCTCAGATCCTGGGTAGGCCATGGCAGAATAGAAATTTGCAGTTTCCAGATTAAGCTCGACCGCCAAATCCAAATTTCTTTGCATGGTTTCTAAAGTATCATCTGGAAGACCAAAGACAAAGTTTCCATGGACGTGAATTCCGCCGTCCTTGAGCATTTTGGTTTTTTCGAAGATGTCGTTTTCGGTATAGCGGCCTTTGTTCACTCCGCTTCTTACGGTTTGATCAAAGGCCTCAATACCCAGAACGATCCAGTTAATACCGGCTTTTTTAAGTTTTTCCACGTGTTGCGGTTTCACGGTATCGATGCGACCGAAAACCCAGATGTTGAAGTTAAATTTTCTTTCAATAAGTAGGTCCGCGATCGTTAGGAAATGTTCTTCTTTAAGAACGAACATCTCGTCGGCAATCTTGATATTTTTGACTCCCATGGCAGCAAAGACATCAAATTGCTTAATAATGTGATCTGGCTGCCAATAACGAAACGTGCCTTGTTTTCCGAAGGGCGCACTGATGCAACAAAAACTGCAGCGAAACGGACAACCTAAACTCGTGTAAACAGTCGCGTAGGGTTGCCGGTCTTCAATATGATCAAAGCAATGCCAATTCGGAGCTTTATAATTTCCTGTTGGAAGAGATTGCAGATCCACCTTGGGAAACACGACATGCAACTGATTCTGCTCGATTAATGTTGCCATGGGATTGTGTTGAATGTGACCGTCTTCACGGAACCACAAGCCAGGAACTTTCCTTAGAGCGCTTATGTCATTGAAGTTTGTTTTCAACAAAGCATCCAAAGTTTTGGGACCTTCACCCTCGCAGACATAATCACACGCTTCATCCTGCATTGTCCGTAGCGGTAATGCGGAGATATGGCCACCAAGCATGATAATCTTTAATTCGGGATCCAGTTTTTTTAACTCAGTACACAGATAGCTTGCACCAAACATCGCTTGAGTCGAAGCCGATGGGTGTTGCCCATAGACGACAATACAAATCAAGCGAGGGCGCAGATAGGAAACGCGATCATACGTTTGCGCGACACTCAGATTTTCTGCAGCACAATCCACCTGATCTGCCGAGTGCCCCAGGGTTTTCATAGAGGCCGTAAGCATTCCCATCCACACTGGCATTTCCAGCGTAGCGACACCGCCACTCAAGTTTTGATAGACGTGTTCAGATATGGGTGGATTTAAAAACAATATATCCAAAATTACTCCAAAAATATTATTTGGATAAACAGAGGTTTGTGCAATAATTAATCATGTTATTATATTGCATTATATTCTTGCTCGTCGTCGTGTACTGGCCCGCCAGTATGTTCTGGGATCAAGACATTTTATGGGCTCGTGGAATTTCCAATTACATCGATTGGCCCGTTCACTTTGCGCAAGCATCGAAGGTGCGTTACCAAACCATCGTCGAATGGTATACGCACAATCCCTTCGTGTATGGTGCTCGCAATAACTACCCATTCTGGGCGGATGTTCCATCGGGATTGTTGTTAAGGCTGGGACTTCCTTTTAAAACCGCATTTTTAATTCCCTCGGTTCTTTTTACGGTTCTGTTCTTTTATTGCTCTTACAAATTTTTGAAAAAAAGAAGCTTTTCCAATAACTCCATCGCGGCTGTCCTTTTTCTTTTTCTATTTGCGAGCATGCCAACGGGAGAAGGAACGCAGCCGCAACTGTGGTTAAACACATTCAGCCCGAATCGCAGCCTTCTGATTACATTTTCTTTGCTCTTGGTTGTTTATGATACTTTTAGCGACTTTTTAACAAGTCCCAATGTGCCCAACCTAAGGACACGAGTGATGACTTGGTTAAAACTTACTTTCATCACTCTGATCATGTGTATGACCCATCCCCATACACTTCTTTCAACCGCAGTCGTAGCCACCGTGTTTTCGATAGTGACCTTTTATAAAAAGCGCAAGATTCCAGTTGAAGCAGTACTATGGGCCTTTACCAGTCTTGCGATTATTTTGACCTTCAAACATTACCTGTGGAGTGAGGCGACTACCGGGTACCCGATCTTCAGACCCAATTGGACACAAGAGCGTTTCGCCATCAGTCCATGGATGTTCTGGCCAACCTACGGCGGAGTCGTTTATCTCTTGGGAATGTATTTTGGTATCGTTAAAAAACGTTACTTAGAACTCGCGATCATTCTGATTTTAACCGCATTGCATTTATTGTTTCAGTGGCAGATTAATGAATACGATAATATCAAAAACACGCTGATCATGATGTTTTTGTGTTCGGCACTTATTGTTGAATTCTTTCCTTCGAAAAGATGGCTGGCCGTTTTCTGTGTCATCTGCGTTTTACCTTCCCTAAAGGAGTGGACAGAAATTTATCCCCTGACCACCCGAGAAGAAATGGCCATGGCAGACAAGCTGCAAGTGGAAACTCCTAAAAACTATGTCGCCATCATCGACAGTCGCCACAATCATCCAGTGCCCATGTTCACTTCGATTCCCGTGATGGCATGGTGGGACTTCTATTCTTGGACTCTGGGACTTCGCAACAACCGGGAAACCATTTTTAGAATGCAAATGCTAAGAAGACCCTTGGAAATGACTTTCGTAAAACCACTGTTAGTGATTTCCAGAGACGACGGAAGCTATTCTGACTATGAAACTTCAGGACGATTCAAAGATCTAACGGGCGTCTATTTGCAGTTTGATAAATCTGCGCTTAAGGATGTTCCAGTTTTTGACAAAGGTGCTGGCTACACAATTTACCGCAAATTTGGAATAGAAGGTCAGTGACCTTCTAAATTCACCTGTTCATTCACGATATAATGGGGACGGTTACGAGTCGCCGTGTGCACTTGACGAATATAAAACCCAAAAAGCCATACAATATAAAAAAGTGCCGAAAAGCCAAAACTAATAATCGCCAGGAGCAAACTGTTTTGATTAAAGTTTTTTAGAACTGAAAACCCACTCCACAATGCCCCCAATAAAAAGAGCGAGCCCGTGAAAAATGGCAAATGCAGAGGGAAATAAGAGAAGTGTGTCCACGCTCGGAAAAACTCCAGATAGCTGCGTGGCCCCCCCAAAGAAAAATTAGTTTCGCCCGCGAAACGCGGCTGTCTTTTAAACGGAAGATACGCTTGCTTTAAACCTATCCAATCCGTGTAAGCTCTAAAGTATGGATCCACCTCACCCGACTTTAGAATTTCATTTACTGCACGACGGGTGAGAAGTTTAAAGTTTCCACAATCGACTGAGTATTTGAAAGGATAAGACGCCGACAAAATTCTGTATGAAAGCTTCAACATAATACGCTTGTAAAGCGTTTCACCGTGACGCTCGACCATATGAGTGTTTACGACATCTGCCTGCGTGGTCTTCCAAAGTTTTACAAGTTCTTCGAATAACTCTGGTGGATCTTGCAGGTCGGAATCCATCGTGACCACCAAGTCACCCTTAGCCACTTTAAGTCCGGCAAAAAAGCAAATATCACGACCCATTTGGCGGGTCATTTGCAACAGACGAATGCGCTTGTCGTTCTGAATAGCCTCTTTAATCAAGTGAGGAGAAAAGTCCTTGGAATGATCGTCAACGAAGATCATTTCACCATCGATGTCGAATTCTTGCTTAAGTTTATTTAAAGCAGATGAACATCTTGAGATGAACTCAACAATTGTAGCGCCCTCATTCAAATTAGTCAGTACGACGGATAGAAGCATGTTATCCACTTTGCCATAGGGATTTTAATCATGCTAGCTTTAATGAATGAAGAATTTTGGCCCTGCGATCAAGATCGTCTTTTACTATATTATCCCCATTATTTTCATCGCGAGCTATTTGTTCACCGCAGTCAAAGAAACGCAGTATGGACTTAATCGAGACTATGCGGAAGGAACGACGCTGGCTTTTGTAGAAAAATGGAGAGCCAGCGAAAGTCCCCGCGCACTCTATTCTGCAGAAAATTTTGAACAAGGAAGTATCACCGGATATCCGTTCGCGCACTTGGGATTGGTGTCGACTCTTAGCCATGACGCCAGTAGTGCTTTATCATCTGGAAGAATCATCTCTATCGCATCGGCTATGGCAATCGCCCTGATCGCTTGGTTGATTCTAGCGAATTTCGAATTGGCGAGAATCCAGGACCTTCCATTGCTTACCACATTGATTTTGTATCAGACTGCCATCTTTGATTGGTCTTTGTTGGCGCGCTCCGACCTGCTGGCGGCAATGCTTGAAACGCTGGGCGTTTTATTTTATGCGCAAAGCTTGAAAGCGAATCGGGTTTCTTTAGTTCCGTCTTTGCTTTGCTTCCTGCTCGCATTCTTTTGCAAACAGAACTTCATTGCGGGATTTATCTTAGTCTTTGCTTCTGAGTTCTTCCGTGCTCCCGTTCAGACTTTGAAATCTACGCCGATCTATATTTTTACCGGGGCTGCTATCTTAGGCATTGTCACATGGGTGTTTGGCCTAAACTACTGGGAACACACAGTGACTCAACTAGGTGGGCAAGCTTGGTACTTTTCGCGACTTGTACAAATGCTTTCGAGTTATCTGGTATCGCATCTGTATATTATTATTCTTTCGCTCTCGGCTCTTTTCCTACTTCCTTTCAACAAGCCATTTAGGAATATTTTGATTGCCTGGGTTGCAATCGGATTGTTCCTGGTACTTTTAGGATTAGGTCGCGCTGGCTCTAATTACAATTACTTTATCTCTTTGAGTATTCCGTTAGGCATGCTGGCATTCCTGAGTATTCAAAATCTTTTGAATACCGAATTTTCGGGAAAATCATTTGCCGCGATTTTAATAGTCGCCTTGCTCATGGGATCTGCCTTCTTTGAAAACCATGGCTTTGCCGGAAGACTGACTTATCTTGATCACCGAGCTTGGCCACCAACTCGATCAGATACGAGAAAGGCCATCGAAAATACGAAGTCTCACCTAACAGGATTTTCTGCGACAAATGTGTTTTGTGATGAACCCGGTATTTGTACACTCCTGGGCTTTACCCCTGATTTTACTTATTTTGAGAACAACATGAATACCCAAATGGGTAAGCAAAAAAGCTTTGATCACTATGACACTTTGTTACTGACTGAGTATCCAAGTGAAAACCTGGCTTGGACAAAGTTTAAACTGCCTGCGGGGTTTGTTAAAACAATTCACGAAAAGTATGAACTTCGCAGAATCTCGGACTTGGGATTTATTTTTACACTTAAATAGTTATAAGAATTCGCAGCGGTTGTTCTGAATCACTGCCACGCGATCTAAAATACAATTGTACTTAAAACCGAACCAACCGGGATTTTGCACCCAAGAAACATCTGAAATTTCCTTTTTCAGCAAGTAGGCCTCGGCATTAGCATTCAACGCTGGCACCCGAATAACCACTAAACCTGGCAAGTGATCCCAATCAGCTTTTTCTCCAATTGGTGAACACAGCTGTTGGGAGTATTGAATCTTCTCCAGATGACAAGCTTGATCCTGGGAAACGAAATAATAATAGCGATGGCTTGCCGCAGTCACGGCGAGCACCAATCCCAAAACCAAAAATAGAAAGGTCTTATTCGCTACATTCATTCAGATTAATTCTTGCCTTCAGCACCTGCTTAGTCACTAAATTAACTATGGTAAATAAGAAATTATTGCTACTGGGAAGCTCCGGATTAATTGGCAGCGCGATCTTTAGAAAACTCACTGACCTAAAGTCATTTGAGATAGTATCTCCATCTTCGTATGAGTTGGATTTACGTGATTCCTTTGCCGTCGATAGATACTTTCAAACCCACAAACCTACACATGTCATTCATGCCGCAGGCAAAAGTGGCGGAATCTATGCCAACATTAACAATCCAAGTACTTTCTCGGTCGAAAATACCTTGATGACCGTCAATGTCCTGCAATCTGCATTTAAAGCCGAAACAAAACGACTTTTGCAATTCATCCCGTCTTGCGTTTATCCACTGACTGCCGAACTTCCCTATAAAGAAGAGTCCATCGGCTCAGGGCACATTGAAGAATCCAGCAAATATTTTGCTTATGCGAAACTAAATGCACTGATGATGGCACAAGCCTTTAATCAGCAACACAAGACCGAATTTATTTCGATCATTCCAAGTAACGTCTATGGCCTGGCAATAAAGTCTGCATCAGAAAACTCCCATGTGATTCCTTCTTTAATTCACCGCATGTTGGTTGCAGTAAAAACCAATCAGAAGGACATCCAAATCTGGGGCGACGGCAAAAATAAAAGGGACTTTCTGTATTCAGATGATCTGGCCGAAGCGACTTTGATGATTTTAAATCACGCATCTCCTAAACCAGTTATCAACGTGGCCAGCGGAGAAGTTGTTTCGATCAGCTCCTTGGCTGAGCTGATTCGAGAAACCGTAGATTACAAAGGGAATCTTAATTATAAGAACAATGGCTTAGC
This sequence comes from Bdellovibrio sp. KM01, assembly GCF_013752535.1. NCBI lineage: Bacteria > Pseudomonadati > Bdellovibrionota > Bdellovibrionia > Bdellovibrionales > Pseudobdellovibrionaceae > Bdellovibrio > Bdellovibrio sp. KM01. Next base: position 3,756,989 of record NZ_CP058348.1, read on the forward strand.
TGGGGCTGCTCATAAGTATTTGGATACTTCGACTGCGAATGCACTGGGCTGGAAAGCACGCACAACGCTTAAAGATGGAATCAGATCTTTACTAGTTTAATATTTGCCGGATGGCGCATGCCATCTGGAGGATTGAATATATCGTCCTCTCCGTCTGGCGAAGAAACACGCAAAGACTTTCCAATTTCAAAGAACTGCTCATTGGACAGCTTTTGACGTTCCACCAAAAGATTCAGGTCATCTTTATAGATATTCTGATCATAGGTTTTCAAAACAACGTTTAGATCAATAGAAACTCTGGAGCCTGCGCTCTCTGCGCGATGAGTTCCATGCAGCAACGAAGAATCCACCATCAACATATTGCCCGCGATATTATTGACGTCTAATTCTGTGCTGTCTTGAATAAGATCTTGAGCTTCGTGATAACTGGAAAGAGGTTTCAACCAGGCTGATTCAAACTTTGCCCCTGGCATCCATACTTTCAGAAGGTTATTCGAAAGGTCGCCCAAAATGGGAATATGCAATAGGACTGAGCGCAAAGAACACCCCACCCAAGTTTCAGAGTGAGGAAGTTCTGTGGGATAAGCCCGTGAACCAGCCCCCTGATCAATTCCTTTCAATCGGATATTAAATGGATATATCCAAAACTCCACAGCATGTGCAATTTGGGATTGTTCTAAGATTTCCGCAATCGTTTGGTGGACTTCGGTGAATTTGTGATCGCAATAGGATTTGGGAATTACGATTCCCGAGGTACTGATGTTTTTGGCTTTGGCAGGTAATTCAGTCAGCGCTTTTTGCAAGTCGTCTTCATGAAACTCATTCGCTCCACATGAGGCTTTTAAGTATTCCTGAACCTGAATCTGCAATTTCAAAAACAGGTGACTAGGAATGCCAAAGCTTGCTGTCAATGGAGCTTGCGATCTAAATCCGGTACCAGAAATAGCTTCGTCAAAGAACTTCTTTCTTTGAAAATGGTATTCGTTCATACCGCTTCCTTATTGAAGATACTTTGAAGGTGCTTAAAGCCCGACTCGGTTCCAAAATCTATTTCAGCAAATGGATAAGCCGTAAACTTTGCGCGAGTTTTGATTTTATTAAAAACTTCTTTTTCATAGGAACAAGACATCGGCAAACCCAGCTTATGCCAGTTATGTACGATTTCAGAACTCAAAACCGACAATCCCGTGTAGGTATAAGAATGCGTCTGATAGAGATCCGGCCAAGCATGTGCCTTTTGTTCGGAAATATCGTGAAATGCGGGCTTTGTTTCAAAATTGCGCATAAAGAAAACAGCGTCTTTATTCGCGGTTGATTGCGACTTTACGAGCTCAAAGGGATTCTCTGAAAAATAAGTATCGGCATTAGATAAGATAAAATACTTTTCTTGCAGATAAGGAGCGGTCAAAGTCAACGCTCCCCCTGTTCCCAAGCGAGTTTTCTCTTCCGGAAAGGAGAAGTGCATTGGGTAGTTCAATTTGCCAACTGCATTTTCAATGATCTCCCGATTTGGCCCACCCAAAATGATGACATGTTCAATCCCTGCCGAGTGCCCTTGCGCCAATAAATAATCTAAAAATACTCGGCCTGAGAATTCGGTCAGGCATTTCACTTGGCTTTCGGAATTCAAAAAACTGTTTAGCCGCGAGGCCATGCCTCCAGCCAAGAGAACTAAAGTTTTTGATTCCAATTCCGAATTTACCAAAGTAGCATTTCCCTGAATGGTATTTAAATCGAGTATTCCATATCGCATAGGTTTAATTGGAGGCGGAACAGATCTGCCTTTTTTTACCAACAAACATGGAACCGAAATTATCAATGCTTCGTTTAAAGCCTTCTCTCATTGTGAAATTCGAAAAATCCAAAGTCCACACATTTTTATTGAGACCAATGATTACAAAACGCAGGTTCAGATCGATAAACTTCCAGAGATGGTGTTGATTTCCAGAGATGAATTTCGTATCAGCCTGGCTGTTCTGAATAATTTTGCAGATCTTGTGACATCGCTGGGTGGCGGACTTCATATTAAGACATACTCTGAATTTGCACCGCAGACCGGCTTGGGCGGAAGTTCCGCGCATTTAATCGCGGTTTTAAAGGCTTGTCTAAATTATATGAATCTGAATTGGGACGATAAACAGATTCTGGACACGGCTCATTCGATAGAGCGAGACACACTGAGCATCTTTGGTGGTTTTCAGGATTTCTATCCGTGTCTGTATCAGGGTGCTCACCATCTTTCCAAGAATCCAGGCTCTGAAATCATCCACCGTACTCTGGATGGTAATTTCCTGAACGAGTTAGATTTATCTTTCTTTATCATGGAATCTTCAGCCGTCAGCTTAGGTGAGACCGACTTACCAGAACTGAACTCTTTAAAGATTCAAAAGGATCTGGCTCATCAAGCAGCAAATGCCTGGAAGCAAGGCCAACACTCTGTTTTCAAGAATTTACTGCAAGAGAGTTGGAAGGCGAAAAGCCAGACGGCAAATCTTCCCCATGTATTTGCCACGAAGACCTGCGGCCTTTCAAAAAGAATGAACGTCGTCGCTGTGGAAAAATCCCTGGAAAAACCATTCACCGAAAGCAGTGGCCATGCAGCTCGCAAAATTGAATGGCATTAAGTCTTTCATAGTAAAGCACTTCGAGAAACTAATTTTCCTTAATTGCATAGTCGCTGCGATCGTCCTTTACCTTCATGACATTCTGTATTCTTTAGACGGCGGTGGTCGTTATGCCAGCGGGTTAGATTTTCTGGAAGTTGGAATTCACGGGTACAATGACCACTATTTCTTGGGTGGCGTACAAAATCTTTTTTACCCCCCACTGCACGATATTCTTCTGGCAGTTTATCTAAAACTCAGCCAGTTCATTTTTAACGGAAGCTTAAACCACCGATTAATTTATAGTACTTTCGTCTTTATTATCTTTAGTTTCTTTATATATTCGGTCTATAAGGTCTCGAAACATTTTGCGAGTATTGCGGCAAAAGTCTTTTTGCTAGTTTTCATCAGTTGGTCCCTCTTTATAAATATATATTCTCAGAACATGAATTTGGGATCTTCGCTTAACTTTTACAAAATGCCGAAGACCATCTTTTATCAAGGATTAAGCTTTCAAGACATATTCGTCACGGGCCTAACAAATCAGTTTTTATCCGCAGGATTTCTAGTCCTTGCAATACTATCGCTCACGAAGAAAAACCACATAAGAACCGCTTTTTTAATCTCACTGTCGATTCTTTCACATTTCATTTTTGGATTGGTTATTGTTCTACTCTGTACAGTTAAAATGGCGTTTGATCGAGACTTCAAAAATCTGTTGAAAATAGGAATTATCTGCTTCGGACTAACAGCCTTTTTTATCGTTCCACTTTATATCTACAAAGACTTTATGATTACTCAAGTAGCCATGCCATTCAAAACCGGATTTTGGCTCAGCATGGTAGCTGTCCTATTTCTCCTATTTAAATCCAAGAATTTTTCTTATCATTTGTCATTCTCTGCTCTGCTATTGGTTTCATTTATTGGTCTAGCCAAAATTTTAAACAAATTCAATTTTCCTTATCCCAACTTTCACTACTATCGTCTTCTCTATCCGTCATTGTTGTTATCATTGTTTGCAGTAGCATTTTTTTTGAATGAAGCTCACGCAAAATGGAAGAAGGTAATGCTGACTGGAATATTCAGCCTGGCTTGGTTTGGAAATTTTGGAGGACACTTTTATGCTGCAGATATCTTCACAGCCTATATCCCCGAGTTCGAAAGTATTTCACCTCCTAGCCAAAGCGATTTTGGCAAAGGTCGAACATATTTTTTTGGAATTGGAAGACCGGTAGATTTCGCTGCCGAAATTAATACTCGAATAAACGAGCAAAGACTATTCTTCGTTAAGGGCCTCTATTGGGAAAGCGCTCAAGCTAATAAGCTGATTTCTTCAGTTATTTATAAACTCATGGGCCCGCCGACCGTTTTAGAGGGAATGGGCGAAAAGACATTCGAAACAAAATCCTGTGAATTTTTTAAATGTGCCTTCAAATCTCTAATGAACATCACATCCGTTTCAGAAATATGGATGCCACCCAAAGAGACTTTATTGAAATACTTTGAGCTTGGAATTCCAGAGCGAAAGAAATTTCTTTCTTGTTACGACGACTTATTGAATTCATTAGAAGCGCCATCGGGCCAACTGAAGTTTAGCGCTATGATTCAAAATAGATATATTAATCGTGATACCGCAATTGTGAAGCCTGTAGATAGACGAAACTCTGAAACAACAATCGATGCAATTACAGAACGATGCGAGGCTAATCCCAATGATGATGGCCGAATAGATGAAATTAACCTTCCCTCTATTCATCGTAATTTCTCTGGAAACTACGTGCTTAATCTTCCGGTGCACTTGGCTGAGTACCATGTTTCACTTCAATATTTCCCAGGTCTAAAATATGACACGGGCAAAAGCAAAGGCTTAGTGCCAGTACAGTCAAAGTCCGGAGTAATTATTCAAGGCTCTGAGACCGTCCATCTCTACTATGAGCGCACTTGGATAATGTGGTTTGCATATGTGATAACCGCGTTGTCCGTTACTAGCGGTCTTATAGCTCTTGTGGTGACGTCAGCAAAAAGTAGTCATTCTGATAAATAGGCTTATAATTGGCGCCAATCGCCTGCAAGACGCCCTCCGAAATTCTTGAGACAGGCGGGATATAGGGATTTCTATCCAAAACAATTAGACTGATGTTTTTCCATTCAACTTCCCGAACTAATAAGAACTCATCAAGCTTTCCCCTAGCAATTGCTTGTTTGAATTCAAAAGGAAAGAACGTTACATCTTTTCCGGCAAAGATCAGGAGAGACGGATTTTCTGCCCAGATAGGGCCATCAGTATTCTTAATTTTCTCTATTACAGTCTCTGTTGCGTCTTTAACTTCATCTGACCAAGCAGTTACAAAGACGGGAGCGCCTGGATCATTTAGAAAATAGGTTCGGTATTTAAAGTTTTGCCAACAGGTCAAAATCACAATAATACCTGCGACAAATGACACCAATACAGATTTATTCAGGATTGCAATCCCTCGAAGAGTCAGAAATGTCAAAACAACACAAAGCTCCAGTAAAAAGTTAGATCCGCTCCCCTCTCTCCCCATACCAAAAACATAAGGAAGGGCAAACAATCCTAAAAAAATGATAAGAAGGTCAAAACCTTCAGATTTCAATTTCCATACTCCAACAAGTGCAATCACCAAGATACCTAAGTGAAATACTCCGTTAGCTTTAATTGCGTCCCAAAGAAAAACCCATTCATAACGGTTATTATTTGATCCAAATAAGTGTGCCCACAAAGTGTGTTCACTGAAATAATCTAGACATAAGAATCCAACGACTACTCCTACAACTAAACTGAGCCAGGAGCGATCCATTCTTTTATTTTTCAAATCAATAGCAAACAAAGCACACGGAACCCACAGAGCAGTCTGTTTTGTGAAAATCGCTAGCAGGAAGCAAATCATTGCCTGAAATTTTGCTTTGCTCGAATTTTGTAGATAGTAGTAAAGCCCTGACATTTGAAATAACAACGCCAAGCCATCTAGCCTTCCCATCGCTGTCCAGTTAAAAACCGGATACCATGAAAACCAAAGCAGGAAGGGTAAGGCCCAATCCGTAAATTTTGCGGTTCCTCTATGGGAGTCCACGTAAATTTTTGAAATTAAAGCGCCAACTAAAAGAATCGAAGCTGTATTAATCAATCTTGCTTCTTTAAGCCAGACAATGGGATCCGTGCTGATAACACCAATCAACGACTGAAATATCGGTGTGTAGGAAAAATAGTTCGCAACGTCTGCCGCAGCTTTTGAGTATGGATACCGGCCTTCAACTAATATTTTGACTTGATATAGAATTGTTGATTCGCCGTAGTCGATTGTATAAGGAAATCGAATAATCTGGTATGCACGAGCGACTACCGCGATGTAACAGAGTAGTCCATACACGAGTATTATGATGGTAAGGGGCTTCAGCTCTTTAAAGCGCACTGAATTCATAGCTTGTTATTGGGGCAAGGTAACGAACTGCCTTGGTCACAAACTGAACCATCACACCTATAATACTTCGTTGATGTAGAGACGGACCCCCCAGCCGGAACATCGACATAAACCGTCGTTGCAGGAATAGTGTATGCGTCAATATTTCGTGAAGGAATTGTGATTGTTTGGCTACTTCCACCAGTGGGCGATGTGCCAGAACCAGAACCTGATGATGTGACAATCGTAAACGAAGTCCCCGGGACCGTTTGCGCACGAACATTAATTGCTGGAATTGTTACAGGAATGTGATTACTGCCTCCACCTGAAGAAGTCGTCACTGTACATGAGCGCGACTGGCAGCTTGCATCTACTGTAGCAGAACCGGCACCTTCGCAGCCGTTAGCCATCTTGTAAAACGTTTGGCAATCTGCCGTGCCACCCGCTGAGCCAGTTTTAACCATCTGGCTTCCGCCGCTACAAGCTTTTCCAATCGCATCTTTTATTGGAACACATTTCCAATAACCATTATCTACGATTTGAATTTGATCATCGGGACAGACGTAGGCTCCGGCATTATTTCCATAACACTCTTCGATAGTACCAGAAGGCATGGCATTACTGGTAATAAAGAACACCTTACCCACTTCGATGGGTCGCAGATCAATAGCTCCTTTGTTCAGAGTTGATGTCTGCCTGAATTTCATTTTAACTGTAGCGACATATAACTTTTTTGGCGGAAGCAACTCTGGTGCATCAACTAACTGAGGATCGAATGCACGAATCCATTCTGTAGTGAGCGAAAAGCCTTTTACTTCCTGACCTTCCATTACGGGAACATTTCTGCCATTTGGTGGAGTTCCAGTGTTCTTATCGAGAAAAAAACCAACTCTTACAGACTTTGAGAAATTTGTTGCTTCGGAGGCCGGCACTGGAACCTCAGGACCAAAGACTGCGAAGTTGACAGATGTTTTACAGACCTTTGAATTAGATATAATTGATTGAAGGGATTGAACAATCGCGGCGCGCTCCATAGATGCACGAATTTGAGCTCCCTGTTTGCTGGAATTGACCCCCATCTCGGCTAATACCAAGCCAAGGATAGTTGCTAGTCCAAATCCAACCAATACCTGCACTATGCTCATCGAATCCCCTCAGAACGACCTAGATAAATGACTCCATAAACTGAGCTCTGTATTTATGAGAACACTTGAAATCATTGAAGTAAATACTTAAATATTTACGTATCAGACTAAAACACAGGTTCTTCCACTATTCGTATGATGTATGAAAAAGAGTATATTTTGTGGGTGTTTCCCAGACAACAAACGAACAATAAGACGTGATTATTACAAGGGAAAAAAAAGAACAGCAGCCCCTAAAGCTAGGGCTGCTGTTCTTGAATTCTGACTTTGAATTTTGACCGCTATTTATTTTTAGCGAACTGAATATCAAGGCTGATAGTCACATCGTCGCCGACCAAAACACCCCCGGCTTCAAGGGCAGCATTCCAATTCAGTCCGAAATCTTTACGTTTGATTTTGGTTTTTGCGGAAAGTCCGATTTTAGTATTACCCCATGGGTCCGTATGTTCTGCGGAAGGTCCTTCAACCTCTAGAACAACTTCCTTAGTCACATCACGAATAGTCAGGTCACCGGTTACTTTAAGTTCATCCTCGCCTACGCGTTCGACCTTTTTAGATTTAAAAGTGATCGTTGGAAATTTCTCTACGTCAAAGAAGTCAGCGCTTTTCAAATGGGCATCACGTTGAGCTTCGCGAGTATTGATACTTGCAGCCTCAATACTTGCCTCCACCACAGATTTGGTGATGTCTGAAGAATCAAGGGAAAGAGTTCCACTGATTTTTTCGAAGCCACCATGAACTTTGGCGATCATCATGTGTTTGATGGAAAAGTTTGCGCTGGAGTGTGAAGGGTCGATTTGGAATTTTGCTGTAGTCATAGTGTCCTCCTAAAGACTTAAGTTATTTGCTACTCCCTAACTATCGTCCAAAAAAGATTGTCGCGGCAGAGGACTGTATCGCAAATCATTGTTGCAATTGTGTACCCCCTCCCAAAAATCCGCCCCAGACTTATGTAGCCCTTGTGCATTGTATTCGGGCAAACCTCGCCCCTCCGTCATTTCGTCTTTTAAAAAGAGAGTAAAATGAAATCGATATCAGACTCTGAAAGGAGAATTTTATGAATGTCCTATTTAGAGGCTTTTGGGCAAGCACCATGGCAACGAGTGCGATGACCTTTACGCTGTTCGAATCTTTTAAAAGGTTAGCTCTTCGCGAGAGGAAACCTCTGCCACCCGCACAAATCACAAGATCGCTGACCGATAAATTGCACCTGACTCATAAGACCAACTCGGAAATGCAACAGGAAGCCACAATGATAAACCACTTTGGATACGGAGCCGTCTGCGGAATTGCCTATGCATTGCTGGCATCCAAAGTTCCAGGTAACGCCGCTTTGAAAGGCGGGCTTTTCGGACTAGGAGTCTGGGCTGCAAGTTACTACGGACTTATCCCTGCATTGAAACTACAACCCCAAGGAAGACACATGAGCCCGCAACGAAAACTAATGATGATTGGGACGCACGTGGTTTGGGGAGTCAGCTTAGCAATCGCCGAAGACACCTTGAAAAGAAAAGGTACACAAATGCTGGACGCCAGACGCCGTTCGTAACGGAGGGAAAATGAAAAACTCACAACACCGGGAACAAGTTAAAAGAAATGCTCCACAAGAACTAATAAGAGCGGAAAAGCACAACAGCCGCCCAAAACAAAATCACACACCCGACGGCCCCGCGGAGGAATACATCAACGAATCTCGGAATGACAGCAACGAGCCTCCACCATTTACCACCAAACTATTAACTCAGAAGAAAAAAACCAGCTTCTGGGATATTTTCAGATCACGTAAAAATTAAAAAAGCCAAACTCGAAATGAATTTGGCTTTTAAGCAATCAAATATATTTTTACACAAAGTAAGGCCGTGCCTATTGCCCACTCCACGCCGTGGAGAAAGTGTGTCCGTACCTTTTGAACTACCTTTTGAACTATTTAACTTGAATTTTAAGTTTGTAGGCTGCTTTCGAGCGACACACGCTCTCAACACCTTCAGTTGAACAAACCATTTTCCCGCAATTCATTGTAAGAATGCGATTGTCCTTGTTAAGCTCTTTCAACTCTTTCTTCCACTCGGTACAAGCCTTCTTCCAATTGGCACGAGCTTCTTTAATCAAAGTAGCCTCATCACCCTCAACATCATCCTCACCAGAAGTAATCTCAAATTTGTTCTCAGCAGATGAAGACCCCTTCTTAACAGAAATAGTAGTCTCCCCTTCCTCCGCCGGAATATCCTTAACCCCAATAGACTGTGCAAAAGAAACAGAAACCAAAAGCGAAACCAAAAGTCCCAAACCAAATTTCATAAAGATTTCCTCCAATCCCAAAATCCTACCCAGTCCCCCAGAAACAAAAAAGACTTAACACCACCGCACCCACAAACCAGACAACGCGCGAAGTCGAAGTCCAATTTCTCCAGGGATCCGGCCTATCCAACCAATTCTTACACGGAACTTCGAGCCATTGCGGAATTATCCGAATGAAATCCTCTCACAAACGACCTCCGCGGGGTCTGGAAGACCCTCCCCGAAGGGGAAGCGGCAAGGGCAGGAAGCCCGGGTCGGTTGGGAGAGGATTTCATTCGGATAATTCCGCAATGGGACGACGAGTTATCGCATGTAACGAAACCCCCAGTAGGATAGACCAATCCATGGCCGGGTCCCATGCAATGGTTCCCTTGACGAATCCCGCTAGGTCCGGAAGGAAGCAACGGCACTCGAGGGGCTATGTGATGTGGGGTGCTCGGCCACTTTTTTGTTTAAGCAGTTCGGAGAATGTTTTGTCTTATCAGGTGATTGCACGCAAATGGCGTCCCCAATCTTTCACTGACGTTGTCGGACAGAATCATATTACCCAAACGCTGGCGAACGCGCTTAAAAACAACCGCCTTCCTCATGCACTTCTTTTCACAGGTCCCCGTGGTACTGGTAAAACTTCATCCGCTCGTATTTTGGCTAAAGCTTTGCGCTGTCCAAATGCGGTGAACTTTGTTCCGTGCAACGAGTGTGACTCTTGCCGTGAGATCGCAGGTGGTAACAGCGTCGACGTTATGGAAATCGACGGAGCTTCTAACAATGGTGTCGATTCCATTCGTGAACTTCGTGAGACCGTGGCGTTCATGCCGACCAGCGGAAAATACAAAGTTTATATCATCGACGAAGTTCACATGCTTTCGACAAGTGCCTTCAACGCCCTTCTAAAAACTTTGGAAGAGCCGCCAGGTCACGTGATCTTTATCATGGCAACAACAGAGGTTCACAAAATCCCGCAAACGATTTTGTCTCGTTGCCAACGTTTCGATTTCCGCAGAATCACCACTCGTCAAATCACAGAACGTTTGAAACTGATCTGTGACCAGGAAGGTGTGCAAGCTGAAGAGGAAGCTCTTTGGGTTATCGCTCGCCAGGGTGACGGGTCCATGCGTGACTCGCAAAGTCTGTTGGATCAAGTAATCACTTTCGCCAATGGCCCCCTGACTCGCACGAATGTTGTCGAGATTTTGGGCCTTACTGATCGCGCGTTGTTGTTTGAAACACTGACAGCATTGGTGGAGCGTAACACTCTTGATATTTTGAAGGTGATCGAGAAAATTTCCACAGCGGGCTTTGAACCGCATTTATTCTCTCAAGACTTGTTGGAAATGATCCGTAACTTGCTTTTGGTTAAAGTCTCTGAAACTCAAGCCGCCCAGATTCTGGAAATGCCTGACACTGAATTGCAGGCCTTGAATGATTTGTCTCAACGCCTTTCTGAAGAAGACATTCACATGCTCTTCGACATGGCGTTGAAAGGTGGCAGTGATATTCCGCGCGCTCAAGATCCTCGCATTGTGCTTGAGGTGATTTTGCTTCGCATGGCGTCTGCGCCGAAACTTGCGGACCTTAAGACTTTGCTGGCGAATGGTCCCCAAGCTTCTCACAGCGCAGGTGGGGCCAGGCCCTACGTTCCGCCGGTAGCTCCACCCGTTCCAGGCCACCAGCGACTGAAAGAATCCCAATCCGTTCCCGAAGTTCCGTCGGGTTTGGAAAAAATGAAGGCGACTTTCGAGCAACCCACAAAGAAAACTTCTGATAACAAACCAGCAACGCCGGCACCTGCTCCTGTTGAGGAAGCAAAACCACAAGTTCCAAAACTTGCGACAGGTGCAAATGCACAAGAACGTTGGATGAGTTTTGTTGAATTGCTGCGCCAGGATGATGCTTTGTTTGCGGCAAAAATTGAAAATCTTCTGTTCGTGAAAGAAGAAGGCAAACTTTTGACCTTGGGAGTTCCAACCAAGTTGGTATTCCTGAAAGATCAAATGGCCGATACTCAGGTGCGTAAAAAGCTTCAAGGATTTATTGATTCGTACTGGGGCGCTGGGTATTCTTTTGAAGTATTGATGAAGGGTGATCAAACGGGCGAATCGGCTCAGGCTCTGCAACAGAAAAAAGTGCAGTTGGCTGAAGATGAAATCCGCAACAAGATCACTAACAACCCGATGGTTAAAGCAGCCCAGGAAGCATTCCAGGGTCAGATTAAAAACATCGTAGAACTAAAGCGCGACAACGCGCCTAAAAAGTAAGGAGAACTTATGAAAGGTCTTCCAGGCGGAATGGCTGCTTTGATGAAGCAAGCTAACCAAATGCAAATGAAAATGAAAAAGGCCCAAGAGGAACTTGCTAAGGCTGAGTACGAAGCAACTTCTGGCGGCGGCGCTGTAACAGTTAAAGTTAACGGCGACCACATGATCACTGATTTGAAAATCAGCGCAGACGTTATGAAAGACGGCGACGTTGAAATGCTTCAAGACATGATCATGACTGCAACTAACGAAGCAGTTAAAAAAGCTCGTGATATCTCTTCCAAAGAAATGGAAAAAATCACTGGCGGCATGAACATTCCAGGAATGTTCTAATAAAACGGAGATCCCTTGCTTCACATCACCGCTCTTGAAAAATTAGTCCACGAAATGAGCCGTCTGCCTGGTATCGGGCCGAAGACTGCTCAACGTTTGGCCTATTTCATTCTTAAGTCTGAGAGTGAATTTCCAGAGCGTTTAAGTGAAGCTCTTCTTCGTGTGCGCGCAGAAGTTCACGACTGCCCCCAATGCTTTAACTTTACGGATGCTGATATTTGCCGTTATTGCAAAGATGCACACCGTTTGGATGAAGCTATCTGCGTGGTTGAGGAGCCTTCCGATATCATGCGCATCGAATCTTCTGGTGCTTTTAGAGGCCGTTACCATGTTTTGCATGGTGCGATCTCTCCACTGGAAGGCATCGGTCCTAAAGAACTCAAAATCCATGAATTGATCGACCGAGTGGACGCAGGTTTGCGCGGTGACGGCCCCGTGATTAAGGAGATCATCCTTGCATTGGACGCAGATCTTGAAGGCGATACGACGATTTTGTACCTTGCTAAACAGTTGCAGGGTAAAGGATTGAAACTTTCTCGCATTGCCCATGGAGTTCCTATTGGCAGCGACATCGATTTCGTAGATGATAGAACTATGGGTCGTGCCCTGCAAAATAGAGTGGAGCTGTAATGTCCTTTATTAACTACAATGCCAAAGAGATTCACTGCAAAGTCGTGTATTACGGCCCATCATTGGGTGGTAAGACGACGAACATTCAGTGGGTTTATCAGAAAACGGCTGAGGATCAAAAATCCAAGCTGGTGGCATTGAATACGGACATCGAGCGCACGCTGTTTTTTGACTTCCTGCCACTGAACGTGGGGGAAATCCGCGGTTTCAAAACTCGCTTCCACCTTTACACAGTTCCGGGCCAAGTTGTTTACGATGCTTCCCGTAAGTTGATCCTTAAAGGCCTGGACGGGGTTATCTTCGTCGCTGACTCTCAGATCGAGCGTATGGACGAAAACTTGGAATCCCTTCGCAATTTGGAAACGAACCTTGAACAACAAGGTTACGACATCAAAGAAATCCCATTGATCATGCAGTACAATAAGCGCGACCTTCCGAATGTGGCGTCTTTGGCTGAGATGAGAAGCGCTTTAAACCCTTACAATGCCCCTGAAATCGAAGGCTGTGCTTCCGAAGGCCGTGGCGTATTTGAGTCGTTAAAGACCGCTTCCAAATCCATTATCAACGTTCTTAAAGGTGGCACGACTCTGTAATCAGAGCCCTCTTTTGAGCCCAATTGTAACTTCAATTCGCTTTCATTTTCCAGTTACGACCTAGGCACTGCTGTGCTATAGGATGTCGCACCTATTTGGCGTACAATGTCCTATTACGTTAGGCGTTTATCGCAAAGGCGCGAGGTAATGACTATGAGTTATGATGTTGCTGCTGAAATTCAAAGACTGAAAAAAGAGAAGAACGCCGTTGTTCTGGCTCACTATTACGAAGATGGTGAAATCCAAGACGTAGCAGATTATGTCGGCGACAGCTTCTTTTTGGCTAAAAAGGGCCAAGAAGTAAAAGAGCAAGTAATCTTGCTTGCGGGCGTTGTGTTCATGGCTGAATCCGTAAAGATCATGAACCCGACTAAAACAGTTTTGGTTCCTGAGCTGGAAGCAACATGCTCTTTGGTTAAGGGTGCTCCTTACGATAAATACTTAGCTTGGCGCCAACAACATCGCGATGGTATCGCGGTGACTTACATCAATTCCTCTGCTGAAGTTAAATCCATTTCAGATGTGATCATTACTTCCTCCAACGCCCAGCAAATCGTGAACGCAATTCCTAAAGATCGCAAGATCTTGTTCGGACCGGATCAACACTTGGGTCGTTGGCTGTCTAAAAAATTGGGCCGCGAAATGGAGTTCTGGAATGGTTCATGCGAAGTCCACGTGTTGTTCAATGCGAACCGCTTGGCCGCTCTTATTCAAGAACATCCAGATGCTTTGATCCTGGCCCACCCTGAGTGTGATGATTCCGTTTTGGCTTACGCCAACGTGATTGGTTCAACTCAACACTTGTTGGACTCCGTATCTGCGAATCCTCACAAGAAATTTATCGTCGCGACTGAGACTGGCATTTTCCACCAAATGCAAAAACGCCGTCCTGATGCCACGTTCATTCAAGCTCCGGTTGTTGATGAAGGCTGTAAATGCAATGACTGCCCTTACATGAAAATGAACAACATGGAAAAAATCAAACGCGCGCTTGAAACGTTCAAACCCGAAGTGAATTTGCCAGAAGCCTTGCGCCTGGAAGCAAAAACATCTTTGGATCGCATGATGGATATCACCAGCGGTAAAGCCGTTACTTGGCCTGCTGAATTCACTCTTTAATCTTCACCCAAGGACTCTGACATGCTGATCATCGACAATCACAAGTTAGAGTCTTTACGAAAACATCTGAACTGCCCCGACTTACAGGTCTTTGCTTACGCTGACTGGGGCAGTGAGAATCCCGATCACCGAAAATTGATTCACTCGCATCGCGATCAGATCATTCTGAATTCCAATACTCCCCTGCATTCAAGTATCGCTCATACCCAAGGCATGGGAGTGTTGATGATTTCATCCCATGCGATAGGCGTAGATGTCGAGAACACTCACCGTGTTTCCGAACCCATCGCAAAGCGCATAGCCAAGCCCGGAGAGTACGAGTCCGCCCCCAGCGCTGCCAGCCTATGGACAGCCAAAGAAGCGTGCTTTAAAGCCCTTCGCCCCTTCCGCCAGCCCTCGGTCCTTTCAGAATTTTCTGTAGGGGATTGGCAAAAAATCACATCCCAGTATGAGACATTCACTCTGCTAAATTACTCTGAACACCAAGCCCCGTCTGCCGGAGCTGGCGTGTGTTTCCAGGAGCAGAAATTTAGTTTTGGTTTTTACTGCGTGAACCTTTAACTTTGGTCCGGTCTTGCCGAAGAGTTTAATAACCTGCAATGTCAGACGAAGAGAAACCTTATCTGACTTTGCAGGAGCTCATAGGCAAGTTTCATTAGGGCAAGGTAGGTATAAATGGGAAACACAGCTGCAAATAAACGGATCGCTCCCCGTAAGGAAGTCACACCGATTCATGTGTCGTATATGACTTCACTGGATGATTTCGCCAAGATCGCAAAAAACTGCGAAATCGTGGAAGCATCTTCATCAGGTCTGCTGCTTTTAGTAAAAAGAGAAGATCTGATTCCCACGGCGCTTAGAAAAAATCTGACGTTGGATGTATTGATCGGCGATAGAGTCTTTATGCATCTGGACGAAATGAACCTGGAAATTTCAGGTGTTATTAAAAGAACAAAACTATTGGGTAAAAAAGGTTTCCACATCGCTGTAGATTACAGTGAAGATGCTCCAGAATATTGGAGAGAATGCCTGATGGATCTTTTGCCGGCTCCTGGAGAGATGGACGAAGAATAGTTTCTGTTTCTAATGCCTATGAGACTAAAAAGGGAATCCGACCGGATTCCTTTTTTATTTGGCGTAACTGTTTACCAGCTCGTCGAGCTTGGCATTGAATATCTTTTGGCCTTCGGCACTGGCGTAGTTTTCTGATTTTAACTGCTGCTTATATTGCTCGAGCTCAATCGAAATGATCTTCCAGTTACTTTGACGAAGCTTTTGTTTATCTTCGTCAATTTGTTGTGCTGGCCCCATGATATCGCGGAAATTGGCGCCCGCTTCCATTTGTCTTTGGAGCTCTTTTTCCCGCGCGCCAATCGCTTCCATCTGAGATTTCGTAGCGCTGCTGGTTTTAAGCACGGATTCGATCTTTTCGTTCATCAATCTTGTCGCCCGGTCATTTTCATAATCCCGGCGCACACGAATTACATTTGCCGGGGAAGCCGTCACCATTCCGTTTTTCATGCCCTCACTGGGCCCCGCCCCCGTGTCAACCCATGTGAAGGGCACATTCAGATCTCCCAGCACTGGCTGAATACCTAAGTTTAAAAAGTTTTTCAGCGCCATAAACTCTGGTTTTAGTGCGGAGTCTTCGTCTGTCTTATCGTTCAAATACTTTGCCGTCGCATTCAACTTTGCCAAAACCTCGGCACGAGTCATCTTTTGAATGTCTCCCCAGTGAAGTTCACCGGGGGCACCGACTTTATCCAGAAGTTTATTGTAATCTGCAATTTCACGGGAAAAATTCTGCACGAAATTCTTTTTTATGTCGGCATAATGGATCAGGCGAATCATTGTGTCTGGCGAAGGTACTCCCACTTGTTGTTCTGGGGGCAGGACTTCCTTACAATGAGCATAATCCTGCAGCTTTTCATAAAATCTGCGCAGATCACTGTCTGAAGTATTTGCCGGAGGATTTGCGCACCCTTCTTCGGCATTCAGATAACAAGTATAAATTTTTGCGTCTTTCAGGTAGGCACTTTCGCACATGGACTGAACATTCGCTAAATCCATCGCAAGCTTTTTACTGGAAAACTTACCACCCACACAGATGGCGGCGTCAGTGATTCTGACACCATCCAAACCTTTTAAGGCTTTTTGCAGTTCGTTTTCGTCCTTGATCTGCACAAGGTCTTTTTCTTTCGACAGGAAGTCTTTTAGCAAGGCCCAATTTGCTGGACTATTTCCCAAGGGACCTTGTCTGTCAAAACCGACAACGACTTCCACTTTGGGAAAAGATTTTTTCCAATACAAACTAAGGCTGCTGATGTTCGCAGTATAACAACCCCATAAGGCCAGGGACCGAATACTATCACCCATTGGTGGATTTTTTGTAAAAGCATCGGAAAGATCTTTATCAGTCAGATCACCAAATCTGCCCGCAAAGTGTCCGTTGCCGTCATGGCCTGAAACCACCATCGAAGAAAGCTGCACGCCTTTTTTCTGCAGCTCTGCGATGCTTTTTTCCAGCGTGTTGGCATTGAGTTCATTTTCCTGACGGAATTGATTTTCTTTTGCCATGGCGTCGTTAAGATTCTTTGAAACTGTCGCACAAGCTTCAGTTTTAGCGGTGCCAACGGAGCAGCCTTTTTTCAGAAACTGTTCATTAGCTTTTTGCGTTAGCTCCTTGAACTTTACCTGCTTTGCCATCATTTCTTTGGTCACTTCAGGAATCACGATGACCTTTTCCCCACGCTTTGCTGCCGCAGCTTTCGCAGCTTCGATCTCTTTGGGATTTCCATTAAGATCCAAAAACAAAATATCTGCATGAGCCTGGGCGGAAAACGACAAGATGGCGACAACTGCGGCTAACAAGCATTTATGCATTAGCGCGGCTCCTTGATGAGCATTTGGAATTTCGCTAATTGCTTTTTAGGCAGGGCCGGATATTTTTTCGCAAAAGCTTTCGCACCGCTATTTTGCGCGCGCAAAACAAACATGTCGCGATCATAGTGACTTTTATTTTTGAAGAATTTTGTAAGACCTGCTTTATCAATCAGATCATCGCGTTCACCCGGAGGAATCACCTGATGATCTCTTAAAGATTTATTAACAGGCCCACTGAGCTTTTCGCTGGGATACTCTTTGGAATAAACGGAATAATTAATCTCCGCCGGTGGCGTAAGTGTATTGTTTGATAAAGATGTGGAAGCGCTCAGAAAAATAGCCAGAGCACCGAGATATCTCAGCATGAATTATTCCCTTTTAAATATGATAATCTACGAGGGAACAATTGTAAGGACGAGCCGGTCCAGCTCGCCCTTAGCCTAGCTTAAAGATCAGTGAATTTTGGTAAACCCATTTCAGAAACAAGAACGATGGAATAGTGCGGAGGCAGGAACCAGCTGATGGCTTCTGCAATTCCTTGATGTTCTTTTTCTGAAGGATTTCCCAGTGATTCCAAAGAGAATGCCAAATCATAGTGCTTGCGGTCCTGGCTCATCACCAAAATGCGTGGGCGCATAACAGCCTGGTCACGCAGGAACTCTTTGATAATGTTACGAACGTATTGCGGAAGATAAGAAGGCGCTGGCTCGCCCGCGTGAAGACCTTGGCCTTTTTCCATTTCCACAACACCAACTGGGGCTTCATCAGCCGTGCGATAGAACAACCCAGTTTCTTTGAAGTGCCAAAGCATGCCGTAAGTGAACACGTAATCAGGATAATTTTTTTGCGGATTTACCGCCAAGCCCACACCTTTAAGTGCTGCCCATTGCATGATTTTGTTTGCAGGCTCTGTCGCATCCGGAGAAGTTTCTGCCAGCATGTACGGCCAACCATCCGGTCCCTGTTGAGGAGCATCAAGCATCAACTTTACTTTGCCGGAAGTGATCGCCATGAAGAAATCGATTTCCCATTGGTGATCACGTTGTTCATCATTAATTTTCACAAGTTCGTTCAAAGTCATAAATGCTCCAACAAGGACATCCTATTCCGGCTAAGCCGGAAGGCCTATAAATGAAAAAAGGCCAAACCCATAGGTTCAGCCTTTTTATTTCCCTTAAGAGTTAGGGTCAAGTCGGTATTAGTACTCTTCCACGATCACTAGAGAGCGGTAGCCCACTTTAGTTTGTGGCTTACCGTATTGATCAACCATTTGGCGACCTGTTTTAGTATCGATAACTGGCATTTGGCCTTTGTCAGCTCTAACAACGGCATCGTGGATGATGTTGATTTGACCAGACTTAACACGCACGCAACCAGAGGAAGCGCGTTGACCTAAAGCCGCTACACCGTTTGCTTCGCCACCAGAGATATCTGGAGGTACTTGGTGAACTGCCAAGCCACGAGCATCGTTAAAGAACATTGCGTATGGCATTTGGAATTTAGATTCACCGGAACGATAGTTATAGTCATAAACGCGTTTCACAGAATAGAAACCACGAGTTGTGTGTCTCCAGTGTGAATTACGAGAACCTTTGAAGATTCCGTTGATCACGCCTTTGAATTTACCGATGTATTCCACCTCTTCAGTTCCAGAAGAAATTGGCGTTGTCAGAACCAAGCGGCGATTTGTGTAAAGGCGAAGAGTTTGAGCGCCATTACCGCGAGCTTTTTTATTGATCACGATGATGTTCGTATAGTCGTTATAGTCAGTATCACCCGCCAAGTAAGCGTCTTCGAAAAACAATTGGCCCTTGGGAGCTTCATAAGCATCTTCAACCATCAAACGTTTTTCAGCTTCTTCACGTTTAGAAAGTTTCAACGGTGTTTCTTCCGGGAAGGACTGCGCGAATGCAGCTACAGAGAAAGTGGACGCCAAAAGCGCTGCCAACAACAATTTCATGATCACTCCTAACAAGTACGTTCTGGAACTTCGCACCCCTCGCGAATTCCGATGGAGTCAGATAACTTAGGAGACGAGGGAATGCATTAGTTTTCGAGAAATGAAGCATTCCTCCATACTTTGTAGACAGAAAATTATAAGTATTTAATCCAAGGACGGACACATGATGTGAGCGATTGGTTTATATAGGGCAGATTTTGGGCATAAAAAAACCGCCTTGTGGGCGGTAATTTTTCGATAGGCCAATCTTTTAGAAGATTGGTAGGGAGTACAGGATTCGAACCTGCGACATCCACCTTGTAAGGGTGGCGCTCTACCAACTGAGCTAACTCCCTATCGGTAAGAAGGACCTATGTTTATCTGCGTCCTTCGAACTTTGCAATATCTTTTTTAACTTTTTTAAAAATTCCCGTTAGTGCGACAGGCAAGTATCTTGCGTGAAGCGAAAACGCGAAGAAACCTTCGTCAGCTGCAAATGGGCGATATAATAAGCGCTCTTGTCGCCTAAATCACTCATCGACAATACCATCACGGAACCCGTGTATAGATTACCCATAACCGGTGGTTGAGGAGAATCTTCACGTTTAAATGATGTTAGCTTCAGACGGTACGTAGCACCACCACAGCTAGTCATTTGCGCAAACACGATGTTGTCTCTTTCGAAACCCGGGCCTTCGGCCAACACACGACGAGTTTCCCCATCGATTTGTCTGACCAGAAGCTGGCGACCACCGCTTGCTTGCTTCACAACTTTAAATGCGAAGTAAGATACATAGTTATCCTGTTCGACCTTCCACAAACCTTGGATATCATCCCAAGGGAATGGTTGCGCCAATGTCCAAGGCCATGGGACCGGACGATTGTCTCCAGTCGGCATGATGCTTCCTTCGTCGTAATCCCAAGCATGTGCGTGGTAAGACGAAGTCTGCGCATGACTTACACTGGAAAAGATCAACAGAGCTGCTAAAAAAATATGACGTAACATGAAAACCCCTACTAGTGCTCGAAATGTACTCGAGCAGCTTTATTCATGTAATAGCCGTTTTTGGCTCTAAAAATATATTTTGGTTTCTCGTAATCCGGTTCGATCAATTTACGAAGACGTTTGATCGTCACGTAAATCTTATTGTCATGGATCGCAGGATCATATGGCTGCTTCCAAACATTTTCGACCAGGAATTCCTTAGAATAGATTGTGCCTTGGTTCTGAACGAACAGACGCAATAGATCCAAAAGGATAAATTGATTTTTGAAATCGATACGACCCAATTTACGCTCAGTCACCGCATGGTTAACTTCGTCGAATACAAGGTCATAGCTGTGCTGAGAATCCGCGCCGATTTTCGAAGCGTAGAACTGAGCGATCTTAGCTAGGCGAACGTGATTTTCGGAGTCGATAGATTTTTGAGCCAACGCCAAATAAACGCGAGCCAAATCTTTATCGCCCATTTCGAAATACACATCACCCAATTGGATCATCAGGTAAGAAGCAGAAACCACATTACGAGTCTCTTTAAGAGCATCGTAGGCTTTCCACAATACCGTCACAGCTTCCTCGTGCTTTTTCATTTGCGCAAGGATGTTACCGTTCAAGATCAAAGATGAAATTTTCAAATCAGGAAGATTGTAAACCTGGAAGAACACCTCAAGGTTGTAGATCTCTTTCAAGGCGTCAGCATAACGTGCAACACCTGGAGCAGAGTAAACCATCGCAAGACCGAAGATGGCGTTGCAGATGTCCTCTTTGTTGTCAGAAGCAAGCGCGATCGCAAGCGCTTTTTGTACGTAATCCAAAGCCACTTCAGTTTGGCCTTTGTAAGACGCGCAGACAGCAAGAGTGTAGTAAGTTTTAGAGTTTAGTTCGAAGCCCTCATTCAAAACCAGGTCTTGGAGTTTTTCCTTAGTTTTGTTGATTTCTTCTGTTTGTTCGCGTTCGGCAAAAATACGCAACAACAAGTTTTGGCACTTGAGATATTGAGAGAAGTTCTTTTCAGCGAAATAGCCTTCACTAGCTTCGCGAAGGTGATCCGCTGCGGGACCGAACTCTCCACGATCGCTATAAAGCTTGCCGAGCTCATAGGTGCGATCGAATTGACTCATAAGAAATTAAAACTCCAAGTTTTTTTAAGAAAGGACAGGTTTTGTCAGATTGTCAGGATATCGTCAATGAAGGATGCGAGACGTTGCTCAAAAAGTAGGCATAGTGAGAATTGATTTCAGTAATGTAATCCTAAGCCCTTACCACAACTATGTTTACTCACCGCAACATGTGGGAATTATTTAGAATAATACGTGTCCATAATCGTCGGAAAGATGCTTCTTAACCTCTTGGATAAAGACTTTCACGTTAATGTTTTGTTTGTGACGGATCGGCGTTACCGCCCAAATGTCTTTTTTTCCTTCGTTAAAACTTTCCAAAACCGAAACCAGGCGCCCGCGTTTGATCTCCTCAAAAGCATAGGAACCCGGAAGACGAGCGATTCCCAAACCCGCCAGGGCAGCCTTTTGCATGACTCTGGGGTTATTGCTTTTGAAATTTCCTGAAATTGGAACCTGAAAACTTTTTCCCCGCTTTCTGAAACTCCACGAGCTGCGCTCGCCAATACAGTTGTGATGAATCAAGTCCTGAGGCTCTTTCAGGGGAGGAGCTGATGCCAGATAACTTTTGGAACAAACAATATATTCAAAACGAGAGGCAATTTTTTGCGCCATTAATGAAGAGTTCTCAAGGTGTCCGATACGAATCGCGACATCGAACTTTTCCTCAATTAAATCCACAATTCGCGAGGAGAAATTAAGTTCGACTTTCAAATCCGGATAGCGCTTGGCCATTTCAATCACCACAGGCGCAATATAGTCTTCACCGAAAATTCCAGCCAACGTCACTCGCAAGGTTCCACGAGGAGTGTCTGATAAATCCAAAATTTCCTGCTTTGCCGAATCCAGACTTCTTAAAGACTCGCGACATGTTTCTAGAAATCTTTCCCCGAGATGAGTCAGCTGCACTTTGCGAGTCGAACGAACAAATAGCGCGATTCCCAAGTCGGCCTCTAACTGGCGGATGTTTTTACTGATGTGGGATTTTGAAACGTTCAAAATCTCCGCCGCTTTGGAAAAGCTTCCCACATCGGCAACTTTGACAAACGAAATGATTCCTTGGAGCGACTTTATTGTTTCCATACAGAAACAGTATTGTTCCTTTTGTTGCCTAGTCAAGAAAGCGGTATCTCCTTATAATTCCTTCATTCAATACACCCAAGGAGTCAGTATGAAAGTCAAAGCCGCTGTTGCATGGAAAGCCGGAGCCCCTCTGTCTATTGAAGAGGTTGAGTTAGAAGCACCTAAAAAGGGTGAAGTATTAGTTAAGGTCGTGGCAACAGGAGTTTGTCACACGGACGCGTTCACGCTATCAGGAGCTGACCCAGAGGGTCTTTTCCCGGTGATCCTGGGTCACGAAGGTGGCGGTATAGTTGAAGCCGTTGGTGAAGGTGTCACGACTCTTAAAAAAGGTGATCACGTGATCCCGCTTTACACTCCTGAGTGCAGAGAATGTAAATTCTGTCTTTCTGGCAAAACTAATTTGTGCGTTCGCATTCGTGCGACCCAAGGTAAAGGCTTGATGCCGGATGGAACTTCTCGTTTTTCCAAAGACGGAAAAATGATTCATCACTATATGGGTTGTTCAACATTTGCTGAATACACCGTAGTTCCGGAAATCGCTTTGGCGAAAGTAAATCCCGCGGCTCCTTTGGAAAAGGTTTGCCTGCTTGGTTGCGGAGTAACAACAGGTATCGGTGCAGTTCTGAATACAGCTAAAGTTGAAAAAGGCGCAACCGTTGCCGTTTTCGGTTTGGGCGGTATAGGCCTTTCCGTTATTCAAGGGGCGAAAATGGCGGGAGCCTCCCGTATTATCGCGATCGACATCAACGATGCAAAAAGAGAAATGGCCGAAAAATTCGGTGCCACTGATTTCGTAAATCCCAACAAATTCGACAAACCAATTCAGCAAGTGATCGTGGAAATGACTGAGTGGGGCGTTGATTATTCGTTTGAGTGTGTTGGTAGCACGGCACTTATGCGTGCAGCTCTTGAGTGTGCCCACCGCGGCTGGGGTCAATCGATCATTATCGGCGTGGCGGGCGCAGGACAAGAGATCTCTACCCGTCCCTTCCAACTGGTGACGGGCCGTGTATGGAAAGGTTCTGCATTTGGTGGAGTAAAAGGCCGTACTGAACTTCCAGGATATGTTGATCAATACATGTCTGGTGCGATCAACATCGATGACATGGTGACTTTCGAAATGCCACTTGAAGATATCAACAAAGCCTTTGATTATATGCATGAAGGCAAAAGCATCCGTTCTGTTATCAAAATGTAGGAGAGGCCATGGAAGTAAAACTTCTAAAGTCACATAAGACATTCGAAGGTAAAACTCAATTTTGGGAACACGATTCCACATCGACGAAAACCAAAATGAAGTTTTCAACTTTCGTTCCTGGGGGATTGGTTAAGGGTTGTGTGATCTGGCTTTCGGGACTGACCTGCACCGACGAGAACTTTATCACCAAGGCGGGCGCGCAAAAGTATCTGGCAGAACACCAATTGATGGTGATCTGCCCGGATACCTCCCCGCGTGGACTGCAATTGCCGGGCGAGCACGAGTCTTATGATTTCGGCTCTGGAGCAAGCTTTTACGTGGATGCGAAAACCGAAGGATATGCAAATCACTATCGCATGTTCACTTATATTAGCGAAGAGCTATTTGATTTGATTCAGACACAATTTCAAATTCCGAAGAATAAAATCTCGATCATGGGTCATTCCATGGGTGGCCATGGAGCGCTGGTGATCGGTCTTCGTGAAAGTACAAAGTTTCAATCAATCTCGGCCTTTGCTCCGATTGTGAATCCAACACAATGCCCTTGGGGTGAAAAAGCTTTCACTGGCTATCTGGGCTCAGATAAATCCACTTGGAGCCAATATGATGCAACTGAATTGGTTCGCAGTGGTGCCAGACATGAAAACATCATTCTTATCGATCAGGGTTTGGCAGATGAGTTCTATGAAAAGGGTCAGTTGCTAACCCCGCAATTGGAAAAAGCCTGCTTGGAAGTGGGACAGAATATCGAAGTAAAATACAGAGGTGAGTATGATCACAGTTATTATTTCATCGCGACGTTTATTGAGAACCACATCAAGCACCACGCAAAGTTCTTAACGTAATGAAAATCAGGCTGTGCTTTTAGAGACTTAAAAGCACGGCTCCTGTTCCCACCACCAAGGCGCCAACAATTTGAATTCGGCTCAGTGATTCTTTTAAGAAAAATGAAAATAGAACCGCAAAAAAGATGGATGCGTTTCTAAGTGAAATTGCAAATCCCGGCACAGAAACTTTTAATCCGTAAAGAAATATCACGAACGACATATTAGCTGCGATTCCTGCAGCGATAGCTTTAACGCTTTCAGTGCGCACGACGTGTTTCACGCGACTCACTCGCTCCCCGGTGATCGCAAACCACAGAAATGGCCACGAGATGACCATCGCAACCGCAAAAAGACTTTTGGGTTCAGCCCCGTGATGCAATGCCTGGTGATAACTTAAATGGTATCCGCCAATGAACAGAGCGCAAACCCAGGCCCAGGGCACCTTCGCGAACCATCCAGAAGTTTCTCCATTTCTTTCGCCAAGGCTTGGAAAACTAAGCACCACAATTCCGCCCAACACGAAAACAGCACCCAAAGCTTGTAAAGCTGACGCTGTTTCGCCCATGAAGACTGTGGATATGATCCATACGAAAATCATCGCTCCGCCGCGCATGATAGAATACGCTTTACCCAGCTGACTTTGTTTTAAAGACCACGCAAGAGTTACAAAGTATGCACCCTCTGACAATCCGGAGAGTATTGCCCAACCCACTGGGTTTCCGGCCGAGAATTCATCTGGAAAGAGTATAAGAGAAATTGCAATGACCAGATTGCTGACAGTCATTGCAACAAATAGAAATGCTTCCTTATCCTTGGTGGTTTTCGCGATAGCGTTCCAGCTGGCATGAAGAAAAGCAGAAGTTAAAAGTAAAAGGGCACTTGAATTCATCGGTGCCCATCATACGAAGTAAGATTACTTACGAGAAGAAATTTGTTTATCCATCTGGATTTTCTTTTCTTCCAGACGTGCAAAAATCTGATCGACTTCACGCTCGAACTCTTTTGGGGGCTGCTGAAGTCCATTTAAGAAGGTACTCCAATGACGAGTAAGCCCCGCCATCGCGACTGTTTCTCGCAGCTGCTCTTCATTGGCTCCATGAAGTTTTGCAAACTCGGTATAAATGTAAACACAGTAAGGACATGACGCCTGGGCTGACACTGCCACGCTCAATAGATCAATAGTCGCCGGTGCTAAAGGGGCCTTGGAGTTCATGCTCAGCATTTTGTGTTCATTCCAGGCGCCCGCAATTCCCTTAGCCGCATAGGGTTTTACGAATGCAGGCGTAAAACCCAGAGTACTTTCCATGTCACGATAGGCACCATCCGCATCCCCTATCAAGGGAGTTGTCTCGTGCTCAACGACGGTTCCAGGTTTCTTGTTTTTAAGATTCGCGATCATTTTGTCGACGTCCATTTTAAATTTTGGAAATGCAATCGGAGAACCTTCCCAAAATGTCGCCCACTTGCGAGTGTCCGCCGCAATAGCGATAGCAAAATTTATTTCTTCAGGAGAGGCACCATTGAACTTGGCTGCACGCTTATGAAAGTAGATACAGTATGTGCAAGGAATCTGTGCAGCGACCGCCAACCCAATCAGCTCCTTGGTTTTCGGTGTCAGTGCCGTCGTGGGATTTAGCTGCACATCGCGAAATTCCTGCCACGCACCGGAAATCCCCTCTTGCGGAAACTCTTTTAGAAATGTTGGAACCATACCCATGGTATTTCGAATTTCATCGTAGGCTTTCTGAGCCTCCGGATTTTGCGCCACAACTTTTTCTGAAGGTCTTTGCGCCGCAAAGGCGACAAAAAAGAACAAAAGCGGTGCAAGCAAAGGCAAAAAGAACTTCATAGACTACTCCAGTGTGAATACCTAAATCCTATTCACACCAAAGCTATCCGTTGAGCCACCCCACAAAAAAACAAAGGGCCAGTCTTGCGACCAGCCCTCAGTAAATCTATTTTCGATTTTCTATTTTCGCAAAATGCCGCTTACCACGTTAGTGGTGAGCAACATTCTGTTGTCCTGTGTACTGAGCCTTGATACCAAACTCGCGTTCCTTTTGGATTTTGAAGATCTCTTTTGGATTTTTAACATCCAAAGCATTGATCAACACTTGATCCACATGGTCCACAAGGATGACTTTCAAGTCTTTCATCACTTCCTTAGGGATGTCCTTAAGATCTTTTTCATTCTCTTTAGGACAGATGATCATCTTGATGCCACCACGGTGAGCTGCCAGAGTTTTCTCTTTCAAACCACCGATCGCCATCACACGACCACGAAGGGAAACCTCACCCGTCATCGCAACTGTGCGTTTAACCGGGATCTTAGTGATTGCTGACACGATTGAAGTCGTCAATGCGATACCTGCTGAAGGACCGTCCTTAGGAACTGCGCCTTCTGGTAAATGGATGTGCACGTCGATGTTCGCGAAGTATTCTTTGTCCAAACCGAACAAAGGACCTCTTGAACGTACGTAGCTCATCGCTGCCGCACAAGATTCTTTCATCACGTCACCAAGTTGACCCGTCACCGTGAATTTACCTTTACCAGGTACGACACTTACTTCGACAGCCAACAAGTCACCGCCCACTTCTGTCCAAGCCATACCGTTGGTAAGACCGATTTCATTTTCAGCTTCGATTTGACCGAATTTGAATTTATGAGGTCCCAACAACTCAACCAGTTTTTGTGAAGTTACAACGTAACCTGCATTTTTACCGGTTTCAGCTTTCGTAGAAGTCTTAGCTCCCTTAGCACCTTTTTTAGCAGCAGCTGTTTTACCAGTCGCTTTCTTAGCAGTGCTTTCACCTTTAAAGTCATTCAAAGTTTCGTTCATCACGATATCTTTAGCGACTTTACGGCAAACGTTCGCAACTTGTCTTTCAAGGTTACGGACGCCCGCTTCACGAGTGTAGAAGCGGATGATGTCGCGGATAGCTTCATCTTTAACCGTAACTTTGTGATCTTTCAGACCATGGTTTTCCAATTGTTTTGGAACCAGATAGTTTTTCGCGATGTGGAATTTCTCCTGCTCGATATAACCTTCAAGCTGGATGATTTCCATACGATCCAACAATGGACGTGGGATTGTATGAAGGCTGTTCGCCGTCGCGATAAACATTACTTTTGAAAGATCGTATTCAACTTCAAGATAGTGATCTTGGAACGTAGAGTTTTGCTCTGGATCCAAAACTTCAAGCATTGCTGCTGAAGGGTCACCTCTGAAATCGTTCGCCATTTTGTCGATTTCATCCAGAAGAACCAGTGGATTGCCTTTATCAACCTTGCGCAAAGCTTGGATGATTTTACCTGGCATCGCACCTACGTACGTTTTTCTGTGACCGCGGATCTCTGCTTCGTCTCTCACGCCACCCAAAGAGATACGTGCGAAAGAACGATTCAAAGATTCAGCGATTGATTTCGCCAACGATGTTTTACCTACGCCCGGAGGACCTGCAAGGCACAAGATAGGGCCCTTCATGTCTTTCGAAATCGAAAGAACTGCCAGGTACTCAAGGATACGGTCTTTAACTTTTTCAAGTCCGAAGTGCTCGTCATCCAAAATGCGCTGAGCATTTTTGATGTCATGTTTCTCTTCGGAATAATCCTGCCATGGAAGTGACAAGATCCAGTCGATGTAGTTACGAACAACTGTCGCTTCAGCTGACATCGGTGACATAAGCTTCAATTTCTTGATCTCTTTCATCACTTTGTCTTTAGCTTCTTGAGACATTTTCTTGTTCTTACATTTGATCTCTAGATCTTGAAGCTCAGCTTGGTAGTCGTCTTTCTCGCCAAGTTCTTTTTGAATAGCCTGCATTTGCTCATTCAAATAGTACTCTTTCTGAGAGCGCTCCATTTGCTTCTTCACGCGAGTGCGGATTTTTTTCTCCACTTCAAGGATTTCGATCTCGCCCGTCATCAAGTTCAACAAATGTTCCAAACGCTTGCTGGCATCGATGATCTCAAGAACTGCCTGCTTGTCTTCAAGCTTCAAGTTCAATTGAGCCACGATAATGTCAGCCAACTCACCCGGGTTCTCGATAGTCGAAACTCTCATCAAGATTTCAGGTGGAATGCGTTTGTTCAATTTCACGTACGTTTCGAAAGTTGTTTTCACAGAGCGAACAAGCGCTTGTGCTTCAACTACGTTCGTACCATCTTCGTCCAGGGACTCCACAGCCACCATGAAGAAGTTGTCGTTGTTTACGAAATTCTTAATCTTTACGCGACGTTTACCTTCAACCAAAACCTTCACAGTTCCGTCCGGCAAGCGAAGCAACTGAATGATCGTACCTACGGTACCAATCGCAAAGATGTCCTTGGGTTCGGGATTGTTCGTTTTAGCGTCCTTTTGTGCCGCCAAAACGATATCTGTTTGTTTGGCCATCGCTTCTTCTAGAGCGTTGATACTCTTTTCGCGACCTACAAACAAAGGCATCATCATATGTGGAAAAATGATGAGGTCTCTTAGGGGCAAAAGCGGTAGTTGTGTTACTTTTCCCTCGCTCATATCCTCTCCCTCCCTTGGGTTAACGAGCTTCTTGCACTATTAGAACAAGAGGATCTTCATTCAGGTTAATTAATCCGTTAAAAACCTTAGCGAATCCTTCACTTATTTTAACTATGGTAACGATTGCTGGGAAGTAAATATGTGAGACTGAAATATAAGTCTGGCCCCTTACAGTTTTTGGCCTGTCAGATACCTGCTTATCTTTTAAGCATATCGTATAAAAAGCTGACCCGAAAATTTATCTAAATATCGAGCAGAATTGAGATTCTTTCCTAATTGTAATACCCCCGAAGCAGATTTTAATCCCCTTTTTAAGCGACTTGATCGATAAGTGCTATGTGACACGCGAACAATCCAAATGGGCTCATACCAACTCACTGAGCCTCAAGTTGCTTATAGCGACTTGGGCAGTCAGTTCTTTCGCCACGTTAGTTTTAACGGCGGGCCAGCTTATTTTGGATTATCAGAAAGACTTCGACAAGCTGCAGAATAACTTCTCCATCATCAAGAACTCCTACTTGGATTCCATGGCCGAACACTTATGGTCTTACGACACTCGCCTTTTGGAAATCCAACTGGATGGTTTAAGTCGTTTGCAAGGCGTGAGCTATCTGAAACTGGTTGCAGATAATAAAACGATCTATGAAACCGGCGTCACGGACCCAGCCGAGGAAAGCCACCGCAGCTTCGAGATTTTGCATAAAAATACCAACGAAGTTTTAGGAACACTAGACGTCGAATTGGATGTCAGAAATCTGCGCGAAAAGTACTTCCACGAGGCCATTTGGATTTTCATCCGACAAGCTGCCAAAACCATGATTGTGGTTTTCTGTTTGTACTTTATCTTTAATCGCATTGTGGTTGTGCATATCAAACGTATCGTCGAGCATTTAACGTCTGATGAGCGCACCCGTGGAGAACTACGCCTGAACCGCCCACACAGCGAGGTTAAGGACGAACTTGATATCCTGGTCGATTCCATCAACAAGTTTAAGATTGAACTTCTGGAAGCCAATCAGCAGCTGGAACAGCTGAATCAGGCCCTTGAACACAAGGTCATGAATCGTACCCGCGAACTTACGACGAAAAATCAAAGCTTGGAAAAAGCCATGTTGCAGATCAAGCGTATGCAAGCCACCTTGGTGGCTCAAGAAAAACTGGCATCCCTGGGTAGCTTGACAGCCTCTGTGGCGCATGAGATCCGCAATCCACTGAACTTCGTTTTGAACTTCAGTGAACTTTTAAGTGAGTCTGAAGACACCGAAGAAATTAGAGAAATCAGTCGTGTTATTCTTAAGCACAGCCAGCGTATCGATCAGATTGTTCGCTCCATGCAGATCCTATCTGGTTACGATAGCGACATCTTAGAGGCGACTGATGTAAATGAAGTTGTAAAAAAATCTTATCAGCTAACTATTGCCAATCGTGCATTAGGTTCTGCTTACATCCCGCCCAAGGTGAATTATCGCCTGGCTGACTCTGTGCAAGCACAAACATACTCGGCTTCACTAAGCAGAGCTCTGTCAAACATCATCGATAATTCGATTCATGCTCTTGAGAAAAAAGTTTTAACTGAGAAGAACTTTGACCCTGAATTGACAATCTCCACTGCAGTTCGCGGGGACAATGTGGAAATTTCTATTCGTGACAATGGCATCGGCATTCCATCAATTTTGGGAGAAAAGGTATTTGATCCTTTCCTAACTACCAAAGCACCTGGAGAAGGAGCTGGACTTGGGTTGACTGTCGCATTTAACATTGCCCAAAAGCATGGCGGCACATTAAAGTACTCGAGTGAGTTCGGTCAGTGGACTGAATTCGTAATGTCGTTGCCAATGGTACACGAAAGAATTCATGCATGATTCATATTGTGGTCGTCGATGATGAAGCAGACACACATCTGCTTTATAAATTGAAATTCAAAAAATTTTTCGCTGCCTTGGGTGGCGTGAAATTGGTTTCATTTTTAAGTGCCATCGATTGCCTCAACTATCTTCGCGTTGCAGATACTCCCAAAGTTGACCTAATTATGTCTGATATCAACATGCCAGAGATGGACGGATTTGAACTTCTTCAGGAAGTCCGCAAAATGCATCCGAATATGTTGTTTTATGTGGTTAGTGCCTACGAATCTTCTGAATTCCGCAGCCGTGCTGAGCAACTTGGTGCGCAACGCTTCTTAAGCAAACCCGTCGATTTCCACGCACTTGGCGAAGCTCTTAAAATCGATCTCAATCTTTCTTTGTAATCCAACGTAAATTGCTTTTAACTTTGATCCTGAGGAAATTAGTTTCGTATAACTACGAAATCACGGAGGGATTCCTATGAAAAAGTTAGTTTTAACAGCGTTTTTGCTGATCACGGGAAGTGTTCCAGCGTTCGCATCACCAATCACTGCAGACAATATCGTGGGCCGCTATAATGTCGAAGCATCCTATATGTTTCAAAAGGCTTACTTGAAATTCCGCGTTCTAAATAGCCAGGAATTCGAAATCCAACGTTACTATAAAGACGGCCATGCTGATCCGACTTGCCAAGGCACGTTCGTCGTCACAAACAGCTTTTATTATGATCACACAGGCACCCTGAGCTCGGGTGGACGTTACTTTAAAGGCGTTTTCACTTGTCCTGACGACCGCTCCAAGAAAATCGATTTCAACATCGACTACAAAGGTACTCAGGTTGAGGAGCTGCCAAGAGGCGTGAACGTGACGGCGACCACGTCAATGGTGCCAGGCGCGAAACTAAAAGCCTACGTCATCAAGCTTCCTTAAGGTTTAAAAACAGACTCAAAAAAAGAAAAAACCCAGAGATCAAATCTCTGGGTTTTTTTATACAGCGCATCCCCGAAAGGTACGGCGTACCTTCTAAGCGGAACTTTTCTTAGCTTCTGCTTCTGCTTCAGCTTTCATTTCCTCTTCGGTTTTGTAAACCAACATTGGCTGGCCGCCATCGTTGATCACGTTTTCATCGATGATCACTTCTTTCACGTTATTTTTAGATGGGATGTCGTACATGATGTCGAGCATCGCCGTCTCAAGCACTCCACGCAGACCGCGGGCACCTGTTTTACGTTTCAAAGCCATTTGTGCCACTGCACGAAGTGCTTTATCAGTGAACTTCAATTCAACGCCCTCGAAAGAGAACAATTTTTGGTATTGCTTAGTGATCGCGTTTTTAGGGCGAACCAAGATATCCATCAATGCGTCCTCGTCCAATTGACCAAGAACCGCGATCGCCGGAAGACGACCGATGAACTCTGGGATCAAACCGAACTTAGACAAGTCATCCGGTTCCACTTTCGCAAGTAGATCTGCAGATGCCGCTTCTTTGGCCGTGCGGATTTCCGCAGCGATACCAAGAGTTTTATTTGTCGTTCTGTTTTCGATGATTTTATCCAAACCAACGAATGCACCACCCACGATGAAAAGAATGTTCGTTGTATCCACTTGGATGAATTCCTGTTGTGGATGCTTACGACCACCTTTCGGAGGCAGATTTGCGACAGTACCTTCCAGGATTTTTAGAAGTGCTTGTTGCACACCCTCACCCGATACGTCACGAGTGATGGATGGGTTTTCAGACTTACGGGAAATCTTGTCGATCTCGTCCACGTAGATAACGCCTTTTTGTGCTTTTTCCACGTCGTAGTCAGAAGATTGAAGAAGGTTTAGGACAACGTTTTCAACGTCTTCACCCACGTAACCCGCTTCAGTCAATGTCGTCGCATCCGCCATAGCGAATGGAACGTTAAGGATTTTTGCAATTGTTTGCGCCAACAATGTCTTACCGGAACCCGTTGGACCGATCAAAAGGATGTTGGATTTTTGCATTTCAACTTCTGCAGATTTTTTACCACCAGACATCGCGTTGACACGCTTGTAGTGATTGTGAACTGCTACTGCCAAAGTTTTCTTGGCTTGAGTTTGGCCAATGACGTAATCATCAAGGTAAGTTTTGATATCAGCTGGTTTAGGGACTTTGAAAGTGCCCTTAACTGCTGTCTCTTTCTCTTTTTCCTCGTCGATGATGTCATTACAAAGGTCAATACACTCGTCGCAGATATACACGCCAGGACCAGCAATAAGTTTTTTAACTTCTTTTTGGCCTTTACCGCAGAAACTACATCTCAATGTGCCGTTGGTGTCTTTAGTCGTCATCGCTGATTACCCTTTTTTCGCCTTACGAGATTCTACTACGTGGTCAAGCAAACCGAACTCTTTAGCCTGGTAAGGGTCCATGAAGTTGTCCCTTTCCATTTGTGCTCTCAAGAATTCATAATCACGGCCCGTGTGAGTTTCATAAATTCGAGTCAATTTTTCTTTGGTTTTCAAAAGCTCTTTAGCATGGATTTCGATATCCGTAACCTGACCAGACAAGCCACCACCAGAAAGAAGTGGTTGATGGATCATGATACGAGTATTGGGAAGGCTATAACGCATACCTTTAGTTCCCGCTGTCAAAAGCAAAGAACCCATGGATGCTGCCATACCCATGCAATATGTCGCCACATCGCACTTCACAAACTGCATCATGTCGTAAATCGCCATCCCGGCAGACACGCTGCCCCCTGGGGAGTTGATATACAAGTGAATTGGTTTCTCTGGATTATCAGATTCCAGGAATAGGAATTGCGCGATAAGAGCATTAGCTACTTCATCCGTAACCGCTGTACCAAGGATGATAATACGGTCCTTAAGAAGGCGGGAGTAAATATCGTATGATCTTTCGCCTTTGGAAGTTTGCTCGATGACGTAAGGAATTAGTGCCACTGGTGTCTCCTAATAGTTGTCTGTACCCTTCGGCCGTGCCGAAGTAGCTGAGGTCTTATGCTGTGCTACCTATCGGAATACTCCAGCAAGACTTTATGAAAAAGCCTTTGACCCCCCGGAGTGCTATGTTACATCTAACAAAGCCCGAATTACACAATCATTTTAAGAGGTTTACTATGGCTTTTAACTTACTGAACAAAGATATTGATACTTTGACTTGCCCGGCTTTGGTCGTGTTTTCAAAGTCTTCTTCACAAAAAGACAAGCTTGCAAAAGTGACTCATAATGAGCTGAACAAACAGCTTGTCGATTCAATCAATGAAAAAACGATTACTGGGAAACATCAGGAAGCGATTACTTTCCGTGAATTCAATATCTCTGGCTACCGTCATCTTATTGTTGTCGGTCTTGGTAAAGAAAACGAAATCACTCACGAGTCTGTTCGCCAATCCGTAGCTTCTGCACTTGAAGCGATCAAAGCTTTGAACGTGAAAGAAGCGGCTTTGCATTTTGACGGCATCACTGCTGGTAAAAAAGACGCAGCTGATTTCGCAAAAGCTGTTGCTGAAGGCTTGGTTCTGACTTCTTACGTATTCGACGAATTGAAATCTTCAACTAAAGCTAAAAAAGCTGAAGATGAACTGAACGTTCACGTTGTTACTAAATTGGCGTCTGACAAAGCTGTTAAAGCGGCTTTCAACGAAGGCGCAGTTTTGGGTAACGTGGTTAACTTCTCTCGTCGCCTTGGTGATATGCCAGGCAACTTGATGACGCCAACAATCCTTGCTGACTCTGCAGTGGCAGCAGCTAAAGGTATCGCGAACTTGAAAGTAACAGTTTGGGATAAAGCTCGTATTAAAAAAGAAAAAATGGGCGGCCTCTTGGGTGTTGCTGCTGGTTCTGATCAAGAGCCTCGCTTCATCATCATGGAATACAAAGGTGCTGCTGCTTCTAAAAAACCAGTTTGCTTCGTAGGTAAAGGTCTTACTTTTGACTGCGGTGGTATCTCTATTAAGCCAGGCGCAGGCATGGAAGAAATGAAATACGACATGTGCGGTGGTGCAAACGTCATCGGTACTTTGCTGGCAATCGCTCAATTGAAATTGAAAGTAAACGCAGTTGGTTTGGTAGCTTCTACTGAAAACTTGATCAACGGTTCTGCAACTAAGCCAGGTGATGTTCACACAGCTCGTAACGGTAAAACGTTCGAAGTGAACAACACAGATGCTGAAGGTCGTTTGATCCTTGCAGACGCTTTGTCTTACGCAACTGAGTTGGCTCCACAAGTTATCTGTGATGCTGCAACTTTGACTGGTGCGATGGTTATCGCTTTGGGTAACACACACACTGGTTACTTCACTCGTAACTCTGCTTTGAAAACTAAAATTGAAAAAGCAGCCGTTCAATCTGGTGAGTGGGTTTGGAACATGCCTCTGACAGATTACCACGTGAAAGACATGAAAGGCGTTTACGCTGATCTTTCTAACATCTCTTCTGGCAAAGGTGCTGGCTCTGCAACTGCGGCTGCATTCCTTGAGCAATTTGTTGGCGAAGGTATCCCTTGGGCTCACTTCGACATTGCGGGTACTGGTTGGGCTGTTGGAAATCGTCTTCCATACGCTCCTAAAAAAGGTGCCTCTGGCGCGATGATCCGCACATTCGTTGAAGTTGCTAAACAATACGTTTAGTTCTTTCTGACTAGAATGAATCCGAAGGCCTTGGGGAGACCCGAGGCCTTTTGTTTTTTGTCATCTGGCCTTCGACTTTTGTGGCGGCAAAACCATAATATTCGTATGAAAAGTCGCTTCTATTTTGCCATTCTATTCTTGGCATTTTTAATGTGTTCGTGTGCGACTTTGCCAAAAGACGTGCAGCGCAGTCCCAGCAGCACTTTAGATCCCGATCCAACCACAACTCTTTCAAAACGCGTAAAAGAAAAACTTCAAGGCCAGCACAATCTCTCCGGCTTTCATCCCCTATTCTCCGGTGAAGATGCCTTTGTTGCCAGAATAGCATCCATACGCGCCGCGGAGCGGTCGTTGGATATGCAGTACTACATCTGGAATAACGATCTTACCGGAAACATCATGACTGCTGAAACTATGAAGGCAGCCGATCGGGGCGTGCGCGTGCGCATCCTGCTGGATGATTTGAATCTTGGCCAGTACGAGAAAGCCTTACGGATCATGTCCTCGCATCCCAATATACAAGTGCGCATGGTAAACCCATTCGCCAATCGCAGCTTTCAGATTTTCGATATCACTCGTTTAAGTGAGGTGAATCGCCGGATGCACAATAAAGTTTTTATTGCCGACAGCGAAGTCGCGATCGTGGGTGGTCGCAATATCGGGAACGAATACTTTTGGGCAAGTGACGGAATTAACTTCGGGGATCTTGATTTGTGGGCAATTGGGCCCGTCGTATCAGGACTGTCCAAGGAATTCGATGCCTATTGGAACAGCGAAATTTCCTATCCGATTTCTTCGCTGACAGCCTCTCAGACTGTCAGCGACGGCGATCTAAAAGAGTTTCGGGAAAAACTAAACGATGCCTACGAAAAAGCTTTAGACACCCCTTATACCAAGGGCCTTCGCAACGACAAACTGCTTGCGGATTTTGCCGCTGGAAATATTGAAAAATATTGGGGTGACGCCCATGTGCTATACGACTCCCCTGCAAAATTTAAAGAAGAGCCCAAAGATCAGGTGGACAATCTTCAATCACAACTTCAACCCTATATGAACGGCGCCAAAGAGGAAATCATGATGATCTCTCCTTACTTTGTCCCCGGCGATCAGGGCGTAAATAAACTTTCTGAAAAAGTTAAAAAGGGGGTCCACGTCACCGTACTTACAAACTCACTGGCATCAAGTGATGTTAGCAGTGTCTTTGCCGGTTATAAGGGATATCGAAAAGATTTGATTCGAAGCGGAGTAGAACTTTATGAACTGCGCCCTCGCTTTCACAAAGATCTGGTAAAACAAAAAAAATCCCTGGGTTCAAGCGGCTCTCATGCCGGTCTTCACGGAAAAACTTTGGTGTTTGATCGAAAGTATATTTTCGTGGGGTCGATGAACTTGGATCCCCGCTCGGTGCATATAAATACAGAAATGGGAGTGGTTGTTGAAAGTGCCGAAATGGCAGGTAAGTTTTCCGCTCGATTTAAAGAAAATCTCCCTGAAATTGCGTATGAACTTAGTTTAGATATCGATGGCGATCTGCAATGGACCACGTTCGATGACGGACAAAAAAATACCTTCACTTCTGAACCAGAATCCAGCTGGTGGCAAAGAGTGAAGGCATCATTTATGTCGCTTTTTATTCCTGAAAGTTATCTTTAGAACGTCACTACAATCGGATGACCCAAGTAACGAGCCACTTCATTGCTTTGGATAACCAAGTCAGAGTTATTCAGGTTCTTCATGCGAACTGATTTTAGCAACCAAGTTTTCGGCCAGTGATCTGGAAGATTTGCAAAACGAACAACGGTGCCGGCACCTTCGTTGAATTGGAATTCCCCATCTGCTGGTCTTTCTCCTAAAATTTTTGCGATTGGTAGCCAAAGAGGATTAATTTTCGCCATGTCTTTTGAATATTCACAGGTGCCTTCAACTTCCATTGATGGTTTATCACCAGAAACGGAAACGCCTTCTGCTTCGAATACCAGACTTACTTTAGAGAATTCCTGGCAAGCAAGTTTTCTTTGGCCGTTTTGATCAACGAAAACAAAATGACCTAAGGAAAAGCCAGAACCCTCTGGAGTTTTCTTTAGTTCAAAGCCCGTTACTAAACGTTGCTTTACGGCATCTTGAAGTTTGTCGCCAGAAAGATGAGAAAAATCAAAGCCGGTTCTTACTGCGGCTGGATCACGATCGATGTAAGTACTTGCGGTGTTATAGTGAACAACAGAATAGCCCACGCCAAAGCAAACAAATAAAAGCCCGAAGACTCCCACAAATTTCTGCATATAGTTTTCCTCTTATATGCAGAATAGCATGGGCTTTCGCGGAACTCGCTGTTTCTGTAGGCAGTCCGGCCTATCGTCTAGGGCCCTAGTACGAAATGATCAAACTTTGCACGGGAACGGTCTGGCTCCCAATCTGCATATAGCGCACTTGCGGGTCCAGAGTCATTTGCGGTACGGGAGCGTTTTTGCGTGAACGGTAAGCGGCTTGTATAACTTGAACTTCGCGGCCCTTGGATTGAAGGCTTAAGTTTACTTGGCTCGTATCTTTAGCATTCACCGCAAAGTTAATCACACCTTTATTGGAAACTGCCGATGCGACCTTCTGGCCATTCAAATATATCCCAACAGTATCACCATCACCAGCCGTGGTAAGGGCACTAATATAGCGACCACCTGTATAGTCCGTCGGATTAGAAGAAAACCCTTCGGCCGTGGATTGCCCGACATCGATGATAGTAAGGGAAACGGCGATAGAGCCCGAAGTAGAAGCCGCGCTGGCATTTGAAGAGGCCACTAAAAGTGCCAATACTGACAAACTTACAGTCCAAAACTGCTTAGAGATATTCATCGGGGCTCCTTATCTGGATTTGCAATCGCAGACTTAGGAGCAATAGGTGTTCCCGACTCAGATGTGTTTATTTGAAGTTAGATGGAACATCCCCTGTCTAAAGCTATGACAGGGGACAAAAACGGGAGTTTTACTTATAGCCTTTGAATTCAGCCTTTAGTTCGCGGGCTTCATGGGCAATAGCCAAAAGGCCCAATTTCGCAGTCCAACCATAGACGTTTTCTTGCGGGCAACCTGGCGTATTGATCGCCAAATCAGAGACACAAAGACGCTTATAAACTGCACCGGGGCTGTTTAAACTTTCCGTAGAACTTTTCTCGGAGTGAGTTCTTAAAAAACCACCCGCCAATTCAGAGCCGATCATGTAAATTACGGGCTCTGCACTCGCACCGTCAGATTCAACGATCGAAGGAATGCCTTCTTGAATGATCACTTCCTCAACATCACGGCCGCCTTTGGCAGCTTTCATTTTTTTACGGGATTTATAGCTCCACTCTTTTACTTCTGCCCCAGAACCGACTCGAATAACTGCGAGTCCATAAGTACCCGCATTGTTTTTTACGAATACAAACGGCTCTTGAGTGATTCCGCGTTTTTGGTATTCTGTTTTCAGGTGCGCGAGCATGGCATCCACACGAGCAGCTAATGCGGCCCGACTGTTTTCATCACCAATATCAAAATGCTCGAACAATTCCGTTTCAACGGTCATCAGGAATGGATCGATTTTTGCGATCGCACTGAATTCTTCGACAAGCTGATTGTAGTATTTGAAGTATGTGCTTTTTTTACGTTGATACCAACCCAGCTCACGCGGCGGGTTCATCGGAAATTCAGTAACTGTCTTTGCCCACTCTTCATAAGCTTCAGAGAAATCGTTATTGCTGATAATCAAATCTGGCTTAAACTCTTTCATCAGGCTTCCGCTCATCAAAGCAGAATGAACAGTAATTTCATTTCCAGCAGAGCTGGTAATTTGCATGGGCTGTTCAAGTTCACGAGGAATCGCCACTTTCACTTCAATGCTGGAGGCTTCGATAAGTGATTTAATCGTGAAGACATTTTCCCAATAGAACGCGTTGTTCGTATGCTCTTCCGTAACCAGCAGGATTTTTTTAATTTTTTCGCCATAGTGCTCGATGATGTATTTGTTCATCAAACTAACGGAAGTCTCTTTATCCGTTGGGCAGATGTTGTTAAAGCCGGCCGGAAAAATATTCGCATCCACGTTTGAAATCTTGTAACCGGAGTCACGGATATCATAGCTGGAATAAATCGGATGTTGGAATTCATTGGACTTGGCTTTGAACCAAGAACAGATTTCCTGCATGTTGGCGAGTGTTTGTTTGTGAAGGGTAAGCTTCGCCATTAATTCTCCTTAAAATCTCAACTACAAATTTGGATCGACGCCTTCAGCAGCTTTTGGAGCTGCCTTTTTTTTAGGAAGCGATTGTATAGAAGAACTTTCTTCTCCCGGCAACAACGCATCCGCTTTTGTGCGACCTGATCTTTTGATGCTGTTAAGTTTCTTAGACTCCTCCGTCAGACCCATGGATTCATGGCCCTGATACAGAAGTCTCTCTGTTTTAGTACGTACTTCGTTCGTTAATGTGAAAAACTCAATCTGGTAACTGTTTTGAGTTTGTCCAGATACGGGTTTATATAATTCTGCACGATCAATCAATCCAATCAACGCCCCACCCAAGTGGGCCTGTTGACTCGGGTTTTGCTTTACCGCTTCAACCTGCAGATACAATTCACTGTATGTTGTTTTAAGTTGTTTGAGGGCCTTAGGAGACCAGCGGCTGTCATTCAACTCCATAGTTTTCAGCAGATAGACTTGGACAAACTTTTGCGAGGCCACGAAGGAATCAAAGTTTTCTGGCGAAAGCTGATTGGTTGTAACGCTGCCCATCTGGTAATAGGTTTTTGCGAGCCAATCTTTTTCAAGCTTACTTAAATCGGATTCAGCGCGAATTTTCGCAATGCCTTTTTCCGCCTCATTCAGATATTGAACAGCTTCTTTTTCACGACCCATGCGGCTGTATGCCGCCGCTAAACGCGCTGGAATTTCCGCATGCCCCACAGTTAACGGCAAAGTGTTGCGCAAACTTTGAGCATCCAAAAGATCTGCGACTGTTTTTTGATCATCACCTAAAGCTTCATCACAAAAAGACATGCGATATAAAGCCATCGCTGCGATATCGGGCTGAAGATTTCGCGTCTTTAAAACGACATCACGATAAATTGCCGCGGCCTCCACCCACTTGCCCTGACCTTCCAAGGCTTGGGCCTGACCAATACGGGATGCCTGGAAAAAGTTCGAACGCGGATACGTTTCTTGAAATGTTTGATACTGTTTTTGAGCTTGGACATAACTGCCTGCGGTCAGATTATCTTGGGCAGAATTTAGATCGCGTTCTTCGATCAAGCGCTGATTTTGCAAAGACTGATCGCCACGATTCATCTGAATAAAGCTGCAGCCCGCAAGAAACGAAAAACACAACAGGCTGATCACTTTTTTCATTTGGATTTCTCCTCCTCAGTAATGAGGGCGCTAATTTCTTCCAAGCCTGAAAGATCAGAAACATCTTTGACCAAATCAGGAATCCGCAGAACACGTGCTTCTATCGACATCTTTTTTTCAAATTGGCGATAGATCGCATCCCTATGATTGTAATAGGTCTTCATTTGCATGTACAAGTCCGCGAGCCCTTGCTCTGCTGTTCCACCTTCATAACCTACCCGGAGGTCCAGCCAGTGGGGAAACACACGGTTCAAAATTACTGTGTCCAGATTGTATCCACCCTTACGAATCTCGCGGGAAAAGTATTCGGCTTCTTTAAGCTTCGCCTGATCAAAACTTGTGACCAAAAAGAATTTGGTCGTCGGCGCGACCAACATGCGCTGAACTTCCGTTGTTCGCTGCAAAAGTTTACCCTGCCATTGCTCGATATTGATAAAGAAGTCACCCAATTCACGAATGAACTGCGAGCCCGTCAAAGTTTCTAAAACTTTTAATACCTGACGGGTTCCTGCTTGAATCAAATGACCCAAGATACCGGATTTTTTACCCTCGGGATCGCGGAACCATTTCGCCACGCCTTCACTAAATAGTGCCGAAAGCTTTTGAGGTGCTTTCAGGAAATCCAAAGCGTGCTTCGTCGGTGGAGTATCCAGAATAATCAAATCAAACTTGCCGGACTCATAGACCGAATAGAGTTTTTCCAACGAAGTGAATTCTTGGGAGCCACTAAGGTTTGTGGAAAGTTGTTTGTAAAGACTGTTGTCGAAAATGCGACGAACGGCTTCTGATTTTTGCGCGGCTCTTTCGACGAAATCATCAAAGGTTTTTTTGTGATCGATAACCGAAGCCCACAATTCTCCTTTGAAGTTTTGACCGGGAACTTTCGTCAAATCGTTAGTGCCTTCAATGCCCAAAGTTTGCGCCAAGCGCTTGGCCGGATCGATGGTCAGAACTAAAACTTTCAGACCCTGCTTAGCCGCCAGAACCCCAACCGAAGCGG
The DNA here is from genome assembly GCF_013752535.1 of Bdellovibrio sp. KM01. Lineage (NCBI taxonomy): Bacteria > Pseudomonadati > Bdellovibrionota > Bdellovibrionia > Bdellovibrionales > Pseudobdellovibrionaceae > Bdellovibrio > Bdellovibrio sp. KM01. Next base: position 3,798,783 of record NZ_CP058348.1, read on the forward strand.
CAACCGTGGTTTTACCCACTCCCCCACTGCCGACACAGACTAAGACTTTGGTGTTTTTTAAAAAGTCATGGCTCATGGAAGTTTCTCCACAGCTTTTTCAACAAGCGTCCACGGATTTGTTTCAAAAAATAAGGGGACTTTCAGAATTTTTTTAAATTTTGTTTTCGCTTGATCCATCATTTGCGACTGACGATCCAGTTGTTGTTCCAGATACTGTGCAAATAAACCCAAATCCGACGTCGTGAGTGATTCTGCATTTTGCAAAGAAGCACGCGGAATGTTCACGTCTAAAACTTTATTCATCACCAGTGTTGGCTCGACAGAAAATTCTTTCTGCAGCATTTCAGCAAGCTCGGTCGATTCCTTCAGCGGCAATTCTTCCGGAAGCGAAACAATGTGATATTTTGAAACTTCAGGGTCCGTCAGCACACGAATGATGCTGCGACTTTGCTCGCCCATGGGACCAATTTGTACAGCTTGCGCCATTCCCGCGGGCGCTTCCATCAAAGCCTTAAAATGTCCCGTTGCAAAAGCGTCGACCACGACACAATCAAAAGGCATCGGTGGACCATATTTACGGGGACCCGACGTGATTTTTCCCAGCATCGCAAGTTCAGGCAGTCCCGGAGCGATATTGATAAATGCCCTCATAACGGCATTATCAAAGAAAAGTTTGGCCAGGCTTTCCACTTTCACCAGGTATTGGGCGTACTCACGCAAGCAGCTTTCCCCGGTCCATAGCGCCAGGGAGAGATTCGGCTTTATTAACTGAGGATGAAAGGTGACATCTGCTAACTCAAAGAAATCCTTGAAGAAGCTTTGATCTCCAAGTTCTACCAGGAGGACTTTTTTCCCCTGACGGCTGAGTTTTAGTGCGAGAGCGGCAGCCACAACGGACTTCCCTACGCCCCCTTTTCCAGTCACAAAATGAATCTCTTGCTTCATAGATGCTTAAAGTGTCTCTGAGCTTGGAAATATAGGCATTACGCAAAGCATTATGGGGTGCCTTCAGAGAGGGCATAACCTAGTATCCGACGGTTTTAAACGCGTAGGAGTAATCGTATGAAATCAAACGTAGAAAAGGTGTCTAACCTTTCAAGAAAGATGAACATTGAAATCCCAGCTGCTGTTGTTGCAGCATCTTTCAACAAAATGTTCGCTAGCATTCAAAAAGACGTAGAAATCAAAGGCTTCCGTAAAGGTAAGGCTCCTTTGAACACAATCAAATCTATGTACGGCGATCGTGTAAAACAAGACGTTGTCCAAGACCTAGTTCAAAAACACTATGCGCAAGCATTGGAAGAGCACAAACTTGATCCTATCAGCTATCCAGAATTTGAATTCGCTGATGTGACTGCTGACAAAGACTTCTCTTTCTCTGCAGCATTTGATGTTCGCCCAGAGATCAACTTAAAAAAATACGAAGGCTTGGAAGTTGAAAAAGAAGCTTTCTCTTTCGACGCTAAAAAAGTTGACGACGTGTTGAACAACATCCGTTCATCTCGCGCAACATTCGAAGCAGTAACTGAAGATCGCGCTGCTAAGAACGGTGATGTTGCAGTTGTTGATTTCACTGGCTTCATGAATGGTGCTCCACTTGAAAATGGTGCTGGCACGGACCACAACCTTGAGTTGGGCGCAAAACAATTCATCGAAGGCTTTGAAGAAGGCGTTGTAGGAATGAAAAAAGGCGAAACTAAAACTTTGTCTTTGAAATTCCCAGATCCATACCACTCTGCAGAGCTTGCTGGTAAACCAGTAGAGTTCAAAGTGACTTTGAAAGAGATCAAAGCAAAAGTGTTGCCTGAATTGAACGACGAGTTCATCAAATCTTTGGGTGGACCAGAGTCTTTGGCTGACTTGAAAAAAACAATTCAAGAAGACCTTGAGCAAAACGACAAAAAACGTATCGAAGACGGTTTCAAAAACCGCACTTTGAAAACTTTGGTTAAAGAAAACCCAGTTGAAGTTCCTCCTTCTTTGTTGAAAGAGCAAAAAGCTTCATTGGTTGAAGACTTCAAAAAACGCATGGCTGATCAAGGCATGGGCGAAGCTGACTTCTCTTCTTACGTTCAAAAATGGGATGCTGACTTCACAGCGACAGCAACTGAAATGATCCAATCTTCATTCTTGGTTGATGCTATTGCGAAAAAACACGACCTATTCGCGAAAAAAGAAGACTTGGATGCTAAATTTGCTGAGTACGCTCAACAAACTGGTATCGAAGTTTCTCGTATCAAAGAATTCTATGGCCGTCCTGACCAAGCGAGCCGTTTGACTTACCAAATCACTGAAGAAAAAGTGATCAACTTCTTGAACAAAACTATTAAAGTTAAAGAAGTTCCAGCTGGTACATTCAAAGACGAACAAAACTAAAAGGTACGGACACACTTTCTCCATCCAAGGGCTCTCGCAAGAGGGCCCTTTTTCGTGGTACGGACACACTTTCTCCACAACTCTTTTTAATTTGAATTCGCATGCCGTACGATCTTGCATGACCTCTCTCCATGGCACGAAGAAAGATTCTCTACACTCACGAATATCCCTACCATGTAATGGCCCGTTCAAATAATAAGGATTGGTTTTATATTCCAACAGATGCGTGTTGGATGATATTTTCTAAAGCTCTATCAAAGACGAGTGAAAAGTACGAAATGGGAATCCACTCGTTCGTATTGATGAACAATCACTATCATATGCTTTGCCAATGCAGCGAAAAATACACCTTGGGTGAAGCCATGAACTATCTCCAAAAGACCGTAAGCAAAGCCATAAATGCCGAGGCAGACCGAATTAATCATGTCTTTGGAGGACCATACAAAGCCACTCTTATAAGAGAACCCGATCAATTCTCCCGAGTTTACAAGTATGTCGCTCGAAATCCCGTGAAGGCTGGAATCACACACTCTGTGGAGAATTACAAATTTTCTAGCCTGAATTCCAAAGACATTAAGTTACTCAATGAAGACGAGTGGTTTGCGGAGATTCCTGCTAACCGAATTGAATGGCTAAATACCGAATTCGAGGATGAGCAATACATTAGAATCCAGCGTGCTTTAAAAAGAACGGAGTTTAAACTTGCCGATCGTATGAGGTTTGACTGAGACACCTATCAAAACAAGGTGCCTCAGGGTGGAGAAAGTGTGTCCGTACCTTTTCCTTCCAAATACGTCATTAAAGCTGCGGAGTGAAGGCTTTCCAGAACTTTTCTGGGTTTTCGATGAATGGGGTGTGGCCCATACCTACTAGAGAAATCAGTTTTCCTTTTGGAATTTTGCTGATTATGTCTTTGGCCATTTTTGGGTAGTTGCCCATTTTCTTTTTGTTTTCTTCTGGGGCCCAGGCTTTGCCGATGGCTGTTTTGTCTTTTGTTCCGATGATTAGAACTGTCGGCGTTTTTATGTTTTTGAATTCATAATACACTGGCTGAGTGAAAATCGCTTCGGAAGTTAAAGCTGATGTCCATGCCAGACGAGCGGCATCTGGCCCCTCGAACCAACCTTTTGCCGGTACCAGATATTTATCGTATTCAGGTTTCCACTTGCCGTCGTAATAATACTCAAGCTGATAGTTTTTAACCTTCTCAATGTTGCCAGCAAGTTCTTGAGTATAGAGTTGATCGACGCTTTTGTACGTCGTTAAAGTTTTCCAATCTTCAAGTCCCAACGGATCGACCATAAAAAGCTTTGTGATATTTTCGGGATACATCAAAGCATATCGAGCTGCCAGCATTCCTCCCATGGAATGTCCCAGCAGTTGGAATTTTGTGATCTTCAAATTATCGATTAGCATTTTTGAATAAGATGCCAAGGCGTGAAGTGAGTACTGAAACATTTCAGGCTTTGTCGATTTACCAAAACCGATTTGATCAATCATGATCACACGATAGCCTTTACCGACTAAAACTTTTGCCATGTCTTCAAAGTAGTAACCGGAAAAGTTCTTACCATGGAAAAGCACGATCACTTTGTCAGAACCTTTATCCGGCGAGATATCCATATAGGCCATTTTCAAATCTTGGTTCTGTGCGCGAAATGAATAAAAAGAAACCGGAAATGGATAACTGAACTGAGTCAGCTCAGCATCAAATCCCTTCATCGGTTCTGACACCGCGATCTCGGTCTTTTGTGGTTGAGAAGCACAAGCTGATAAAACTAAAAGCGAAAGCAAAAGTATTTTTCTCATATCAATTCTCCCCGAAGGAAAATGATATGAGATCACTGTTAGCATCTAAAGGATTCTTTACTTTTCAGGCCTAAACATGATGGGTGGCAAAATGGAGAAAGTGTGTCCGTACCTAGCGGCAAGACTGATGGATTGTTATCTGCAGTTATTGAACTGTTGGAAATATCTCTGACAAACTGAGTACTGTGAATTGCAATCATTCACGTCTGCTGAGTTGTAGTGAGTCGTTGGGCATGTGCGAGAAGCATTACGAGCAACATTGATCATCACTTCGCCTTGGCTTAGGGGATCGCGGTTGTTTTCGCCATAGATTGCGTAGCTGATTTTATTTTTTCCCGCTGCCAACAAAGGTTTCTGGAACAGAGTCGAAATCCAAAGGTTGATTCCCGCAGAACTGCGTCCACGAGCCCCATCATAGTTGTCTTCTTTCGTGCGAACGGAACCATCTTCACGCAAGTTACTCAACTGATAGCGAACGGCGCGAGCGTCGCGTGGACCAACGAAGTAATCATAAGAAACGGGATCTAAAACAACATCACGACATGTGAAAGTGGCTGCTCCCCCGCCGTTGAAGCCTTCGCAAGTTACGTGAACTTGGCCTTCGATAGGGGTTGCTTTGAACTGGTTGCCTGACGAAAAACCCACAGGTTCTGAAGCTTGAACTACAGTTCCCAAAACGCTTACGCATAATAATGTGAGAATATTCTTAAACAAAGAGGCCCCTCCGCCTGCTAAAGTTGCAGTAGAGTAAGGCCCCTATTTTTTGGAATCAATAACTAGCGCGTCAAACCCTTCATGGTGTTCCACGCCTTAAGATAGCTAAATGCTTGATATGCTTGATAATCTTTCTTCAAGATATTGTCGCGAGGCGATAGTTTCTCGTCTTTTTTCGACCCCACGTCCTTCCACCAAGCAAGCGCGCCCTCTTCAGCTCCCTTTTTGACATCAAGCTTTTCGGCCGCTTTTTCTTTATCGCCCTTTAAGTGACCAGCGATATCGCCCTCACGAGTGGACGTTTGTTTTTGGATCGATTTCGCAAAAACTTCCGGATCGATGTCTTCGATTTCCACATCCGGGTGGATACCTTCTGCTTGGATGGAAACACCACTTGGTGTGTAGTAACGAGCCACGGTTAATTTCAAACCGGAGCCGTCTCCCAACTTGATAACGGATTGAACGGAACCTTTACCGAACGTACGTTGACCGACGATCAAAGCACGTTTGTTGTCTTGAAGTGCTCCGGAAACGATCTCACTCGCGCTGGCTGTGTATTCATTCACCAGGATCACAAGTGGAACATTCTGGTATTTGCCTTTTTTAGTGGCCATTGCCACTTCTTTTTCAGCTTTGTTACGACCAATAGTGCTTACGATCACGCCTTCTTTAAGGAACATGTCGCTGACTTTAACGGCCTGATCAAGCAAACCACCTGGATTTCTACGCAAGTCCAACAACAAACCATTGATTTGGCCTTTGTTGTTTTTTATGTGGTTCGCAATCGCTGTTTCAAGATCTTTACCTGTGTTTTCGATAAAGCTTGTGATTCTAACATAAGCAAAACCATCACCCATATCCGTGTATTTCACAGATTTGATTTTCACAACACCGCGAGTGATTGTGATATCGCGTGGCTTTTCTTCATTTTCACGAACAACTCTTAGAACAATTTTGCTGCCTTTTTTTCCGCGCATGAATGAGGATGCTTCAACCAAGCTCATGCCTTTAGTGCTGTTACCATCGATGGCGATAACTTTATCACCCGCTTTGATACCGGCTTGCCATGCTGGAGCATCTTCAATTGGAGAGATGATCGTTAAAATACCATTTTGATTTGAAATCTCGATACCCAAACCGCCGAACTCACCGCTGGTTTCAGTTTCGAAGTCTTTAAAAATATCTGGAGGCATGAAGTTCGTGTGAGGATCCAACTCACGAAGCATCCCTTTGATAGCTCCATACACCAGTTTTTTCGTGTCAGTTTCTTCAACATAGTATTGCTGAATCAGATTCAAAACTTTACTGAAGTTCTGTAGATCAGCGTAACGCTCTTGAGCGAATGCACGGACTTGAAAACCTGTTTCAGCCATTACGAAAAGGACCAGAAGCAGAATGCCTCCGAGAATATAGGTTTTCCAATAGCGTTTGATAGATTGCATGTGGTTAGAGTCCTTTCATCCACTGTTGCGGGTCGTAGGGTTCAGAAAAATGTCTGATTTCAAAATACAATCCCGAAGGATTATCTGCGGAGGCATCACCGGTTGTCGCTACAACCTGCGCTTGAGTGATTTCTTCGCCCGCCGTCACTTTAATTTCTTCAGCATGGGAATAGACAGAATAGTAGTGATCACCATGATCCACAATAACTGTATTTCCAAATCCAGGAAGTTCGCCCACGTATGAAACTTTACCCTCGAACACGGATTTAACCGGACTTCCCTTGGCCGCCGATATGAAAATGCCTTTGCTGGTTAAAGTGTAAGGGTGATCCTTACCTTTCATAAGTCCAAATTTTTGGGTTACGACTCCAGCAAGAGGTCTTGGAAGCTCACCTTTTGAATCCATAAAGGAAGGTTTGAATAACGTATCAAATACTCCGGCGTCATCGATATTATACTGAGCCGACTTCGTTTTAAGGTCGCTGATCTTATTCTCAGCAAACATCTTACTTTTGCGAATGCCGCTTAAGAGTTTGTTTTTCAAGGATTGCTCAGCAACGAGCTTTTGTTCCTGCGTTGTGATCCCGGCCTCAACAGCTTTCAGATTCTCCAAACGCTGGGCAATCGCTTTTCGTTTGCTTTGCAGGTCCTGGACGTCGTGCCTGTATCCTTTGATTAATTCCAAATCCCGTTGGGCAACAATTCCCAGAATTTTTAAGTTTCTATCCAAAGAAACGGAACTGTCAGCATTCAGAATAAATCTTGCCAGGGGTTGCCCCCCCAATTTGTAGATGGCTTTTAAGCGCTCGGCCAATTGAGTACGTTGAACTTTAGCTTTGGCTTCCAGCTCTTCCACTTTTTCAGTCAGATTGTTGATATTAACTTCTAGAAGTTCCCGTTGTTGGGAAAGAGATCCGCGCTCCGTGACGGTCTTTTTGATCTTTTTATTGATTTCATAAAGTCCTGAAAGGACCTGACGTTGTTTTACTTCGACATCGGCAAGTTTTTGCTTTGTCGCTTCGATATCTTTGGTCAAAGCATCGACCTTTTCTGCAGGCGTAGATTCAGGCATCGCCGCCTGTGCCGCAGAAAATGCGATCGATAATGAAAGTGCCCCAAGGGCCAATGACCATTTCAAGTTTCTTAGGCCCTTTGACTTGCGGCCGCGTAGCCGTCATTAATTTTTCTAACACAAAGGTAAGATGCCAAGGCTCCCATAACCGTTCCACCGATGATTATCACAGCAATCATCCATGGAGAAACAAAGCTCAATTGTTCACCAATTCTTAAGAAACTTAGGCGAGTATCCACGATGCTTTTTCCGACTGTGTACATCCCAAAGGCTATTCCCATGGAAAGTGTCGAGGCGATAAATCCCAGCAGCGCACCTTCTTTTAAGAAGGGTTTGCGAATCATCGCTGCCGTGGCACCGATCATCTCAAACACCACGATTTCATCTCGATGAACTTGAACTGAAGCACGAATTGCATTCGACATCACGAAAATCGAGGCACACAGTACGACCACACCGACTAAATTCAATGCAAGATTAATAGCCGAGACAAAAGCGCTGTATTTTTCAACCCAATCCTGACCATAACTAACGTCATCAATACCGGAGCGACCTTTTAAATCCGTCGCAATCGCCTGCAAGATACTGCTTTGAGCATCTGTTGCAATTTCCGTTTTCAGTTTTACTTGATAACTTGAAGGAATCATTTTTAAAAGTTCATCGTCTTTGCTGATATCCGGTGCATAACTTGCCAGTTGCGCACGAAAGTCAGAAAGAGCCTGGTCTTGAGTCACCAGATTGAAGTTGCCGATGTCTTTATGATTTTTAAAATACTTTTCAAGTTCATCACGGCCTTGAGCTGAAATGTCCGAAGACAAATAAACCGTCAACTGAACATCTTCTCCCCAATGGGTCAGAACATTTCTGAAGTTTTTAGAGATCAGCAGTGACGTAGCCATGACTACAAAGCATGCCGTAACAACAATTAGCGTTGAAAATTTAAGAGCGAGGTTCTTCTGAGTAGGATTCACTTGGTGTCTCCCACGATAATGCCATCTTTAAGTTCCAAAGTTCTTTTATGGCGACGCTTCACCATTTCATGGTCATGAGTCGCGACAAAGACAGTTGTCCCTTGAGAGCAAACTCTTTCCAATAAATCCATGATCTCTTCGCTGAGTCTTGGATCCAAATTTCCCGTCGGCTCATCGGCAATTAAGACACCTGGTTGATGAACGATAGCTCTAGCGATTGCGGTTCTTTGCTGCTCACCACCCGATACAAAGTCCGGATACTGATCATGCTTGTGAGCAAGCCCCACTTGTTCCAAAACTTCATAGACTTTTCGTTGAATTGCGGGAGTTTTATCGCCACGAATTTGTAATGGCAAAGCCACGTTTTCAAACAATGTGCGATCTTTCAAAAGTTTGAAATCCTGAAAGATAACGCCGATTTTTCTGCGAAAAAATGGCACCTGTCCATTACGAATTTCACCCAGATCATAGCCAGCAACTTTTACTTCACCCGATGTGGCTAAATCATAAGCAGAAATCATTTTGAAGAGCGTAGTTTTACCTGCACCACTAGGTCCCGTTAAAAATACAAATTCACCTTTGTCGATTTTCAAATCGATATTTTTTAGAGCATGAACGGGCCCTGGATAGGTCTTATATACGTGGGAGAATTCAATCATTTCTCTATCTTATGAAAGATAAAGACTTATTCATACTCGCCCGAAGTCGAGGTTTTCAGTATTACGGCATACCACCTGACATCAACGTATCAATGATTGTTGAATGCTGGCGATGAAGGGCTTGTTTTATTGCTTCAGCTGGCTGATTAGAGCCGACCTGCAGAACTCTTTCGTGAGGGGTTTTAATCGTTTTCAAGACAGCACCGTTACAAAAAATACGACTGACCAAGAATGGATTCGCCATTCCCCAGTCCTCTGTTTGGATGTGGTATTTCTGTCCGCGCACCGTGATATCCGAATTAAAGCCTTTTTGCATTTCTACAAACCTCGAAATTCAATTTAGCAAAAAAATTGCGCGATCTCATCAAGTTTTTATATGCGCGGTGTTTTGACTCTTCAGGCAAGACACATACTAAATGTCTATGGAGGTAACTATTATGAAGTTCGTTTCTGTTCTATTTATTCCTATTGTTGTAGCTCTATCTTTGGTCGCAAAAGCACAAACACCTGCGCCAACTGAGCCTCCACCATTTTCTGGCGAAGCTGAAGCCGGAGCCATTATGGTAACTGGCAATTCTGATTCAGAGAATTATGCGGCCAAAGGAAAAGCGGCTTATAAAGCAGGCAAAAATATCTATACTTTAAGTGGTCAATATATTCGCACCGAAGCCAATTCAGTCGAAAGCGTACGCAACTGGAATGCAGGAGCTCGTTATGATCACGAGTGGACTGATTATCTTGGCTTTTTTGGTAGCCAAAAAATCGAGAGCGATATTTATTCTGGATACTTGCAACGTGATTCGACAGATATCGGTTTGAAGTACTGGCTGACAAAAACAGACAGCTTCGACTGGACCCTTGAGGCTGGTTATCGTTATTCAAAAACTCAAAATGTTTCAGTTGGCACTACATATGACCAATTGCTCCGTATTTATACCGAGATCAACGCGAAAATCGACAAAGAATTTTCCTTCAAGTACTGGATCGAATATTTGCCAAATATGACTCGCGCTGATGCTTATCAGGTAAATACTGAAGCCTCGATCAATGTTATGTTAAATTCCATCTTCTCATTGAAGCTAGCTTACTTGCTACAATATCAAAACGAACCTGCTCCTCCGGGAGAATACAGCACAACCACGACAACATTGAATCTTGTCGCGAAATTCTAGAAAGGATTTTGTCATGATGAAGGAATTTAAGGCCTTTTTAATGAGAGGGAACGTTTTAGATTTGGCAGTCGGTATCATCATCGGTGCCGCCTTCACTAAAATCGTTGGCTCATTTGTCAGCGATATGTTGATGCCCGTTTTAAGTTTGGGAATGGGCAAGATCGATTTTTCGAATCTGTTTGTCGCACTGAATGGTGAATCTTACGCAACATTGGCAGCAGCGAAAGCAGCCGGCGCAGCCACCCTTAATTATGGTGTATTTCTGAATGCGGTTATTGATTTCGTGATTGTCGCATTTGCAATTTTCATGATCATCAAAGCTGCAAATCGCTTCAAAAAGACAGAGGAAGCAACGGCATCAACGAAGCCCTGTCCCGAATGTCTGACGACGATTCCACTTGCGGCACGCAAATGTTCTGCTTGCGGAAGTTTGCAAACGAGTGGCGCGATAAATGGAAAAACGTCCTCGATGAACGTCTAGTGTTTCATATTGAGACGTAAACTTTCCCCCGAAAAGTGACGATAATAGGCACTGCAATTGCATCCATATATAGTCATCAGGGGGAAAGACAATGTATTCCAAATCACAGACGACGAAGAAGACATCTGTTAATCTTTTTATCAGCATCATATCTTCTTTAGTTATGATGGGTTACACAGCCCATGCGCAAACTTCCGGGACCTCATCGGGTTCTGCAAGCTCTACTTCTTCAAATAATCAAAACTCACAGCAGCAATATCCCTACCCAATGATGACTTCTTATTCCGAAGGGCAAACGTGTAATGACCTACGCTCCAGATACAGCTCTGCCCGCAGAGATATGTTGAGACTTTGCAAAGATGCAGGCGCCGGTGCAAGTTGCGTGGATAAAATTGACTCCTGTAATACTGAGGCCAGTGATACTGGCGGCATCAATCTCTATCAAACTTTAGGTACCGCTGTAGGCGCGGATAATGCATTGGGAACGGCACTTGGGGTTATGGGTCAAAGCAGTAATGTGGGCGGTGGTTGCCCTCAATTCTCGTTTCAAGATTACTTCAGCAAAAAGAAAGAATATCAAGAAGACCTTGATAAAACTGAAGAAGACTTAGCAAAACTATCTGATGATAAAGCAGATATTCAAGCCGACTTTAATAAAAAGATTTCTGACCTTCAAGAGGACCTGAACAAAGCGCAAGAAGATCTGGAGAAAACCAAAGATCAAATCTCTAAGGACAAATTGGAGAACACACAGAAGCTTCAAGAAGCACAAAATGCTGCTAAAGATTCAATGCGCTCTCAAGCTACAACTTTACTTGATCTGCACGGTAAGCTGATCACTTCCCAACGTGATAAATCGCTCAATATGATTGCCCTGACAGAGGCATCCGCAAAAAGAGCCTGTATGAAAACTGTGAATGAAATGAAGTCGCAGTGGCAAAAAGATGGCGCATTAAGCGGATTCAGCTCTGGTACTATGATCGCCAAAGCTAAGCGCTTAAAGCAAGATTTGATCGATACATGGAACGATTGCATGACAGTTTACGATCAGAAAAAGCAAGCTTTACTTGAATCCAAGAAACAAGAAGAAGACATGCTTAGAAAGCAAATTCAAGACACGACTGAGTCTATGGCTCAAACAAAAGATTCTATGGATTCTGCAGAAGCCAATATGGCGCAAATGAATGCCTTGGCAGACAAGCAACAAACTCAGGCCGAAACGAATATGAAGAACACCCAAACTGCGATCCAAACTAAAATGACAGCAGCGAAACAAGAGTTGGAGCAAAAACTTCAGACATTGGCGACCAAAACTACGAACTACAGTCAAAAGATCAATCGCTTGAACACTCAATTATCAAGTCTGGGTGCTGTCCCGCCTTCCGGAGCGACAACGACTGCTCCGCAAGTAGCGGATGAAGTATCTGGTCTTCAAGAAGAGATGAATGAAATCATCGCACAGGCGAAAGATTTGACCCAAGTGAACTGTTCAATTGGGAAAAGTGCCTCCAGTTCCTCAAGGTCCTCATCTGGACTTAAGGAATAGGTGACCAAAGACCAGTATCCCTAGACCCTCACCTTTTCGACTGATAGAATGGGGCTTCGTTTAAAGGAGCCCCAAACAGTGTTAAAAAAAATCATCCTGGCATTCGTCGCTCTCTGCGTTCTTGGTGTTGTCGGCGCCGTTCTTGCCTATCAATCTGTTAAAGCAAGTCTTCCGCAAATCATCACTGTTCAAGATTATAAACCGCAACTGGTAAGCCAGGTTTATGATCGCAATGGCAAAAAAATTGGTGAGTTCCTTAATCAGAAACGCACACTGGTAACTTACGATAAAATTCCCAAAGATCTGGTGCATGCATTCTTAGCGGCTGAGGACGATCAGTTCTTCCAACACAAAGGCATTAATCCCCAGGCGATATTCCGTGCGGCTCTTGCCAATCTTCGCGCAGGCCGCTCGGTGCAAGGTGGTTCTACGATCACACAGCAGGTTGCTAAAACCCTGATGCTGACTTCGGAAAAAACACTGACCCGTAAACTTCGCGACATCATGCTTGCGATGGAGATGGAAAAAAACCTTAAGAAAGAAGACATCCTATTTCTTTACCTAAATCAGATTTACTTCGGTGAAGGCGCTTACGGTGTTGAACAAGCGGCACAAACTTATTACCGCAAACCCGTTTCCAAATTGACTTTGCCAGAGATGGCCATCCTTGCAGGTCTGCCTCAAGCTCCGAGCGCTTACAGCCCGGTTCGTAATCCCCTGCGCGCTAAAGAAAGACAAACCTACGTGCTTCGCCGTATGGCTGAAGTAGGCTTCATCACGAAAGAGCAATCAGATAAAGCAATCAAAGAACCCGTTAAGGTTTTTGTTCGCGAGAATTACGAAGAGTATGCTCCGTTTTACCTGGAAACTGTTCGCCAGATGCTGGTTGCACAAATTGGCGCGGACATGGTTTTAAATAAGGGTCTTCGTATCTACACCAGCCTTGATCTTCAAAAACAATTAGCGGCGCAAGATTCTGTGATGGCTGGACTTAAGAGTTTGGATAAGCGTCAGGGCTTCCGCGGTCCGATCAAGAATCTTTCTTCTGAAGACGACATAGAAAAATTCCTGACAGATGAACGTAAAAAACTTATCGGGGAATCAACTCCTGAACGTACGATTCTTCCCGATGGTAAATTTGCAGACCTTGTTCCTAAAGTGGATGAAAAAGCCGCGAAGGAACATCCGCTTCTGCCTTCATACATCAAGCTTAAGGACTCTGTTCAAGGTGTTGTTCAAGCTGTAGATGACACTGCAGGCTTGGTTTACGTTAAAATTGCCGACACTCAGGGTTTGATTGATTTCGATTCGATGACTTGGGCACGCAAGCCTGACTCCGATAAGCGCTATGATTTAAATACCATTAAAAAACCGTCTGATGCTTTAAAAAAGGGCGACGTGATCTTAGTTAAGGTGACCGCTGATAAGTTCTCTCCTTCTAAAAACGTGACGCCGAAAAAAGGCGCTCCTGACGTAAAACTTCCAGATTTCAACAAGTACGTGGACTTGGAGTTAGATCAGGAACCGTTGGTAGAAGGAGCACTTCTTTCCTTCGATCAGGATTCTCAAGACGTGTTAGCAATGGTGGGTGGAACAAGCTTTGCGAAAAGTGAATTCAACCGTGCGATTCAAGCTCCTCGCCAAACGGGTTCTTCATTTAAATCAATCGTCTATGCTTCCGCACTAGATAAGGGTTATAACCCAGCAACTCCGATTATGGATGCTCCCCTGGTGTTTGAAGGCTCTGCCGGTGATGAAGAAGGTCAGGGTGATGCCAAGGAATCCAAAGCCTGGAAGCCAGCGAACCACTCGAAAAGTTTCGGTGGTGATATCATCGTTCGAAATGCGCTTTCTCAGTCTTTGAATATTCCGGCTGTAAAAGTGATCGAAGACGTTGGTGTTCCTTGGGCCATCGAATACTCTCACCGCCTGGGACTTTTCAGTCCACTGAATCCTGACTTTACGTTGGTTCTGGGCTCTTCAAGTGTGACCTTGTACGAAATGACCAAAGCCTTTTCAGAATTGGGTCGCTTGGGCAAACGCACTCGCCCGATGCTGATTCACAAAGTGACTGATGCTGATGGCAAAACGATTTTGGAAAACGTGTCTTTGGATGCCCGCTTTGAAAAAGAGATGAAACCATACGATGACGATTTTGAAAACCGTCGCAAAGAGTATCTGCAACTTGTTGCTGAGCCCGCGAAACTGGAAGAGTTTAAAAAGAAAGATCCTAAGAAAGCAGCTTTGGCTGAAAACTTGTTCTTCCAGGATCCTGATCAATTGATCAAGCCCACAACAGCATTCGTCATGACATCACTTCTGCGTGGAGTGGTTGAAGACAAGAACGGCACGGGCGCAAGAGCTCGTGCTTTGGGTCGCGAAGTTGCTGGTAAAACCGGAACGACGAACAATTATTATGACGCGTGGTTCATTGGCTATACTCCACAAATCGCAACTGGTGTGTGGGTGGGTTTTGACAAAGAGAAAAGTCTAGGCAAAGGCGAGGTGGGTGGCCGCTCCGCATTGCCAATTTGGGTAGATTACATGAAAGCAGCCCATGAAGGACTTCCACAAGTGACTTTCCCAGTACCAGATGGTATCGTGTTTGCGAACATTGACAGTGAAACTGGCAAACTTGCAAATGCATCAACAAAAAATATTCTGCGCCAGGCCTTCGTTGAAGGAACAGAACCGACTGCTGCTTCCAGCAAGCAAGAAGAAGCAACAGACTTTTACAAACAGGATTTGTCTGAGTGAAGGATATCCACCTCTGGGGTGTGAAACAGAACAATCTTAAGAACATCGAGGTCAAGGTCCCAGTTGGCAAAATGACTGTGATCTGTGGCCCGAGTGGTTCAGGGAAATCCTCTCTGGCGTTTGAAACTTTATTCGCTGAAGGTCAACGCCGCTTTATCGAGAGCATGTCAAACTATGCTCGCCAGTTTCTAAATAAAGCACCAAAGCCTGACATCGAAGGCATTAGCAATATTCCTCCAGCAATTTCGATTGAACAGAAAAACACGGTGAAAAGTTCCCGCTCTACGGTGGGAACAACAACTGAGATCATCGATTACTTGCGCCTGCTTTATGAAAAAATCGGTAAGTCCTATTGCCCAACACACGGGTGTCCTACCGAAAAAGAAAGTGTCACCGAGGCCACTTCCAAGGTGATCAAAGAGTTCACTGGCAAACGTGGATATATTCTAGTCGAAATTTCTGAAAACGGTCGTGTGGCGCAAGCCAAGAAACTGCACTCCTTGCTTTTGCAGGACGGTTACTTGCGTATTTATATTCCTAAGGTTCAACCTTCGATAAAACCTGTCGCGACCAAGAAAGCCACTCTTAAGAAAACCAAAACTAAGGGTGCGGTTAAGAAAACTGTCGAAGAAGTTATCAGCATTCCGATCAGTCCGTCTGGCTTAACCAATGAGGAAATGGGAACTGTTGTTGAGATCGGCGATCCGGCAGCAATTAAAAAAAGACTTCCTAAAGAGACGTTCTATCTGATCATTGATCGTATGAGCTTCAACGAAGACGAACGTGGTCGTATTGCAGACTCGATGACTCAGGCTTACGAGGCGAGCATCAAATACAATTCAAATTTGATTTCTCGCAAAGCCACAATTCTTACGACTGAAGGCCAACGCCTGCAAGTCAGCGAAGAGTCCTCGTGCCCAATTTGTGGTTATACTCCCCCACCTTTGACTTCTCGCTTGTTCAGCTTCAATTCACCGATTGGCGCGTGCCCAACTTGTAAAGGTTTTGGAAATATTTTGGATGTCGACGAAGCCAAAGTAGTTCCAAACCCTGCGATGAGTTTAGCGCAAGGAGCTCTTTCTCCTTTCTGGATGCCCAGTGCGGCCCATGAAAAAAAGCAGCTTCTGGCTTACTGTAAAAAGGCTAAAATCGATATTCACACACCTTGGCAGGATTTGCCGAAAGCTCACCGTGAAGTGATCTGGAATGGTGACGACGATTTCTTTGGTGTGCGGGGATTGTTCGAGTACTTGGATCAAATTAAATACAAAATGCATGTGCGCGTGTTTATTGCACGTTTCCGCAGTCCTTTCTTGTGCCCCACTTGCAAGGGCGCTCGTCTGCGTGAAGAAGCGAATCATGTTTTGGTGGGTAGCGCGAACATCACCGAGCTGTCTTCGATGATTATCGAAGATCTGAATGCGTTTTTCCAAAAAATTGAACTTCCTCCTCATCAGGTTGAGGTTGCTGGTGAAATTCTTAAGCAAATCCGTTCGCGTCTGGAATTCCTGATGCGTGTGGGTGTGCATTACTTGTCATTAAATCGTGAAACCAGAACTCTGTCCGGTGGCGAATACCAACGTTTGATTTTGGCAAATCAGCTGGGTATGGGATTATCACAGGCACTTTACGTGTTGGATGAACCCACAGTTGGTCTTCACCCACGTGACAATGATCGCCTTATTTCAATTCTTAAAGACCTTAAAGAGCTCGGCAATACTCTGGTCATCGTTGAACATGATCATGACGTGATTAAAGCCAGCGAAAATATTATCGAGATGGGTCCTGGCTCTGGATATCTTGGTGGAGAAGTCGTTTACTCTGGACCCACTAAGGAATTTTACAAATACGACAAATCCAACACGGTTCCATATTTATTAGATAATAAACATTCTGCAAATTTACGCACGATTCGTCCCGTCGACATCGATACTTACAAAGTAAAAATCGAGCTTAAAGGCGCTAAGGGACACAATCTAAAGAACCTAGATGTGGTCTTTCCTTTGAATCGTCTGGTGACTGTGACTGGCGTCAGTGGTTCAGGTAAATCAACACTGATTTCAAAAACACTGTATCCTGCTTTAGCACGGGCTCTGGATATTGAATATCTTCCGGCCCAAGAGTACGGCGGCATTGAGGGTGTTGATCACATCAAGAATGTCTTGTTGATCGATCAATCTCCTATTGGTAAATCTGCACGCAGTTCGCCGATCACTTACCTTAAAGCTTTTGATGCGATCCGTACGATTATGGCGACAACGCCTGAATCTCAAGCCCGTGGTTACACTCCAGGAACGTTCAGTTTGAACGTCGATGGTGGTCGTTGCCCTGCATGCAAGGGAACAGGCTTTGAAGAAATCGATATGATGTTCATGGATAACGTCGTGATTCCATGTGACGTTTGCGATGGTAAAAAATATCGCAACGAAATCCTGGAAGTTCAGTACAAGAACAAAAACGTCGCTGAAATTTTGGCAATGACTGTCAATGAAGCGATGAATTTCTTTGTGGCTCATCCGAACATTCGTAAGCCTTTGTCGGTCTTAAAAGAAGTGGGTTTGGATTACCTGCAATTAGGACAGCCTGCGAACTCCCTGAGCGGTGGTGAATCCCAACGTCTAAAAATCGCTAAAGAGCTGTCTCAGGTCCAACAAAAGGCCACCCTGTATATTTTGGACGAACCAACTACAGGTCTTCATTTCCGCGAAGTCGATTTGCTAATGAAAGTCTTAAATAAGCTTATAGAATCAGGCGGCAGCGTCGTTGTGGTAGAGCATAACTTAGATGTGATCCGTGGCTCTGATTATGTTATTGACCTCGGCCCTGAAGCGGGTAAAAAAGGCGGTAATATTGTTGCCCAAGGGTCCCCTGATGACATCATCAAGGCCAAAAAGAGTCTGACGGGCCAATACTTAAAACGCTATATCGACGGGAATGCATAATACCCGCGAGACGGAAGTGGAATGCTACCTGAAATCAAAAAGTTAGTTGCCGAAATTAAACCCCACAAAAGCAGAATGACCGTGGTTGCCATCACGGGAATTTTGAATGCCCTGGCAACAGCCCGTGTGGCCTTACTAACCAAAGTACTTTTCGACGCACTTTCCGCAAACAATCAGCAAGAATTGATGAAACAGGTTCCGATTGTTATTGGTCTTGGCTTCATTCAAGCGATCTCTCGTTATTATCATATCTATAACATGAATTATATTTCTGAAGCCGTGGTCACTCGTATCCGCGAAAAGCTTCAATACAAATTCATGCGCTTAAACTTGTCATTCCATAACAACTACGCAGCAGGCTCTGGTGGTTTGATCAGCCGTATTTTGAATGACATCAAAACGATTCAAGATGGCTTGCGCGTTATCGCCGATATTTTCCTGTATCCGTTATTGCTAGTCGGTTTACTGATCAACTTGATCATCATCGACTGGAAGCTGACTCTTTCAGTTCTTATCATCGCACCGGTTATCGGAATTATCTTAAAGTCCATCGCACGAAGCATGCGCAAGTACATTCCCCGCGAACGTGAAGCTTTGGAATACATGACTTCCACAATTAAAGAAAGCCTGGACGGAGTTCGTGTCATTCAGTCGTTCAATCTTGAAAGAGACATGGCTAAGAAATTGGAAGATCAAGGTGCAAACTATCTTTCCATCCGAAAAACCGTCTATAAACGTCAAGAGGCTTCAGGCCCTGCGACCGAGTTTATCGCAACAGCCCTTATACCGATGATCTTAATCTATAACAGTTACGAAATCGCTGCGGGTCGTGGTACTGCGGGTAATATCATTGGTTTCATCGCTTCGTTATTGATGATCAATGCTCCGATTAAGAAAATTCAAGAAGCTTACGTACGTATTCAAGAAGTCGTCATTTCAGTTCGTCGTATTTTTGAAATCATCGACAATCCTTCCGAGGTTCCACAAACTGCAAACCCAGTTCCGTTCCCTAAGGATTGGAAAAAGATCGTCTATAAAGATGTCAGCTTTGCCTATGGCAAGGACATGATTCTTAAGAACGTAAACCTTGAAATCAATCGCGGTGAAGTTGTTGCCTTAGTCGGCGCCAGTGGCAGCGGTAAATCCACGATCGTAAACTTGTTGGAAAGATTTTTTGATGCCACTTCCGGCGAAATTCTGATCGATGGCGTGAATATCAGAGATATCGGGTTGGTTGAACTTCGCCGCAATATCGCCTTGGTAACTCAAGATGTGTTCTTGTTCAGCGATACAATCGAAAAGAATATCTGGGCCGGTGATTACAATCGCGATCGCGAAGATGTTCAAAAAATGGCAAAACTTGCTAACGCCCATGACTTCATCATGAAAACTCCTCAGGGCTATCAAAGCCGTGTGGGTGATCGTGGAAACTTGCTTTCTGGTGGTGAAAAACAACGCGTAAGCATTGCGCGCGCGATGTTTAAAGATGCACCCGTCTTGATTCTGGATGAAGCAACAAGTGCATTGGATACTGCGAGTGAAATCGAAGTTCAAAAAGGACTTGATCACTTGATGGAAGGTCGTACGGCTTTGGTGATTGCTCACCGTCTGTCGACAATCCAAAAAGCAGATAAGATCGTCGTCATGAGATCCGGCGAAATCGTGGAAATCGGCACTCATGCGAGCCTTCTTTCACTTAAGGGCGAGTACCACAATTTCCATAGTCTTCAGCATAACTAGTTTACTTAAACTGTTCTGAAAGCCACTTCATCACATGCGGCATACGGCAACTCCAATAGGCCGTCGCGTGTGAGTTGTCCGTACCACAATCCTTGATGCCAATTTCAAACTCTGGATGAGCTTTCTTAAGCTCTTCGATGAACTTCTTGGTATCCGGAGTGTCAGTTAGAAACGGATCTTTGGAGCCAATCTCCAGACGGAAGTTTTTAAACGGCAGACAGCGGTCACTGCCGGGTTTTTTTAACTTCTCACAGATATGACGTGCGCTGCGCCCTTCAAAGTCTTTTCCCACACCATAGGAGTAATAGTCTTCTTTAGGTTGCGAGCTGTTACTATTGGGCGTCCAAATTTCTGCTGGCGTTCGAAATACCGGGCTCATTGAATAAACGGTGCATATGAGCTGGGGGTTGCTTAATCCCAACTGCAAAGCCCCGTTGCCACCCATGGAAATTCCAAACAAAGCACGATCACAAGGCTCGTTCTTAATGACCGGATACTTTTCTTCAATATGTTTAATCAGATCCTTGGTCACCATGTCAGCCATCTTCACTTTGGAAATAGCACCATTCATCCAATAGTGACTTTGTCCATTTGGAGCAAAGATTAAAAATGGTCTGCCACCATCGCGTACGACTTTGTCGTAGGATTCAAGTCCCCCTGTATAGATTAGTGAATCCCTGTCGCCACCCCTGCCATGCAAAAAGATCGCATAAGGGTAACGTGATCCCCCATCCTGGACGTATCCAGGAGGAACGATGACGTTGTAATCGACGTTATTTTTTAAACTTTGTGAATAAAAACTATTCGAAAAACAGCGCGTGATAAATATCCGTTGGTTCAAAATCTTTTCATCGAATGGCTGACATTTGTCCGAGTTGGCGAATCCAAAAGATGAAAACAGAAAAATTGAAGTAACAAGAAATAGACATTTCATATCCGTCTACGATACCACATCACATTTTCGTTTCAATTTGGGGCAGCAATTAAACATCGGAAATTACGAAGATATTCAGTTTGCTTTCGTTTTCCCGTCTCAGAATGACCTGGACAAAAGACTGAATTGCATGATGTTTCGACACAACCCTCAAGTCCGTCTAGTTTCTTGACGATAAAAATATCGACAGTTTGAAAGTTACAGAAATTGAAAGGGAGTTTGAAATGATTAATTGGGATGAGTTTGAACATATACATGTTATTAAAAAACTCAAACATATCCTTAGCGCATGGTGGAACATTGACGTTGTATTCACTGATGAGCGCGGGACACTAAGAGGGTTCGACTCCGGCAAAGCTGGCTTCAACAATCCTGCTATTGCAGCTTTGATGAACAAAGAAGCGGGCCAAGCTAGCGTTGCTGAGCTTGTAACTAAATCACTTGATGATCTTCGTACTTCTCAAAACCGCTTTTCCCTTCGCAAATGGGACATGGTCGGTTTTGACGTAGGTGTCTTCCCAATCATGATCGAAAATGATTGCGTTGGTACAGTTGTGGCGATGGGTTTTTTCCGTGAAGCAAACTTCTCTTCTCGTATGACGGAAATCCGCGAGCGTCTAGCAGCTTTCGGTATGTCTGGCGAAGTGATTGAAAAATGCTTGGGTAAATTGAAATTCATGGATGACCATGAACGCACACACTTCACTGAAGTTTGTGAATTGGTTGCTCAAGAGATCGTGACTCTTCACCTTGAGATCTCTTCTCGTGAAGATCGCATCAAAGAATTGAATAAAGAGCTTGGTAACAGATTTAAGTACGACAACATGATCGGTAAATCCAAACCAATGCAATCTTTGTACGCTTTGCTTGATAAAATCAAAGGTGCAGATTCAACAGTTCTTGTTCAAGGTGAAAATGGTACGGGTAAAGAGTTGATCGCTAAGTCGATCCACTATAACTCTCACCGCAAAGACAAACCATTCGTTATCCAAAACTGTTCTGCGTTCAATGACAACTTATTGGAATCAGAACTATTCGGTCACGTGAAGGGTTCATTTACCGGCGCTTTGAAAGACAAAAAAGGTCTTTTCGAAATGGCCGACAAAGGAACATTCTTCCTGGATGAGATCGGTGATACATCTCCACAAATGCAAGTTAAGCTTCTTCGCGTATTGCAAGAAGGCACTTTCACTCCAGTGGGTGCGACTGAAATGAGAAAAGTCGATGTTCGTATCGTTGCAGCGACGAACAGAAACCTTAAAGAGATGGTTGAGCAAGGTACATTCCGTGAAGACTTGTACTACCGTTTGAATGTTATCAACATCCGCGTTCCGCCTCTTCGCGAGCGTAAAGAAGACATCCCGTTCTTGACGGATTTCTTCTTGAACAAAATCCATGAAGCTCAAGGTGGTGTAAAACACCAATTGACGAAACGTGCTCTTGAGAAATTGTACGACTATCCATGGCCAGGTAACGTTCGTGAATTGCAAAATGAAATCGAAAGACTTTGTGTTCTTTCCGGTGAAGAATCAAAATTGATGGGCGAATTGCTTTCTCCAAAAATTTTGGAAGCTGGTGAGAAAAATAAAGTTCAAGGTTCCCGCTTGCAAGGTAAGTTGAAAGACGCTTTGGAAGATCTAGAGCGCGAAATGATCCGTGAGGGTCTTCGCCGCACAGGTTGGAATAAATCGAAACTTGCTAAAGAATTGGGTATCAGCCGTGCAGGTCTTATCATGAAAGTCGAAAAATACGGCTTGGATAAGCGTAAGATCGCTCGCGCCTAATTGGGCAAGCACCCTAAATTATTTACCTATTTGAACTAAAAATAGAGGGCTTTGAAGGTGATCTTCAAAGCCCTTTTTCTTTCCCCAAAAGCCATTCAAGTACTTGATTTCACAAATAATTACTCCCTCCCCTGACAGTTGGTATTGTTCTTGTATATTAGGGTTTCTGTTAAGGGGTGTTCGTTATATGCAAACTACAACTTTGGATTCGTCATTTGTATCTCGTCTTAAGCATCTGGTTGAGACTCGCTATGGAAAAGAGCTGCTGATCCGTCAATTGATGGATATGTCTGCAGTGCAACCACACGAAGATACATATTTGCGTGGGGTGGATTTTCACGTACCTATCAAGGTGAATGGTGCTCTGCTGGGTACCGCCATCGTTCCGGGTGCTGATGATTTAAATGCTGAAAAACGTCAGGGCGTTACCCAGTTGATTCGCATGGTATTAGAACCAGCACTTTATAAATGGTATCTTGAACAAAAAGAATCCAACTTAGTTGAAATCAGCAAAGCCAATTTCGAAACTGAAAACCTTCATGTGTTCGGCGATGACAAATTGCCAAGCATTGATGAGTTGCTGGAAGACTCTTCCAAGGACCTGGCCAAAGGTCTGTCGAAAGAGCTATTATCTCACCTAATCCATCTTGAAGGTCAAACGCCGACAACCAATAAGAAAGTCGCTTTGCAGTTGCATGAACTGACCGGCCGCTGGGCATTTGTTCCCTTCAACGACATCAAGGGGCAACTTCACTCCAGTTTCGATATCGCGAAAATGGGTGAAATGACAATTTTCATCGAAAACATCGAATCATTGAACGCCGCCGAGCAAGAGCTTTTGCTGGAGTATTTGGGTGAAGAACATTCGCCAGATGAACCACTGATTATCACAAGTTCTGCTATGAATCTTGAAGAACTCGCAAAAATAGAAGGTCTTGCATCCAATTTGATCGATGAAGCCTCTGTGAATTGCTTTGAAGTGGACCGCGCTCCATTAACAACTCAAGGCCTGAAAGAAGTCCTGGAGCTGTTCTTTATGAAAGATCCGGCATCGACATAAGTTCTTGAATTTACTTGGAGTGTCTGTGAGAATTTTTCTTATGGTCACTCACGATGAATTTCTAAATTCTTTTTTAAGCCGCTCATTATCTACAGATGCATTCAAGGTATTTTCTCTTGCAGGAGATGCCTCGAATCGTCGCTATTACCGCGTGGTACATGACAATCAATCATGGGTTCTGATGCGCTGGGAACCATTTGATCCCGCCAACTACCCTCTGATGAGTGTTCTCAATCATTTTGCTAAGAACGGTATCCACGTCCCTAAAATCGTCGCGATGTCACCAAGCGAAGGATTGATCCTTCAAGAAGACTTGGGCGATTTGATGCTTGAAAGAAAATTCTGGGAAAGTCAAAGCCACGAGTCCTCTATGGAGTGGTACAAGCTGACAGTCGATGAGGTTGTTAAGATTCATCACAAGGCAACGCTTGATCACGATCCGAACTGCTCTGCCTTTAAGATGAAATTTGATACAGAAAAATTTCTTTGGGAAATGAACTACGGCAAAGATAATTTGTTAGCTGGTGTTTTAAAGTTTCCTTTCAATGACAAATCCAATAAAGAACTTTCTGATATCTTTTTGGATATCTGCTCGCGCCTGGATGCGGAACCGAAACGCATCGCTCACCGCGATTACCACTCACGCAACGTGATGATCAAACTTGATAAAGTTCATGTAATCGATTTCCAGGATGCGCGCCTGGGACCGATCCAGTATGACTTGGTAAGCCTGATGCGTGACTCTTACGTAGATATGAGCGATGAAATGGCCGCGAAGCTGATCAATTACTATTTGGAGCAATCTAAACAGTATTTGCCGAAAGATTTCTCGCGCGAACATTTTGATCGCATGTATGAACTTCAATCCATTCAGCGCTGCTTTAAAGCCTGTGGCAGTTTCGCCAGCTTCTTCCACCAACGTGAAGATCGTCGTTACTTGAAGTATCTTTCCGGCACTCTTCGTCGCGTAATGAAAGCGATTAATGAGTTCCCAGAGTACAAGGTGTTTGCTGATATATTGATTGATTCAGGGGCTCTTGAAAGAAAGTACGAATCTCTATGAATGTAATGGTCCTTGCAGCGGGTGAAGGAACTCGGCTTCGCCCTTATACAACTCAACTTCCAAAGCCTGCCATTCCGTTTTTGACTTTGCCTTTGGCCGCGCACGCTTTGGGATTTCTGCAGGGAATTAAGATTAACAAACTTGTGGTAAATACTTATCACTTGCCTGAAAAGATCCACACTCTATTTAACAAGATTAATCACCAGGCAAATGAACTTATATTTTCAGATGAAAAAGGTAAGATTCTCGATAGTGGTGGCGGGCTGAACAAGGTTCACAGTCACTTCAAAGACGGCGGAGACTTCATCTTGATGAACGCCGACACCGTGATCCTTCCAAAAGACTCCGAGATTCTTAAAAAAGCGATCTCTCACCACCGTTCTACAGGAGCCGTGGCGACGGTACTTGTGATGTCACATCCCGGCCTTGGTACACAGTTCGGCGGAATCTGGGCCGACGGCAAAAATGCCATTAAAGGCTTCGGAAAAGGAAAAGTCGAAGGCGCCGAAACAGCTTGGCATTATATCGGAGTTCAGATTTTTTCGGAAAAAATATTCAACTATCTGCCTAAGCAAGATGTTTCGCATATTTTCTATGACGGTGTCATGGCTGCAGTTAACAGTGGCGAAACAGCACAAGTCTATCCAATAGAATGTACTTGGTTTGAAACTGGAAACCCTACTGATCTTATTGAGGCCTCGAAATACTGCGTGAATGCTTTGTTAGGGGATGACGGCCATGAAAAACAAGCGCTGGAAAAAACCTTCGCTCAATATTCATCATCAAAAGTCATCACTCAAAAATTCAATGAAGCAAACCTGCAGTTTTCTTCTGAAGCCATCATCGATAACGAATCTAAATTTTCTGGATTTGTAAGTGCCGGGCCAGGAGCTGTGATTGGTAAGAATTGTAAGTTGGAAAACGTGATCATCGGAGACGGTGTCCATGTTGCTGACGGCACCACCGTCAACAACACGATTTTGCTTTAAACTATTTTTTCAAATCAACATCCGAGGCGCCAAAGAATGAATCTTGGCTCTCTTTGACTTTATAACGACGAGACATCATCAGGAAAATACTATCTGCCGCAACACCAATCGGCTCGCCGTTATAGTTCTTACTCATGCCTGCAGCCAGTCTTGAATTGTCTTTATCCAACAAACTTGATGACCCACGAGCACCCGCATAGCCTGGATAGGCACCACTTCCACTGCTGCCATCACCACTTGGATAGCGACTGCCGCCTCCGCCACCAGAGCTTTCGTCATAACCCTGCGCCTTCGTCAACGCGCCGATTTTTACTTTCTCTAAGGCTTTCTTTTCGATGTCCTTAGAAGTCGCCATCGCTGCATCAATAGCACCTTGAGGAATCCCCGCAGATGCCATTCCAGCCGCTGAACTTAGATCAGACACGTTATAGGATTTTCCATCTGGAGAAGTAATTTTCGTCGCAGAGCTATTTACCAAACCTTGTGCTTTCAGACTGCTTAAGCCGGCTTCCGCTTTTTTCATATAACTTGAGCCGACTGATGCATTTGATTGATAGTCAGGATCAGAGCTTGATGCCAACCCGGAGTTGTAATTCCCAGAACCGTAAGCATCCGACAGGTCCGCTGTATTGTAAGATTCGCCAGCTTTTTGTCCATTCGCTTTTGACTGCTTCATGGACATAATTCCCATTGCTGTAAATAGAGCAGCTACAGCACAGGCACTACCATCCTCGGGACAGCGTGACCAGTTTTGAGCAGCTACCGCAAACTCTGTGGCACTTGCAACAGCATTGAACGCTTGCGCCGAATTATTTTTACTCGCATTGTTATTCGCGGAGCTGTTAACAGCAGGAATCGATGAAGTTTTGCTGCTTTCCACTCCCGTTTCTGCCGCGAAAGAATACGCAGGAGACAACGCGATGCTAAGACTGCAAACCGATTTAGTAATCGTTTTAAATACTGTCATGTTGTCTCCTAGTTATTTAGTAAAGAAGATTTATTATCCTGGTAGCGATCACGAACTTTTTCCCAGTTCGATTTACCACCCTGACCGGTTACTTCTTTAACCCAATTCTGTTGCGCGCCACCCATCTTTTTTGGATCTTTTGCTCCACCTGGCAAGTAACCACGAAGACCTGACTTATCACTGGAGGAATCACCACCACCCCAGCCTCCGCCACCTCCGCCGCCGCTAGAGCCAGCTAAGATATTAGTGTCGAGAGCTTTATGACCTGATTTATCTTCACCACTAGCTCCGGAGCCACTGCCGCCTCCGCCACCACCAAGGTTTGCGCCGCCACCGCCAACGGGAGCACCAACACCACCACTGCCTGAATCATTGGATGGTGAGCGACCTGTTGTTGAAGGAGTATTGCCCGTTGCCAAATCAGCTGCCGTCAACCCATCTTTGCTTGATGAAGCTGGTGTCGCAGAAAGTGCTGACAAACCACTGCCAGCAGAACTCATTGAAGATTTCGCAGCAATAGAGCCGCAACCTTCAAGCATTGGATTTTTTAAACAGATACATTCTGGAAGATTTGCATTCGCTTCAATCTTACAAGTTTCCGCAGTCGTCGCCACGTCAGTTCCCGCAGAAGAATCCGTCGCTTCCTCGCAGCTCTTACCTTGTTTCAAAGCATTCACCACGCCATAAATACCGGATGCCGCTGAAGCAATTAGCTGCGGATATTTACTTGTACATACTTGCGATTTTCCAGCGATAGATTGAATGTCGCCAGTCTGAAGTTCTTTACCGATAAGATTCAAAATCGTAGCCTGCAAATCTTTGTAACGTGCCACTTGGGCAGAACAGTTCGGATCTTGGGGATTTCTGCACACAGGCGTCGAAGCTTTCACGGCCTTCTGCATGTTTGCAACGGCTTCTTTAGTGCTGGAACAATACCATCCACAGTGACCCTTAGCTGCACCACAAGCTGCCGTATAAGCTGTCAAAGCTGCTTGGGCAATACCCATACCTTTACCAAAAGCACTGCATGAATCACTCACTCCAGATGCGCCTGCGACTGTCCCCAAGACGTTCAGTGCCGCTACGGCATCCTGAATTTTAGGACTCAAATTGGACAGACAGGCATAGGCCGCCACTGATTGACCTTTTACACAAGTATCCCAGTTGCCAATATACTCGTTGTACGCGGCCTTTTCGTTTTTGATCTGATTGTCTTCGATGAATGCGCCGTTCAATCCCACCAACTCACTGAAGTTTTTTTCGAATTGTTTTCTAACGGCTTCCAAACCACCAGCTGTCGCTTCGTTGGTATCGGCAGCAACACTTGAATCAAGTGATGTAACTGGCGCAGAAGCAGACTTAGCACCTGCAATTTGCTTCGGCTTAGCGAAACCTACTTCACTTGCTGGTACCGTTTCTTGTTGTGCGTAAACGTTCCCACCTGCAAATGAGATCGCAAAAAGAATAGTAAACACGCGAGTTATCGCATTTCTCATAGATATTCCCCTACCTGTCTCTTTTCGGACAAAAGTCAGAGAATCTTAACTGTCTCAAGTTGAGAATTTACGAATGAGCTAGAAGTCTGAAGGCGGCGGATTTTTGATTTTAGCCTTGCCGGAGTTATCTCCACCCAGTTGCAGCTCAGAATTCAAATAATCAGAGGAGATCATTTTAACCGAATAACCCGAGGTACCGCCCACAATACAATTGCCAGAAGTTGGCGGAACGGGAGTTTCACCATCGTATTTTGGCTCTACTGTACACTTACCCAGCTTCTCCGTATTCAGGGAGTAGTCCAATAAGCCGTTATCAGCCCAACCCGTAAGTACGTTTTTCCAGTCCTTGGAAAGGTATGTCAGCTTTTGGTCAATATCTAAAGATAGAGTTTGAATCTCTTTGCTCTTTAAAACTTTATATTGGTCTTTCACGCTGAACTCTTCCAAGTTCACATCACCCTGCTTGTAGTCTTTGTGATAGCCAATGTCGGGACGAATGGATTTATCAAAACCAGGATTCGCCTTAGGCATAAACTTTTCTTTAATGCGCTTATAGTAGTTATGATAAAAATCTGGCTCGATAGAGTAATAAGCCATATCAAATTGGTCAGGCAGAATTGCTAAAAGTTCCAAGGCGCGGAATCGCGAGGGACCTTTTACTTCCTCGCTCCAAGCCAATAGATCTCCATTGCCATTACTTTTCCTGGCAAAATCAAACGGCAATTGATTCCAGTGACCGAAGTTAGGAGCCGTATCTTGAAAATCAGGATTATCCTTCGTTCGTTTGTCCCATGTTGGATCCAATTTAAAAATCGCGCGACCAAACTGATATAAAAGGTTTCGACTTTTCAAACCATATTGATCACCAACGAAGCGGCTGTAATTTCCTGCCCGAGTTGGATCTTTGGGATCGCCGATATTGCCAGTATCATAAATTCTTGGGGGAAGATTTGCATCGATCTTACCACCACCTGCAGAACGTTCGGAACCGCTGGGCCATTGCGATTCATACCAAGGGCCCATTCTGCCTCCGAATGGTTTAAAAAATGCGCGCGCTTTTAAATCAACGGCACCCAATGGAGAGAAGGGAATGTTTGGACGAGTGACAGCCGAAACACCAACATACGCCATACACCATGGGTTTTTCTCGACGCCCATTGAGTAGTTATAGGGATCCTCAATCTGACTGCGAAGACCGACGAACTGAGAAAGCTCCGAAATATCTCTCCATAATGGATGCCCTTGGTTTTTTACAACTTCGGCAGGCCAGTTATTGCGATCCGAGGCAAGTTCTCTTGGCACGCGCTCAATATTGTTTGCATCAACATTACAGACCGTATCCACATAACTAAATGCAGGAGCTATACGAATGGGAACCAGCCATTTTGCCGGCAATTCATCTTTTGCAGGATTATTGCAACCATCAGCACCCAAAGAGTTATAAACTTTAAATGACTGCATCCCATCTTTATTTGCAGCCGTCAGATTGTTATCTAAAGTTGCTTTGATGCCTTTTTTTACTGATTCTCCATCTAGATCAAAAAAATCTTCTGTCTCGTTACTCATGGATCTAGAAATTGTTGAAATAAGCAGCATCCTATCTGCTTGATCCATATTGTAACCCACCACCCACTGCGCCAGCAGTCGATAATTGAAGGCTCCAAAATATCGACAACGCTCGAACGCCAAGTTTCGAAATGTTTCCGATATATTTGTCATTGCAACGTTCACACTGTGAAAACCAGCGATCGTTGGGGTTGGTCCGAATACCTTGACTCCGCTCATACCTTTTAAGTCTCTGCAGGTATTCTCGTTCGGCATCGGTTTGAATGGAACATACGTAGCACAAAAAGATGGTGCATCATAAAAGTCTTTGGCCGCCGGATTGATATCATCAGTATCCGCGCGCCCTGGATAAATTTGTAAATTATTAGCTGGGATTTTGTCGAGCGGATGTTCCGACATATCCCCCGCCGATCCAACCATACGATATCGCCACGCCAGCAGTTTCCAACTTTGACGAATCTGATAATTGATATGTGCGATCGCATTCATGTTCTCCGCTTGCTTCATTGCACCGTAATAGGCAGCAAGATCAACGGAGTTCTGTAAGTTGATTTTGTGATGGACCAACAAGCCAACGTTGATGACCATAGCAAAGAAGATAAACAGAATTTGAAATATCAAGGCGACAAATAGCGCGACCTGACCCTGAGGGTTTTTGAGTCTTCGAATAAGTTGGTCACGCAGTTTCATCATGTGGTTAAAAAACATTGTCTCGTATCAATTGCACAGAGGCAATAACTCGACCTTGAAAACTTTGACTTGTTCTATAGTGAGATGACAGACTTTTAGCCATGATAACTAAGGGGAATCTCGACGATGGTCCGTAAATACTTCTCTGCCCTTATTGGCTTCTCAATTTTTACTGCTCCGCTGGTTTCCAACGGTGCCGTTTTGTTTGAGGGATATTCAAAGATTAACGCGAACGACGCCCATATCGGCTACGTGGTCAGCCGCTACGAGTTTGACGACAAGAAAAAGCAATTTATCTCTACGTACTTTATTAAAACCGGAAAAGGTCCCACTGAAACCACAGAAAGTTTGAAAGCTTTCGCGGACGCGGAGCTGGCTCCGATCTCTTACGAATACACATCGCTGTCTGGCAAAGAATCCAAAACGATCGATGCCAAGTTTAAGGCTGGCGCAATGACTGCGATCGTCAGCAACAATGGCAAATCATCAAAAATTGAAAAGAAAATTCCCAAAGGAACTTTCTTGTCGACGTTTCTGGTTTATTTGATGCTGAAAAGTAAAGACGGTCTTCGTTCTGAAACAAAATACGAATATCAAGCCATTGCTGAGGAAGATGCCAGCATCTCCAAAGGCCAAGCTCTGGTTGGTAAAGAGCAGATTTTTAATGATTTCAAAGTATTCAAAATTCTGAACACCTTTAAAGACGCCAAATTCCTTAGCTACGTAAATGACCGTGGCGAAGTCATTGCGACGAATGCAATGGGTACGGGAATTTCAACGGAACTGGTTTCCACTGCCGCAGAAGCGACGAACGGGCAATCTTTCAGTACAACTATTTTGAAAACATTGTTTGCGGGTGTTCCAGCGGGCACTCAAAATGTTGTTGCTCAGGGTAAGAAAGCAAAACCAGCGACACTACCAAC
Source organism: Bdellovibrio sp. KM01 (assembly GCF_013752535.1). Taxonomy (NCBI): domain Bacteria; kingdom Pseudomonadati; phylum Bdellovibrionota; class Bdellovibrionia; order Bdellovibrionales; family Pseudobdellovibrionaceae; genus Bdellovibrio; species Bdellovibrio sp. KM01. The sequence continues at coordinate 3,829,936 of NZ_CP058348.1, forward strand.
CACGACAATTAACGCTCCAGTAACGGCACCAGCGAATCCCGCTCCTGCCACTCAACCAGAAAACGAACCGGGTCAATAGTATGGGAATCAATCAAATTATCGGACAGCACATGTTTATCGGTATTCAAGGTCACTCTTTGACTGCCGACGAAAAGAAATTCATCGTCGATAACAACATCGGTGGTATCTGCCTGTTTGGTCGAAATGTCGCTGATCCAAAGCAGGTTCATGACCTGTGCGCCGAAATCCAATCTTTGCGTCATAAGCAAGCTGACAAGGCTCCCCTATTTATCGGGATAGATATGGAAGGCGGCCGAGTCCACCGCTTGAAGCCGCCATTTACAGTTTGGCCAGCACTTCGCAAATTGGGCGATCTGGATGCCCCAACTGTTTCCTTTCACTTTGCAAATCGTATGGGTCAGGAATTGAAGGCCGTTGGTATCAATTTGGATTTTGCGCCGTCGGTTGACGTCTTTACTAATGAAGCAAACAAAGTTATCGGCGATCGTTCGATAAGTTCTGATCCTGAATCTGTCGCTAAACATGCCTCTGCCCTGGTTCGCGGTTACATCAAAGCTGACGTGATCACTTGTGCAAAACATTTCCCTGGCCACGGAAACACTTTGGTTGATAGCCATGAGGATCTTCCTGTGGAAAACCTGGACAGAGAACGCCTGGAAAGTTGCGAACTGATTCCGTTCAAAAAAGCATTCAAGTCCCGCGTCGACATGGTGATGACTTCCCATATTATGTTCCCAAAAATCGATCCAGATTGGCCAGTGACGTTGTCAGAAATTTTCGTAAAGAAAATGATCAAAGAAGAACTTCGCTACAGAGGCTTAGTGATCACTGACGACTTGGGAATGAAGGCTATGTCTTCTCACTATGGTGTTGATGAAATCCCGGTTCGCGCTCTTCAAGCTGGTTGCGATCTTCTTTTGTATTGCAATGAATTCGACGTACCTCCGCAAGCTGTGGAAGCAATCTTAGGTGCTGTGGCGCAAGGCACTTTGGATCAAGCACAACTAGAGTCATCTTACAGAAGAATTTTGGATCTGAAAAAAGCCAAAATCACCAATCCAGATCCACTGGATATGAGTGAAGTTGTGAAGATCGTTGGCCACGCGGAACATCTTAAGATCGCTGCTGCCATCAACAGCGGCGTCTCCCCAGACGGGTTACTGCCAGAGTAACAGTCATGAAAAAATTACCCAGGCCACCTGCCCCAGCTTAAACAGGGGCTCCCACAAGCTGGCCTGGGAATTGATAATACTCCCCCTATAGTCAGAGGAGTATTTATGGGTTTTGATAAAAACAGCGAAGAACTAAATTCCGAGAATCAGCTCGATTTGTTTTCGTATAACACCTCAAAACTCGATTTTATTCCCGACCTGAAAATCCCGGCTCCTCGCCCGCCAGAAGCAAATAAATCCCCGCGCTTTATGACTTTGTCAGTGGCTCTGCATATCGCTGCAGCTGTCGCGGTTGCCGTCATCAGCGTGCCGTTGGTGAATGAGATCAAAACCGAATCAATTACGATCGAACTTGAAGAGCCAACAGTTCACGAAGTGACCAAGGGTTCTCCGGTGGAGCCCACTAAAGGTGGCGCAGCAGCAGCTCTTCCGGAAAAATCTCCTGTTAAAGAATCTCAAGAAGTTGCTGCCGCTCCTGTTGAAACGGCTCCGGCTCCAACAGAGGCCGCAGTCGTAGCTGCTCCTGAAGTCATTGCAGAACCAGTTCCTGTTATCGAAAAGCCAGCACCTAAAAAAGCTGCGCCGAAAGCCGTAGCTGCCGCAAAACCATCCAGTCCCAAAGCTGCCAAAGCAGCTCCTGCAAAAACAAACTTTGCCGCAGTTCCCATGTCGATTGATGACATCAACTCTCCAGAGCTTGATGAAGGAGAGATCGCCAATCAAAAATCTGAAGCAAAATTAGGTGAAGACTTCAATCAAGACTTCGACGAAATCGACAGCAAGCACGCCAACAAACTTGCCGCTGAAGAATCGCAAATGAATGCGATGGCCGAAGCCTTGTCTGCTGATCAAGAAAGTTCTCTTAAATCTGTTGAAGACCAGAATCAGGCAGATTCTGCAGCTCTAGCAGAGTCTCAAAAGAATCTTCGTCATAAAAATGCCAAAGCGATTGCTTCTGCTTTGGCTGCCGAGAAAGCAGCTGCTGAAGCTGCCGCTCGCGAGAAAGCCGCACAACGTGCAGCTGCGATTGCCGCTGCAACTGCTGCAAAAGGTGCTGACGGCGCTGGTGGCGAAGGCTCAGGTAAAGGTGAAAAACAAGGTGCCGGTGCAGGTAACAACGGACTTGAAAAATCAGGTCAAGAAGTTGCGGGTGCTGCTGAAGGTGTCAGAAGTTTAGATCAATTAAAACAGATGCCTGGAAACCCACGCCCTCAATACAGTGAAGAGGAACGCCTGAAAGGCAATCAAGGTCGCGTAAGTTTTGAAGCTTACATCACTAAAGAAGGTACTCCTGTGAACTTCCGCATGAAGCAATCCACAGGTTTCAGAAACCTGGATGCTAAAACATTGGCAGCTCTTAAAAAGTGGAGATTCTATCCAGGCCAAGAAGGCTGGGTGGAAATGCCATTTAGCTGGGATTTAAAAGGTGGCGTTCAAGAAGTGAAAGGTCGCTTAAGAACTTCGGTAGGGCAGTTACAAGGTAACGGCTACTAATCTCTTGTAACAAATTGTACAAACGCAAAAAGCCTTTGGTGAACCCAAAGGCTTTTTTACTTTTAAAGACAGAGGCTAATTAGTCTTTGAAAAGAACTTTAGCAGATTTAGTAGTACCGTTAGTACGTACTGCTGCTTTACGTTTTTTACCGCTAGTAGTTTTTTTCTTTTCGCGAATGTATTCAGTTTTTTTAGTTTTAGAAGCCACGGTTTACCCCCGGAATATTTATTAAAACTCCGGCCGTGCCGAAGTGCGCCATTATCCCATCAAAGCCGGGATAGGCTAGACGGAACGAGTTAACTATCAAAACGGAATAATCAAGTCAATCGAATGCCTATAATCTGATGATTTTTGTGTATTTCCGAAATAGGCATAGTTTAAACGGAAGCGAGGACCGCTAAACCCGACACCGGCGGAAACCAGGGGTCTGGAGTCGTCAAAATCGTCTGAATAGCCGAATCTGAAGACTATAAAGCGATTTATGAAGGTTTCAAGGCCCAAACCAGCGTATCCCTCGGAATCGCCATCCACGCGAACACGGAACATTCCCTTATAAATATAGTTAAATCCCCCGCCAACCTTGGTTTTATAGCGGAGCTCCTCAGGAGCCGTATTATTGTTCTCACCGAAAACATTATAGACCACCAGACCCAAACCCATGTCTGACATCGGCGTATAAAGAAGGCCCAAATCCCCGTTTACGGAGTGATAGCTGCCCTGTTCAAGAGTCTGCTCAAGGTAATGTCCCGTCAAACCCACGGACCATTTATCTTTAAAGAACTCCGCCAATGTGATGCCGATATCGTGTTCGTTCAGCTCGCCAAGAGTTTTTGTCATCTTGGATTTTTGCACATACGCAGCCGCTGCAGGAAGCGTACTTTCTTTTGTGTTATCACTCAAAAAAGCTGCGAACTCTTTATCTGCGAAAGATGTGAAAAGAAAACGTCCCCCTAGATGAGCCATGGATGCAGGATTCAGGAAACTAGCATCACCGGGCTCCACAGCCGCACGTCCAGTTCCACCCGCTGCTACTGACGCCGAAGAATTATAAACTTGGGCCAGTGCTTGGTTCGAGCTAACATAAATGAGGAGAAAAACAGAAAGTTTTTTTGCAAAGCTCAAAGGATGGAGCATGAATCAATACCTCGCACGCATCGTGTGCACGTTCATTTTAGTGCTCACATACTATCAATCAGTTCATGCTGGCGCCAACAACTTTACGGCCAAACAAATTCGTTCCGGTGATAATCTTTTAAATATTTTGCGCCAACAGGGTTTTTCCACCCGTGAACGTGAAAAAGTTCTGGCATCTGATCTCGGCCTGCGTCGTCTGTTTCTGACTTTAGATACACGCTACCTGGTTCGTCGCGATAAGAACGAAGTAGAACTTCGTGTTTTCGACTCTCAAACTTCTGATGCCTTTCGTATTTTGAAAAAGAATGGTGCGATTCAGGCGGCACCCTACAAACCGCAATTTAGGACAACAGTGCTTAGAATCGACGGGAAAGTTCACGGATCTATTCTGGGCTCCATTCTTCCCAAAATTAACAGCAACTGGGTGGCAACTCGCTTCACTGACGCTTATGTATTTGATATCAAATCTGCAAAAGAACTGCGCCGAGGAGCACCTTTCTGGTTCACAGTTGAAAAGAAATATGAAAATGGTTTGTTCGTAAAATACGGAGAGATTCTACAAACTTCACTAGAGATCGATGGCGACATAGTTCGCAAAAAATTCGTTCGCTCCAAAGACGGTGGCGTGTTCTTTAATGATCAGGATTTGCAGGAAAAGCGCGCTTTCTATTCCCCGGTTAATTACATCAAAATCGCCAGCACCTTTCAGCCAAATCGATTGCATCCCATCACTCGCAAAAGAGTTCCGCATTTGGGTGTCGATTTTGAATTGCCGATTGGTGACCCTGTCTTAGCCGCACGCAAGGGCCAAGTGGTTCGTTATGGAAACAATCATGCGGCGGGGAATTTCATCGTGCTTCGCCATTCAAATGGCATCGAATCCTCGTATAACCATCTTTATAAAATTGATCGCAGAATTCGCGAGGGCTTGATGGTAAATGCGGGAGATAAAATCGCTGAGGTAGGTTGTACAGGTTATTGCACTCGCGCTCACTTGCACTTCGCCTTAAAAATAAAGGGCCGAATGGTCGACCCTTTGAAATATATTAAACCTTATCCACAAAACATGCATCAGCTCTTAGCTTCGCAAGTGGCGTCTAATTAGAATTTTGTACAGATCGTTGCATAGTTTGCGCAACGTTTTGTCGGAATAACACTGTTCGGATAAGAAGCCGCGGAAGTACCAATCAATGGGTTGTAACAAGCAGCACCCGCACTGTATTCCACACCCTGAGCCACACCATTCACCAAATTTTCAGTATAGCATGACGGCACTGTTGCTTTAGGAACCAAGCAACCTTGTGTCACATTAACATCCCACTGGTGAGCCGGGAACTGGCGGCGAACAATGTCGATTTCCGCACGCAAAGCCGCGCTGGCAGTAATTTGTGCCTCGGTGTGAGGGGCACATGAAGCCAGGTCGCGATTCAAATAAACTTTATAAACACGGTTACAATTCCAGTTCGCAATCACATTACCGGAACTCAGATCAACTTCTTGCAGAGTTTGCAATACATTCAGAGGAGAGAAACCATTGGAAACACCCGCTGCCTGACCGAAGGAAAAACGGTAACCGCGACCGTAAGCCAATGCTTTATTTGTGGTACTAGCCGAAACCACGCTTCCAATATTTGTGGAATCATTCAGATATGTCATCGTCATCTGACCTTGCACTTGCAAGATATCACGCAAGCTTTGGGAGATACTTTGATCCGAGTTGAACTTCATATTGGCTTCAAGAGTACGAGTATTCGTGGAGAACGGGAAATAGCGAACCGAAGCCCCACGATTGTTCAACAACGTATCCATGATATATGTCGAAGACAAAACATCAGCCATCGGAATCACATCTGTATTCAAGGCCAAAGAACCTGTTGCAGAATAAACGCTGTTCAAATTTGAGCGGTCACGAATCGCCATCGTCGGCATCACATTGATGTTCGTCGGCGAGTCACCCAGATATTCAGCATACTGGGCTTTAGAAACGGCGTTCGCTGGATAGATCGGGCTAAAATTAGCATCAACATAGGAATAGAAACTTGCAGGGATCGTGATGCCTGCAGTTTGGTAAGCACCCGCGCGGATTGAATAATAAGCGCTGCTGCTCGGTAGAGTTCCTGGCTCAGCGCAAGAGTTATAGGCGATTTGGTCAAATCCACCGTCAAACGCAAATGGGATCGCAGAAATTTTTCCCGCCATTTGTGAACCGTACTTTGAAACGAGCGCCGCGTCCAAGCTGGAATAGTCAGCTACGTCGTCAAGGGATGAGTCAAACCCGGCTTTGCCGCAGTTTTGAAAAGAAACAACAAGAGCCAATGAGGCAGCTATGACCCCAGCAACCTTCAACGTTGTTGGCTTGTTTGGCATTTTCATGGAAATTCCCCCGTTCTTAAACCTTACCACGACGTAGGGAACTTCTCTGGTAAAAAACAGATTTGGGCCCCATTTTCAGCACGGTTTATTATAGCTTGTCTTAGAATGAAACGTTTGCGATTTTAAGAGGATGTCTAAAGTAAAAAAAGCCATAATTCCAGCCGCAGGTCTAGGTACCAGATTTCTTCCAGCAACGAAGACAGTTCCGAAAGAAATGCTAACCATTGTGGATGCACCCATCATTCTTTATGTGGTGGAAGAAGCGATCAAAGCCGGTATTGAAGATATCGTGCTTATCGCCGGCCGTAACAAGCATGCTATCGAAGACTTTTTTGATACGTCTTACGAACTGGAAGATAAACTTCATAAAGATGGAAAAGAGAAGCTTTTAGAGCGCGTTACCAAGGCACGCGATGCTGCGAACATCATCAGCATTCGTCAGAAACAAGCCCTGGGCTTGGGGCACGCAGTCCTTTGCGGCCTGCCGATCGTCGGCAAAGATCCATTTGCGGTCCTATTGGGTGACGAAATCACGATGGAAGCCAATGGTCAGGACAACGTGACATCTCAGTTGGTAAAATCTTTTGAAGAAACTCAAACTTCCACGATTTCGATCATGAAGGTTTCTGAAAAAGACGTTTCCAAATACGGTATCGCTGAAGTTGAAGAAAAATCTCCGGGCTTTTTCAAAGTGACTTCACTGGTGGAAAAACCGAAACCAACAGAAACTAAAAGCCGCTGGGCTTTGCCAGGTCGCTACGTTTTTGACAACGCCATTATGGACCTGTTGGCAAATGCAAAACCTTCTTTGAATGGTGAAATCCAATTAACCGACAGCATGAAGATTTTGTGCGAACAAAAAGGTCTTAATGCGATGACTTTTACTGCCGATCGCTACGATGCTGGTGATAAGCTGGGCTATCTGCAGGCGAACATTGAACTGGCTTTAAAAAATCCAGAACTCAGCACGGATCTAAAGGCGTACATTGTTGAGTTGGCAAAAACTCTTAAGTAAAATCTGCATTCCGACTAAATCGGAATCGCGTGAACCGGGGACTGTATGAGAAAAGTATTAATCGCATCACTTGTTGGAATTTTAAGTCCGGCGCTGGCTTCAGCTTTCATTTTGCCAACCAGAACTATTTTGCAGAAAACTTCTGATAATGCCGGCAGCGGTATCTACGCCATCGAACAAGAAGTTCAATTTGCCAATGGGGATGACACAATTCACGTGCGCGAAACTTGGTTGATCGATAACGATCGCACCATGCGCCTGACAGTCACTGGTACCAAAGAGCTTCAAGGTAACTTCCGCATGCAATTCCTGTATGCAGGTGGACAGCGCTACACGGTTCTTAACGGCGCCAAGAAAAGCGAGAAAACTCCAGACGACTTTTTGGAAAAGTATTTAAATTTCCGCAGCCCTGAAGTTTTCGCCAACAACCTGGCACAGCTTAAAATTATTCCTCACGGTGGCTACTCAAAACGCATTCTTGCTAAAAAAGGTGAAGATGTGAAATACGAGCCAGAATCCTGGGTTCGCTATTCCCGCACAGGCGGAGTTGTGAACTATGCCTTTGGGACACCAACACCTGAAGATGATAAAAATGGCAATCCGGGTCTGTGGATCGAACAAGATCAATTCGTCATTCGTAAAATCCGCCTGCCAAGCCAGGTTGAAATGACGGCTGATAACTACAATCAATTCGCCAAGGGTTTATACTACCCTCGTTCGCGCACAATTCGTTGGGGCAACAACACGGCGACTATTCGACTGATCAGTGCTTCTGCCCGCCCGGCAACTGCTGTGACACAATTCCAACCAAGTTCTTTGGATATCAACACCAAGCTTGACGGTTTGGAAAAACTGGCCGCCAAAGACGCGATCATTGAGTTCTATTCGAGGTTTAGATGAGTGAGGCTCTTCTCTGGAAGGTTGCAGTTGATGCTCCCCTTCCAGAGGCTTTGACATACAGCTACGCTGAGCCTCTGATTCGCGGCCAATTGGTTAACGTTCCTCTGGGAAAAAGAAAAACGAAGGGCCTTGTTCTTGGGCCCACGACGGAAGTTCCCGAATTTAAAGTTAAAGCCATTGATTCTATCGACCAGGAGTACGCTCCCCTTCCGGACGCTTTCGTAAAGTGGCTGGAGTGGCTGGGTAATTACTACCTGCACCCTGTGGGTCAGGTGGTTCAATCGGCTTTTCCTCCGCTTAAAAAAACGGAAAAACAACGGGCAAGCAAACGTGCTCCCGTCATTCCGCAACTTGAAAGCGATAAACTTCCTGAATTAACTCCGGAACAAAAAACCAGCATTGATGGCATCGCTGCCCACCAGGGTTTTTCGACACATTTGTTATTTGGTGTGACAGGTTCCGGAAAAACTGAAGTTTACCTGCGCCTTTTGGATAAGGCGTTAAAAGAAGGAAAACGCGGCCTGGTGTTGGTTCCAGAGATTTCTTTGACGCCACAATTAATTCAACGATTCGCTCGACGCTTTGGTGATAAAATCGCAGCGTTACACTCGCAACTAACCGACCGCGAACGCACCAATCAGTGGTGGGATGTTGTTGAGGGTCGCAAATCTATTTTGATTGGCGCAAGGTCTGCATTGTTCTGCCCGGTTCCCGATTTAGGAATCATTATTGTCGACGAAGAGCATGAGCCATCTTACAAACAAGACGAAAAATTAAAATACAATGGTCGCGATGCTGCCGTCATGATGGGAAAAATCATGAACTGCCCTGTCGTGCTTGGTTCAGCCACTCCAAGTTTGGAGACCTGGAAAAATGCACAAGAAGGCAGATACTTTCTGCATCCATTAAAAAATCGTGTCGCTGGACGGGCACTACCCGATGTTGAAGTCATCGATTTAAGAAAATTGAAAGCCGATGACGATCATCAAAAACTGCTGATCGAAAAATACTCGCACCTTCCTTATTGGATGAGTCCGCAACTATTTGAACGGATGCGCGAAACGTTGGATCGCGGCGATCAGAGCGCGCTATTTTTAAATCGTCGTGGGATTGCCCAAATGGTGGTGTGCCCGGCTTGCGGTCATACTCGCGAATGTCCCAACTGCGATATCTCATTAACTCTGCACGCGGGCTCGCATCTGGTTTGTCATTATTGCGACTATCACGAACAGATGAAAAAGAAATGCCCTGACTGCAAAGAGGGCGAACTGGAAGCGATTGGACTGGGCACAGAGCTTTTAGAAACTGATCTTGCGCGACTTTTCCCAGGGAAAGTTATCGCTCGAGCTGATCGTGATGAAATTCAAAATCGCGCCGATCTGGAAGATCTCATCGCCCGCATGGAAAGTGGCGAGATTGATATTCTCGTCGGAACTCAAATGATCGCCAAGGGTTTAGATTTTCCAAAATTGAAACTTGTCGGTCTGGTGCTTGCTGACGTGGGTTTCAACCTGCCCGATTTCCGCGCCACAGAGAGAAGTTTTCAACTGATCACTCAGATGAGTGGTCGCAGCGGACGTCACGTGAAAGAAGGCGAAAGCCCGGGCCTTGTAATCATTCAAACTTTCAACACTGAACACGACAGTCTGACTTTCGCTCAACATCATGACTTCGAAGGTTTTGCCACTAACGAATTAAATGTGCGCGCAGCTTTGAATTATCCACCGGTGGGTCGACTGGTCAGTTTCCGAATTCAAGGAACGCATTTAGGAAAAGTCGAAGAGACAGCTCGACTTTTAGCTAGACGTGCACACAGCCTAAAGGCTCAGATTGAGAAGTATAAATCTATTGAAATTTTAGGTCCAGCAGAGGCCGCACTTGCGAAGTTGCGAGGACAATTCCGATATCATCTCCTCGTAAAATCGTCTCAAGGCGCGATCACGAATCCGTTTTCACGCCAACTCCTGGGGGACCAGGAATGGGTTCCCTCAGGCGTAAAAATTGTCGTCGATATTGATCCAATGAATTTGCTTTAAGGCAGTTCTGAGACGTAAAATACTTAGGTATGCCCTCTTTGGGTAAGGATGCCTATGATTCAATGCCCGCGTTGCGGAATTCAAGTAACAGAATTACACCCGATAGAAGCAGATCTATCGGCGAAGCTTGCACAAGCTGGCGAAGCACATTTGCCAGCGGAAGTGTGTGCGGGTTGTATTTCTGATTTACGCAGAACCGCTGCAACCAGCAGTGGTGGTGTGTTGATGGCGCAAGAGCGCGCCCGCGAACAGCACCGCCTGGCACTTTGGAAAAGTCGCGTGATGTTGATCAAGCAAGCACGCAACTCCATGGGACAAAAGCTTTACGCGGAAGCCGCGATTGCTTATGAAAAATATCTGAAAATTTTGGATATCGTTTTTGAAGTAAAAAAAGGCGAAAAACTTCGCCCTGAAGCCTTCAAAGAAAGCGCCCGTCATACCGAGCTCACAGTTGTCGCGTCGGTATATTGGGATTTAATGCGCATCTATGACACTCATGACAAGTATCACGAGCGTATGCAGAATTCCGCTAAGCAACTGGCCATCTTCGTTCAGTTCACGCCGATTTATCCAGATATTATTAAAAAGGCCGAATCTTTTGTCCGCTCTGCCAAAAATCCAAATATCGTTAAGAACTTTTTGAAATTGGCTGACAAAGAAAGACCACGCTGTTTTATTGCAACTTCTGCGTTCGGTCCTCAAGCTCTTGAGGTGCAAACGTTGCGAATGTTCCGTGATGATGTTTTAAAAGAAACGTTTTTGGGTCGTAAATTCGTTTACTTCTATTATAAATTGTCTCCTTCAATTGCTTGCTTACTCGATAAGCACTCCTGGCTCAAACCCGCTGTGAGAGCCGTCCTGCGCACATTGATTAAATGCGTTAGCTAAAAATTCATGCCCTTCCTTCTTGCAAAGTCCCGGTCTTCTAGGGGATTGTATTTGCATGGCTCATATTTATGATTACGCAATTGTCGGTAGTGGTTTAACAGGTCTTAGCATCGCAGCAGCTCTCAGCCGCGAAACTAAGAACGTCGTTTTGTTGGAAGGACTGGATATTTCCTCTGGCGCCAACAAACAAATTAATTTCCCCACGGGCCCGATCAACAATGGTATCCGTTTTGTTCCTGATTCAGTTTTGTCTGAAAAAGCTTTGGGTTTCCTGGAAAATCTTCTGGGTCAAAAAGTGATTGCTGATGTTTCGGACGAAGCCCCTATCACCTACGATTCTGGGAACTTTAAAACTTTCCTGGGCTTCGGCGAAAATCCCCCGGCGTTCTGGGAAGAATTGTCTTACTTCACTTCCAGCAAACGCATTGATTTGCATTTGCAGCCTTTTCAATGGGCGCAAATGTTGATGGCAAAATTCACCGGCGATTTCATGCCGCGCTCTTATGTGACAAAGTTCCATCACGAAGGCGATCGCGTACACTCTGTGACTGTGAATGGCTCTAAGACTATTCACGCCCAGAACTTTATCTTTGCCGGTAGTGTTCGTGATCTTGCACTGTTGTTGCCAGAAGATACGATCTCTGCACGCGCTCGTGCAAAACTTAGCAAAAATGCTTATTGGACAGCTTTGTGTATTGATATTTGCCACGGCAAAGCAGTGACTGATTCCACGGCAATGCACATCCTGAACGGCACGACTCAAGATGAAATCGGTCCTTGTGCTGGCCGCTTCCTTCCAGCTGTGGAAGTTGACGGCAATATGATCCAAGCTTCGCAATGGATCACTTTCATTGAATCGGAATCCACTGACGACAGCGAAGTCGTGGGCATGGCTTTAAAGAAAATCAAACGCCAAGTAAAACGCGCTTACCCAGAAGCTTTGGATAACTTGAAAAGTGAAAGAATCTTCGTCTCCCCCTACATCGCCGGAAATGGCGATTTGAAGCTAAGCGCAAATCAGACAATTCCAAGCCTGGAAAACCTATGGATTTCTTCCGCTACTTTGAACGAGCAAAAGAACCTTGTGGGCGCACTTTTACAGGCAGAAATGATCGTGGCTTCCTTGGGATTCAAAGTTGAAGGGGCTGTTGCTTCTGAGGCACCAACTGAAGAGTTCTCTGAGGCATCGCTGTAAGTTACTGAAATAATTAGATCTTTTATGGCGCCGCCGCAGAAATGCTGCGGCGTTTCTTTTTGGCGGTTTTCATTCTTAAAAACATGCTACCAGACTGAGCAAAAGATCCTTGCTCTTCTGTGCCACGCTATGATATCCCGTGAGTCCAACAATAACACACTCTAGAGCACTAACTGGTCCCCGAGTACTGAAAAAGGGGTCTTCCGGCGAATCAAAAAAAGCTGGCTCTGCACTAGAGGAGGATTAACCAGAAAGGACGTACTACCATGGCACAAGTTACCATGAAAGAAATGCTAGACGCTGGAGTTCACTTCGGACACCAAACACAGCGTTGGAACCCAAAAATGAAACCTTACGTATACACAGCTAGAGGCGGTATCCATATTATCGACCTTCAAAAGACTGTTGTTCGCGCTAATAAAGCTGCTGAATACGTAAAAGAAATCGCTGCTAACGGTGGTCGTATGATCTTCGTTGGTACTAAAAAACAAGCTATCGAGCCTGTTCAAGAAGCAGCAGCAAAATGCGGTCAATACTACGTTACTAAACGTTGGTTGGGCGGCATGATGACTAACTTCGAAACGATCAAATCTTCTATCGATCGTCTTCGCAAAGTTGATGCTATGAAAGAAAAAGGCGAATTCAACTACCTTACTAAAAAAGAACGCGCAAAAATCGAAAAAGAATACCTTCGTTTGTCTGAGTTCTTGAACGGTATCCGCGACATGAAAGAAATGCCTTCTGTTATGTTCGTAGTAGACCTTCCTAAAGAACACATCGCAGTTGCTGAAGCGAAACGCTTGGGCATGACTGTTGTTGGTATCGCTGATACAAACTCTGATCCAGAGTCTATCGATTTCCCAATTCCAGGGAACGACGATGCTATCCGTTCTATCAAATTGTTCGCTAACCTAGTTGCAGACGCTTACCTTGAAGGTTCTAAAACTTGGGAACAAAAACTTCGCACAATGACAGACAAACAATCTGACGTTGCTAAAGAAGCTAAATCTGAAGGTAAAGAAGACGCTCCTAAACGTCGCGCTCCTGCAAAAGCTGGTGCTAAAGAAGCTCCTAAAAAATCTGCAGGTCCAGCGGTTGTTAAAGCCAACAAAGGTCGTAAACTTGTTGCTGCTGGTACAGCAGAAGAAGTTGAGATCCAAGCTGAGCTTGAAAACAAAGACGAATCTGCAGAGTAATTTCTGTCAGATCTCTGAAGAAAGGGTGGCTTGACCACCCTTTCCTTTGTCCCGCCTTCGCTGAAGCTTCGGTGTGACAAGTCCCCCTCGGTATCATTGAGGGAATTTTATATAAGTCTTATTTAATTGCCCTACTTCGACGATGTCGAAGTGTAAATTAGAATTGAAGGAGTCTTCCTAATGTCTATTTCCGCTACTCTTGTTAAAGAGCTAAGAGAAAAAACTAACGCAGGTATGATGGATTGCAAAAAGGCGCTTGAAGCGACTTCTGGCGATTTCGACGCTGCTGTTGAATGGTTGCGCGTTAAAGGTCTTGGCGCTGCAGCTAAAAAAGCTGACCGTATCGCTGCTGAAGGTGCTGTATTCGCACAAATCAACGGCAACACAGGTCTTGTTATGGAAATCAACTCTGAAACTGACTTCGTTGCTCGTAACGACGGTTTCAAAGCTTTGGCTGCTGACGTAGCTGAGCACATGTTCAAAACTGAACTTGCTGCTGATGCTTTGTCTCAACCTTTCGCAAAAGACCCTTCTAAAAAATTGGGTGATCTTTTCACTGAAGCAACTGCTACTATCGGTGAAAAAATCGTTCTTCGTCGTCAAGAAAAATACACTTCTACTGCAAACACATTGGTTCACACTTATGTGCACGGTGAAGGTAAAATCGGCGTGATGATTGAAGTTGGCGTTTCTAAACCAGAAGCGACTTCGAACCCAGCTCTTAAAACTTTCGCTCAAGACGTTGCATTGCACATCGCTGCGATGAACCCAATGGCGATCTCTTCTGAACAAATCCCTGCGGATGTTGTTTCTAAAGAGAAAGAAATCCTAACTGCTAAAAACCTTGAGTCAGGCAAAAAACCAGAAATGATCGAAAAGATCGTTGAAGGTCAAATCCGTAAATTCTTGGCTGAAAACTGCTTGATGGATCAAGCTTTCGTTAAAAATCCGGACTTGAAAGTTTCTGATTTGGCGAAAAATGTTGGTAAAGAAATCGGCGCTGACGTTACAGTTAAACGTTTCGTACGTTTTGAATTGGGCGCTGGTATCGAAAAGAAATCCAACGACTTCGCAGCTGAAGTTGCAGCTCAAATGAAAGGACACTAGTTTGAAAGCGCCTGTTTATAAGCGTATTTTGCTGAAGTTAAGTGGCGAGGCTCTTGCTGGTAAGCAAGGAACTGGCATCAACACTGCGACAATCACACAGATTGCGAATGACGTAGCAGAAGCTTACAAGGCAGGCGTTCAAATTGGTCTCGTTATCGGCGGCGGTAACATCTATCGTGGTGTTGCCGCATCTGCTGAAGGCATGGATCGCGCAAGTGCTGACTATATGGGTATGCTTGCGACTTGTATCAATGCCCTGGCTCTTCAGGATGCTCTTGAAAAAGCCGGTGTTCCGACCCGTGTACAAACAGCTATTGAAATGGCTGAAATCGCAGAGCCTTATATCCGCCGCAGAGCTATCCGCCACTTGGAAAAAAACCGCTTGGTGATCTTCGGTGCTGGTACCGGAAACCCTTACTTCACTACAGATACAGCCGCCTCTCTTCGCGCGATGGAAATCGATGCTGAGGTGATCATGAAGGCGACTAAAGTTGACGGTATCTATGATAAAGACCCTGTGAAACACGCTGATGCGAAGAAATTCGATAAGATCAGCTATATTGATGTACTAAATCGCGGCCTACAAGTGATGGACTCAACTGCGATTTCAATGTGCATGGATAACAAACTTCCGATTATTACTTTTGACCTTTCAGTTCCGGGTAATATCCTTAAAGCTGTTCAAGGTGAAAACATCGGTACCCTGGTACAATAGGGCACCACAAGGAGATTCAACATGGCAATTGCTGAGATTAAAAAGAACGCTCAAGCTCAAATGGATAAATCTGTTCTTGCTTTGGGTGAAGAACTTAAAAAAATCCGTACTGGCCGCGCGCAAGTTTCTATGCTTGATGGCGTTCGTGTAAACTACTACGGAAATCCATCTCCACTTTCACAAGTCGCTTCCATCTCTACACCAGATGCGAAATCTTTCCTTATCGCGCCTTGGGAAGTATCTATTCTTAAAGACATCGAACAAGCGATCATCAAATCTGAGTTGGGCATGGCTCCAATGAACGATGGTAAAGTGATTCGTTTGAAAGTTCCTGACGTAACTGAAGAGCGTCGTAAAGACCTTGCTAAACAAGTTAAGAAAATCGCTGAAGAAGCACGTGTAGCTGTTCGTATGGCTCGTCGTGATGCCAACGAAGCTATCAAAAAAATGAAAGCTGACAAAAAAGCGCCTCTTAGCGAAGACGAAGCTAAAAAAGGTGAAGCTGACATTCAAAAAGTGACAGACGATATGATCAAAAAAGTTGATCAAATCGCTGAAGAAAAAGAAAAGTCAATTTTGACAATCTAGGTTTTGGGAGCCCGGTGACTCTACCTAAGCATATTGCAATCATTATGGATGGTAACGGTCGTTGGGCTCAGCTCAAGCGAAAGCCTCGTACTTTTGGTCACATCAAAGGTACTCGTGTCGCTAAGAAAATCATTACTGCATGTTCTCGTAAGGGCATTAAAAACCTTACTCTATACGCATTCTCGACTGAAAATTGGTTCCGTCCTCAAGCTGAAGTTTCCTTCCTGATGAAAATTCTGCGCCGCTATTTAAGCAAGGAAACCAGCAATCTAGTTAAAGAAAACATTCGCTTTTCCGTGATCGGGGATCTTTCCAAAGTTCCTGCTGACGTATTCAACGCTATTCAACAGGCTCGCGAAGCTACATCTAAATGCACAGGCTTGAACCTTGTCTTTGCATTGAGCTATGGCTCTCGCCAGGAAATCACTTTGGCCGTGCGTGATATCGCGCAGATGGTTGCCAAGGGTGCTATTAAACCTGACGAAATCGATGAGGCTTTGATTAGCACTTCGTTAAGCACGTATCCGACTCCAGATCCTGATTTGATTGTTAGAACAAGCGGCGAGCAAAGACTTTCAAATTTCTTGTTATGGCAGGCCGCTTATTCGGAATTCTACTTCACGGAAACTCTGTGGCCTAATTTCACAGAAGCTCATCTTGAGGAAGCCTTGACTGCTTTTTCCGTGAGACAACGCCGTTACGGCAAGGTCTCTACAAATGACAACTTGGAAAAGCTTTCTAACTAGAGCCGCGTCTGCCCTGGTGGCATTGGCAATCATCTTTGCACTTTACTATTTCCTGAAAATTCCAGGTTTGAAAATCATTATCGCATTTGCTGTTGCACTGAGCGTTTGGGAACTTCTGGGAATTCTATTTAAAAATGAAACTTCAAAAACCCTTAGAGCGGCATTCTTCATTCTGTCGTTTTTCGTCTTTGCTGTTTCGACAATGGCTCTGAATTTGGGCGCCATCGTCTATGCCATCTCTTTAATTCTTTTAACGATCATCAGTCTGCTAAAACTTCACAACACAGGTGATTTGCAGCGCATGGGGAAGTTCCAGGCGAATGCTGCTTTGGGATTGATGTACGTGGGATTACTGCCCTCGTTCGCTTTCCGCCTGCTTGATCAAGAGCAAGGTATTTTCTGGTTCATTTATTTGCTGGCTGTTGTTTTCGCTGGCGACACAATGGCTTATGCCTTTGGTGTTCTGTTTGGAAAACACAAAGTGATGCCGTCTGTTTCTCCTAAAAAAACCTGGGAAGGTTCCCTTGGTGGAATTTTGGGCTCCGTAGTTGCGGGGACAATTTGCTGGAAGTATTTGCTGCCGGAATTTTCCGGTTATTTCATTGTGGGACTGGCTGCTGTCTCAGGATATGTCGGTCAGTTCGGAGATTTCTTCGAATCACTTCTTAAGCGTGTTGCTGAGGTCAAAGACTCTGGCAAGATCATGCCGGGTCATGGCGGCGTTTTAGATCGTATTGACGGTGTCCTATTCGCAAGTCCGGTAGTTTTGCTTGGCGTTGTGATCCTGTCTCATCTTTTGTCGTAAGAATAAAGTCGAGCACCCCGACATAAAGTTTGTATTTTAGTAGCTCCAAATAGCTCCATCCAATTAGAATAAGCGGATGGAAATGCTATTAAATTTCGCTGATAAAATCGTGTCTTTTGGGGTTCCTTTTGTCGTTTTGCTTGGAATTTTGATTTTCGTCCATGAGCTAGGTCACTTCCTTGTGGCTCGCTGGTGTGGCGTTAGAGTCGAAGTATTCAGCTTGGGCTTTGGTAAAAAAATTCTGAAATATAAAAAAGGCGACACAACATACGCGCTTTCCATCGTACCCCTGGGCGGTTACGTAAAAATGTTTGGTGAACAGCCAGGCGAAAATATTTCCGAAGAAGACAAGAAAGTTTCTTTCACACATAAAACAGTGTGGCAACGTATCGCCGTAGTACTTGCGGGTCCGTTGATGAACTTTTTCTTTGCGATTCTGGTTTTGGGCGTCGTTGCCTTAGTCGGCGAAGATGCAAAAATGCCTGTCCTCGGAGACATCAATCCAAAAACTGCAGCTTACGAAGCAGGTTTCCGCTCGGGCGATAAAGTCATTTCCATTAATGATAAACAAATCGCAACTTGGGAAGAGATCCAAAAAGCTCTTAGCCTAAAACAAGAACAAGATCTGCATCTTGATGTCGTGGTTCAACACCAAGGCAGCCAAGAGCAATCCAAGATCGCAGTAGTTGCTAAGGCGGAACCAAATCCAAATATCTTGAGCTCATTCAACTACGTTGCCAACGTTGAAGGTCTGGCAGCAATGTCTGCCGGTACGACTGTCGGTGTGGTTGCAAACTCTCCGCTTTATGCATTGGGTTTACGTACAGGTGATTCTATCGTTGGCATCAACGGTACAAAAATCGCCTACTGGAGAGATCTGGAAACGACGCTTGCTAAAATGAACTCCAAAGACACTTTAACTTTGGAGGTTATGGGCAAACGTGAAGGCGATAAAACTGACAAGCCAATCACAGTGACAATGGCTCCTCTTGAAAGCATGAAATCTTTCAGCCTTTCAGCTTTGGGTCTTGAGTCCTCTGAACTTTATCTTTCTAAAGTAATGGATAATTCTCCTGCGAAAGCCGCGGGAATCAAAGAAGGCGACCGCCTGGTTGCAATCAATAACATTACTTTGAACAAATGGGATGATGTTATCGCAAACATCAAATCCTTCGACGGTAAAAACCCAGTCGACATTAAAGTTTTGCGCGAAGGTCAGAATGTTGATTTAAAAATCACTCCTAAAATGACAACTCAGATGACAGCGGCCGGTGGCGAAGAAAAACGCTACACGATCGGTATCGCACCAGTTGTGAACTTGGCTTTGCCTGACACATTGGTGGTTCGCACGAATAACCCACTTGTGGCGGTGGTTCGTGGTACAGAGAAAACTTGGGACTTCACTGTGATGACAGTGATGAGCTTTGTTCGCTTGTTTGAAAATAAGATCTCTCCAAAGAATATCGGCGGCGTGATCTCTATTGGTCAGGCAGCAGGTGAAACTTATAAAATGGGTATTACACCATTCTTGCAAATGATGGCGATCATATCTGTGAACTTGTTCATCCTGAATTTGCTACCGATTCCAGTTTTGGATGGTGGTCACTTGGTATTCTATGTGATCGAAGTTGTTAAGGGTGCGCCTTTAAGTCTTCGAAAAATGGAAATCGCTCAGCAAGTTGGTATGGCGTTGCTAATGAGCCTCATGGTCTTTGCCCTGTTCAATGACTTTACTCGCCTGTTCGGTCTATGAAAATTCTAGCCATGGAAACCAGCACTCTGCTTGGTGGAGTGGCTGTCATTCAAGACGGAAAAGTTGTCGCTGAGGAATCCTCTCAGCGACAAAAGTCCCATACAGAAATTATCTCCCCCTTCGTAGAAAACTGTTTGAAAACCGCGGGCTTGAAACTTGAGGAAATTGACGTGTTTGCTGTCGGTCAGGGGCCGGGGAGTTTTACAGGTATTCGTGTCGCTGCCAACGCGGGTAAGACCTATGCGTATAGCTTTAATAAGCCCATGGTGACGATTGATTCGTTAATGTTGCTGGCAGAGCAATGCCGCCCTTCAAAGCTGCCAGTTCTGGCAATCATGAATGCTTACAAGAACATGGTGTACCTGGGGCTTTTTGATTGTTCGGGTGAAGAACCTGTTTATCTAAAAGGTCCAGCGGCGATTCCCGTTCGCGAATTATCCCAACATATCGACATGGAAGTGATGGTTGTGGGTGATGGTTGGGAAACTTATCACGAGTATTTTCCGGAAAATATGAAAAGCAAAATGCACCGCGATTCGAAATTTCCGGATGAGCCACAAGCGCGCACTCTGGGTTTGATGGCGGAAAAACGTGCTCAGCGTGGACAAACTTTAGACTGGAAATCGTTTATTCCCCTTTATATTCGCGCATCTGAAGCCGAAGAGACAAAAAAAGGAATTTTAATTTCCCCGTTGAAATAGGACAGTCCATGGAACGCGACTTCGAAAACGACAATGTTGAAACTTTGAACTTTAAATCTTCTTCCAATGATAAAGCCCCTGCGAAACTTTGGGTGACAGCATCTGGAAAAGGCGGAGTGGGAAAAACCTTTGTCTCTTCGAGCCTCGGGATCACACTTTCCAAACTTGGTCACACAGTCGTGATTGTTGATTTGGATTTGAGTGGCGCAAACATTCACACAGTTCTTGGCGTAAATCCTTCGCACATGAATATCCGCCACTACTTTGAAGGTGTTAAAACTCTTCAAGATCTGGTGATTCCAACTCAGTATTCGAATCTTTCCTATGTCCAAGGCTTCTGGGATTCCTGGTCGCCAATCGATTTCACCATGGACCAGATCGCAAACTTGATTCCACAAATTCACGCCCTTCGCGCTGATTATGTCATCGTTGATTTGGGAGCTGGTGCTT
This sequence comes from Bdellovibrio sp. KM01, assembly GCF_013752535.1. Lineage (NCBI taxonomy): Bacteria > Pseudomonadati > Bdellovibrionota > Bdellovibrionia > Bdellovibrionales > Pseudobdellovibrionaceae > Bdellovibrio > Bdellovibrio sp. KM01. The sequence goes on from NZ_CP058348.1 coordinate 3,850,226, forward strand.
TGGAAGCGCATTTGGAATTGTTCAAAGCAGCTGATGAAAAGTTTTTGGTGACATCACCAGAACCAACCAGCATCGAAAAAACGTATCGCTTCATTGAAGCCTTCGTGTGCCACTCTCTAAAGCAAGACTCCACTCCGGATGCTTACGGCAACATGCTAACTACTTTGCGCAGCCATCGCCAAAGAACTTTGGGGAAACCGTTTTCATTCCGTTCCTATCTTAAAGAACAAACTGGTTTGAACTACGACTTCTTTGAAAGTTTGACGTCTAAGCCGGTGCGTTTGATCGTTAACAGTTGCCGCTATCAAAATCATTCTGAACTTGGATTTGGAATGAAGAGTGTCTGCAATAAGTACTACGACCTTAGTATTGATTTCGCTGCATCCATCGACTTCGACAATGCGGTGTGGCAGTCGGTAAAAGGCCGTGAACACGTGCTATTTGCACAACCCTTCACGGGGCTAGCGGGACAATTTTTGACCACGTGCAAACAACTTATTGATCCCGAGGAACTTCGCGCCGTAGTATAATAGGTGCATGGAAGCGACAACACGTTCTAATTACTATGAAATTCTTGAATTACCTGCAAACTCACCTCAACACGAAGTGACTGCGGCGTATGAACGTGCTCGCAATACCTACTCTGGTGAAAATCCAGCTATCTATACAATTTTTTCTGAACATGAAGCTCGTGAATTCCTGGTCCTGATCGAGGAAGCGTATCAAGTTCTTGGCAACAAGATCCTAAGAAACATCTACGACCAAAGACTGTTAAGCGGAATGGCTTCATTGAATGATCTGACTTATGCCTCCATCGTTGAAGCGAGCAAAAAAGTCACTCCTGTTGAAGTGAAAGCGACTGAGAAGAAACCTGCTGCTGCTTACACAAAAGATGAAGCCTTCGAGGCGGAGATCAAAGCCCAAGAAAATTGGACTGGCGACTTCCTTAAAAAAGTTCGCGAATACAAAGGGATCACTGTTGAACGCATGAGCGAGATCACTAAGATCAACGCTTGGTACGTGAAAGCCATCGAAAAAACTGAACCTGATAATCTTCCAGCTGTTGTATTTGTACGCGGTTATGTTGTGCAAATCGCAAGAGCTTTGGGTGTTGACGACAAAAAAGCCGCTGACTCCTATATGAAGACATTCAAACAAGCTCTTGGAAAATAAATCCAACTCCGAAAATTCTGAACAGACAATCCAGATCACCGCTCTGCCCGAGATGGTTGGCTTGCGCCTGGATAAAGCGCTGACTTTGCTACCGGAAGTGGAGACTCGCTCGCGGGCTTCGCACCTGATTGAAAACTCCTTGGTGAAAGTGAATGGCAAAGTTGCCAAGGCGTCATTGGCATTAAAATCAACAGATCTGCTGGAAATTACTCTGCCAGCACCAGTTCCGACGGAACTTCAATCCTACGATTTGAAATTAGATGTTTTATTTGAAGATTCCGATGTAATTGTGATCAATAAGCCTGCGGGATTAGTGGTTCATCCCGCTGCAGGCCATGCACACGACACATTGGTGAATGCATTAATCTCGCACACCGATGATCTTTCGATGAAATTTGGGGAAGAGCGTCCTGGCATCGTTCATCGTCTGGATAAAGAAACCAGTGGGATCATCGTTGTTGCTAAAAACGACAAAGCCCACGAGTCTTTAACTTCGCAATTCAAAGAGCGCAGTACTCATCGCATATACTACGCAGTGACTATCGGAACCGCTCGCAATTTAAGTGGAACTATTAAAAGTTTTTTGGCTCGACATCCGGTGGATCGTAAAAAATATGCTTCTGTGATCGGCGATGATCGTCGCCCTTTACAAGATCAAGAAGATCCCCCAATGATCGGAAAATGGGCCGTCACTCACTATGAAACTGTGAATCGCAAAAGCGGTCTTAGCTATATGAAACTTAAGCTTGAAACCGGACGGACTCATCAGATTCGCGTCCACCTTTCTGAAAATGGTTTGCCGATTGCGGGTGACACTCTTTATGGTGCCGACCGTAAAATCAAATCGGTCGAGCAACGTCAGATTCAGGAAGACCTTCGCGCACTGCCAAGATTTTTGCTCCACGCGGCTGAATTGGGTTTCACTCACCCCCGCACTCAAGAGCGCATGTTTTTTAAACAAGATTGGCCGGAAGATATTCTGTCACTGATTAAAAAATGGGGTTTAGTATGAATATAGAAAAAACTCCTCTGGGTTATGAAATTAAAAACTCTCATGTGACGTATTTTTTCGGTGGTAAAGAATCACAAATTCAAAATCTGAAAGCTGCTTATCCTCATTTTGATTTCGTCCGAGTAAAGCAAACTCACAGCGATATCGTCGTGGAATCGAAAGATGCTTCGCTTGATTACCAAGTGAACGCTGATGGACATATTTCAACTGCCCGGTATTTAGCTTTGTGCGTAGTTACTGCCGACTGCGTTCCCGCTTTATTCTATCACGCTAAAAGCGGCACCATTGCTGGTGTTCACGCCGGCTGGCGCGGAGTTGCGAACCGTATTTTAATCAATACGATTCGTGATCTGGTTAAACGCGGAATTCCTCCACAAGAAATTGAAGTTGCTATCGGACCCCACATTCAAAAAGACAGCTTTGAAGTTGGTCACGATGTGCGCGATCAAATTCTTGCCAGTCTTCCGGAATTGTCTAATGAAGAGAAAGAGATGTTTTACACAGACCTATCCACAGAAAAAAGCCTGGTGGATATTAATCTGATCGTAAAAGCTCAGCTGGAATCCCAGGGAATTTCACCGGAGAACGTTTCGACCTTGCACATCGATACTGTGAAAGATCAATTTTTTCACTCTCACCGTCGCGATAAGGAACAAGCCGGTCGTCAGATCAGCTTTGTTGTCAGAACGCCATGAGTATCATTCCTCAAGATTTCTATTTTGAGGATACAACGTCCGTGGCAAAATCCCTTTTGGGAAAAACTCTGCATATAAAAACCACCGGCAAAGAACAGCTCGCACGCATTGTTGAAGTGGAAGCATATTTGGGAATCAAAGATCCCGCCTGCCATACTTTCGGCGGCCGTCAAACTCCCCGCGTGAAATCAATGTATCTGTCGGGTGGCCACAGTTATGTCTATCTGATCTATGGAATGTATAACTGTTTAAATATTGTGACTCGAACTGAAGAGCACCCCGAAGCTGTTTTGATTCGTGCCGTGGAACCGCTTCCTTTGAGTGCGACGTTTAATAAATCGATGCTCGTTTCAAATGGTCCTGGAAAATTATGCCGTCATTATGGAATCACTAAAGAACATGACGGAGTCGCTTTATGGAGGAAAAACTCCCCACTTTATCTTTCGGAAGATGGATTCAATGTTCCAAAAAGTCAGATTGTTTCCAAACCACGGGTGGGCGTAGATTACGCAGGCGAAGCCGCCGAATGGCCTTTACGCTTTTATATCGCCGATAACAAATTCGTTTCAAAAAAATAACCAAACAGAAAATGCTGTGGCGCACCCCCAAAAGGTACGGCGTACCTTTTTCTCTGAATTGGTTTAAGATGAGTGGCGCTATAGGAGGCCACGATGAAAATCAATATTGGTATTAACGACAAAGACAGAAAAGAAATCGCAAAAGGTCTTTCGACTCTTTTGGCCGACACTTACACTCTGTATCTTCAAACTCACAACTTTCATTGGAATGTCGAAGGTCCAATGTTTCAAACTTTGCATTTGATGTTTGAAACTCAATACAACGAATTGGCGTTGGCAGTGGATTTAATCGCAGAACGTATTCGTGCTTTGGGTCACTACGCTCCGGGCACATACGCAGAGTTCTCTAAACTTTCTTCTATCAAAGAAGTTCCAGGAGAAAAATTGAGCGCGACTAAAATGATCGAGACACTTGTTCTTGGTCAGGAAACTGTTGCTCGCACAGCTCGTGGTTTGTTCGCCGTTGTTGAAAAAGCAAGTGACGAACCAACAGCAGATCTTTTGACTCAAAGACTTCAAGTTCACGAGAAAACAGCTTGGATGCTAAGAAGCTTGCTTGAAAAGAAATAAGCCTTAATAAAAGGGTCTCGAAAGAGGCCCTTTTTTCGTTTTTGGGCAAAAAAAATCCCGCCTTGTGAGCGGGATATAAATCTTAAAAAATGGTGGCTTGAGACGGAATTGAACCGCCGACACAAGGATTTTCAGTCCTCTGCTCTACCAACTGAGCTACCAAGCCATTCGGAAATCTCTAGACTGTCGTTAAGAGAGACATTGGTTTAACTTTTGCCCCCCTTGCCTGTCAACAATTAGACTTTGTCGAATGCAGATTTTAGGTCTGAAAGCAGGTCAGTAAGGTCCTCGATACCCACAGACAGTCTGATTAGCGTGTCGTCGATGCCTAGAGCCTTGCGGTTTTCAGCTGGCACGGAGGCGTGCGTCATAATCGCAGGGTGTTCGATCAAGCTCTCTACACCACCCAAACTCTCTGCCAAAGCGAAGATTTCTACGCTTTCCAAGAACTTACGGGCCGCTTCGATTCCTCCTTTGATGTAGAAAGTGATCATGCCGCCGTATCCATGCATTTGCTCTTTCGCCAAAGCATGTTGCGGATGACTTTCCAAACCAGGATAGATCACTTTTTCAACTTTCGAGTGACCTTCCAGGAAGCGAGCGATTGCCATAGCGTTTTCCTGGTGAGCCTTCATACGCAAAGGTAAAGTTTTCAAACTTCTTAAGCACATGAATGAATCAAATGGTCCTTGAATCGGTCCCATAGAATTACTTAGGAAAGCCATGCGCTCCGCGATGTCTTCACGAGATGTCACGGCCACACCGCCAACCACGTCACTGTGACCACCGATATATTTAGTCGCCGAGTGCACTACGATATCCGCACCCAGCTCCAATGGGCGTTGGAAGTAAGGACTCATGAAAGTGTTATCAACTGCGACGATGATGCCTTTCGCTTTGGCGATCGCGCAGATTTTTTTGATGTCGACCAATTTCAAAGTTGGGTTTGTTGGAGTTTCCAGCCAAACCATTTTCGTATTTGGCTTGATCGCTTTTTCAAAGTTTTCAACTTTCGTCAAATCAACGAACGAAAACTCCATACCGTCATGTCTTAGAACTTTATCAAACAGACGGAAAGTGCCGCCGTACATATCGTCCATCGCAATAACGTGATCGCCACCTTTAATAAGGTGCAAAATCACAGTCGTTGCCGCGCAACCTGAGGCGAATGCGAAACCATATTTACCGCTTTCAAGACTTGCCATGCAATTTTCATAAGCGCGACGGGTCGGATTGTGAGTACGAGAATACTCCCAACCTTTGTGAACGCCCGGAGAAGATTGTACATAAGTCGAGGTCATGTACACCGGAGTCATGATTGCTCCGGTTGTAGGATCTGGAGCTTGTCCAGCATGAATCGCACGAGTCGCAAAACCAAGTTTAGAATCTGTTGTTTTCATATCTGCACCGATTATTTAGAAAGATTTTTTAGGGCTTCTTCAGCGGAAACGACACGATTGAAGACATTCTTCGTATCTTCAGCCTTCAAGAAGCTGTTTTCCACCATCCATTGATCGTTAAATGCCTTGCTCAGATATTGACGGCCGCTATCCGGGAAAATCACAACGATATTTGATGGTTTTTCCAAAGTTTCAGCATATTTCATGGCAGCTACCATAGCTGTTCCACTTGAAGGGCCCACCAACAAGCCCTCTTCAGCGACCAGGCGTCTTGTCATCGCGAAAGCCTCGGGATCGCTGACTCGAACAAAGCCATCATAAATATCCAAATGAACATTGTCTGGAAGCATGTCTTCGCCAATACCCTCGACCTTGTAAGAACCTGGGGGATCGACAATTTTCTTATGATAGAACAAGTCATACAAAATCGATCCGATAGGATCGGCGCAAATGACTTTTACGGAAGCTTTTTGCTCTTTAAGATATTTAGCGCAACCAGAAAGAGTCCCACCAGTACCCGCACCACCCACGATGACATCGACTTTTCCATCTGTTTGTTTCCAAATTTCTGGACCAGTCGTCTTGTAGTGACGAGCTGGGTTGTCTTTGTTGTGGTACTGATTCACTAAAAAACCACCCGGAACACCGTCTGCGATTTTTTTCGAGACATTGTAGTGGCTTAAAGGGTGATCAGGCTCCACCATAGGTGTGATGACCACTTGGGCTCCATAAGCTTTTAAAATGGCTCTCTTTTCTTCAGACATTTTCTCCGGCATCACAAAGATACACTTGTATCCCTTAATCACGGCAGCGAGTGCCAAGCCTACGCCCGTATTTCCAGAAGTAGCCTCTACGATCGTACCTCCGGGCTTTAAATCACCGCGCTTTTCGGCCTCTTCAATCATCGCAACAGCGACGCGATCCTTGATGCTCCCGCCTGGATTGAAATACTCCACTTTCGCGAAGAATTTGTGTTTAGAACCTTTAGCTACATTGTGAAGTTCCACAATCGGTGTGTTACCAATAGTTTCCAGGATCGAATTATAGATTTGTGACATGATCGACTAGCTTTCTAAGTCTCTTCTTCTGTTGGGTTGAAGTAAGACTGTGTTCATGGACTGCAAAACTGTATTCATTTGAGTCATTGGATCTACGGAATAATCCATTCCAAGCTCTGAAGTCAGCTGTTTCACAAGATTGCCGTTCGGTTGATCTTTCATCAACTCACTTACCAGCTTTTCAAGCGTCACAGTTTTCTTTTTAGTATCAAGCTCTGCCATGGATTTCCCCCAACTGGGCCACTCTATCACCCCCCTCCCAAAGAGTGAAAAAAATTTTGCAGCAAGGGACCAAAAAGAAGCAGCAGAAAAGCGGGAAACTGAAATAAAAGCAGGGGGACTAGTAATAAGAAAGGAAGTCTCGCAAGCTTTGTACTGATCTCTTCCTGACAGGCCTCAATCAATTCGCATTCAAGGCTTACGATCATATTGTAAATGGCCTCACCGCGTAGGCCACGCTCCAACAGCTGCAAAACAACCTGCCGATGAGGAGATGAGATCTCTTTAATGAGGCCATGAGTGTCCTTTCCTTGCTGCAGGAGCGCCAACCAACGACTGACCTGTTCCGGAAATTCTCCCTGATATCGTTTTAAATAATGAAGCACACCAGATTTGGTGGGTTGACCCTTCTCCAAACCGCGTTTCACGCAAAGTAATAACGATATTGGCGGCGCTACACCTTCCATTTTATCCTCCGACCCACGCTAAAGATAATAAAGAGCCCAAAAACGAACATAAAAAGGGAGCCAAGAATTAAAAATCGGTGGTTCATAAAGCCAAATTGCGCAAATACAAATGCTAAAAGCGCGCCATAAAGGGCGGTGACAATTATCGCCTGCATCTTAATTTGTTGGGTCACTTGTCCGGACCTACGTCGAAAATTTTCTTCCACTTTATACTGCCGACGAAGTGCTTTTGCCTGATCAAGAGAGCGTGTTTGCGAGCGATCTATTTCCAAAAGTTCCGCCTGCAAATCCTTTATCACAGCGGATTTCACGGCGATCTTATTTTCGGAAGTGACGATGGAATTATAAATTTCGCGCAGCTGATTACGTTGCCAACCGCTTTGACTTTCGATTGCCATATGTAGGCTCTGGCGAAAAGATTTTCCGGCCTGAATTCCTAAAACCAGGTTATCAAGCATGGGGATCACGGCAAATTGAAGTCGCTGAATAAGAAAAATGCGGAAAATTTCAGGAAATAACTTTAAACTTATTAAAAGAATGCCGAAGAAAAGCCAGAGCGATACCGTTGATTGAGTAATCGCGGCGATTAAAGCGATCGCAAAGAAGTTTAAGATCATCAAAGATCGCAAACTTCGTTGAGAGATTGCAAATTCCCGCGCGATGTTGGCAAGAGAACGCTGAACAAGTGCTTGTCCGATCATCGAAAGCATAAAAAAAGTGATCAAGTGATGCCTCCTTGGCATCTTGTTGATCGCAAAAAATATGCAAGCAATTTTTTTGTTGACGGCGGTGGTCGATTTGGGAAGACTTAGGTTAAGTAAGGTTTTTTACAAGTAAGTAACAACAACAACGTTTGCATCCTAGGAGGAGCACATGGCAAAGAAAGCAGCAAAAAAAGCTACTAAAAAAGCAGCAAAGAAAACTACTAAAAAAGTAGCTAAAAAAGCTACAAAAAAAGTAGCTAAAAAAGCTACTAAAAAAGCTTCTAAGTAGTTAGACGCTGTACTAATTTAGTACACTGAACCCCAGAGGCAACTCTGGGGTTTTTTTATGCCCGAAATCCGCCACCAGAGCGGGTTTCAAAAGAAAAAGGCCCGCATCACTGCGAGCCTTTTTTATTTAAATTGTGCTTTAAATTTTTAGAAATAATAAAGAGCACCGAACGTGCCTGAAGGAATAAGTTGAGAGCGTTTAACTTCGTACATCGCAACCACTTCCGCAAAGCATGAAACGCCGGCAAAATCTCCGGACAGCTGATTGTACTGAAGACCCAAAGAAGCATTCAAAAAGTCGGTTCCGAAGCGGCCTGTTTTCTTTTCTTCAGCGGTCAAAACGCGGTCCAAAATCCCCGATTCTTTCCAAGATCCGGAGTTTCCCATCGAATTATACCAGCGAGAATATCCCGCCGTGTAATAAGGCGCGATATAATCGCCATCAAAAGCATGCTTCCACGCGAATTGGATCGAATTATAACCTGGACCGGTGCCAAATCCGGCGACAACACCGTTTTCATCTTCAAAATTGAACTCGGTTGCGATTCCTACAAGCCCTAATTGACCACCAACGGACATTCCAACGCCCACTTTACGGGCTTCACGCATATTGAATGTTGATGAATACGTCATGCCCAGTCGCTCGGCGCGCATGGATTGGCTATAATCCTGCTCGATACTGATCGCCTTGCTAGATATTGATGAAGAATCGGCACTGAGATTGGATGTCGAGATTTCTGCCAGAGAAGTTGATGATGCCAACATGATGATAGCTGCAACGCCTGTGAAACGGGAAAACATAAGGGCCTCCTTTTAGCTCAGGATCTAAAAGATACGGGCTCTGACACCTTCTTCTTGAAGAAACTTTTTGATTGCCGGAGCATCCATAGGTTCCAAGCGGAAAAGAAGTTTATGAACCAAATCATACGTGTCTTCAGCCTTTTTAGATCGAAGATTCGTCGTAAAATATGCCATGTCATCGCTGATTTTGACTGCATTATCAAGCAATCTGGATACTTCACGGTTTTTTGTCGTTTTATCCAATAAAACCAGCGTGCGATTAAAGTTTGTCGTCAAAGCATCCAGCTGTTTGATCGTATTTGTTACTGATCCTTCATTTTTTTCCAGGATTTCGATCACTTTTCCGGCCAGTCCATATCCTTGGGACAAGAGTTGATCGATGCGCGGAGGATCTTCACCACGAACATAGTCGCCATTTGCGAACTCACCGGCTGCTGCGTTTCCAGGAGAGATCTCCAAAAACTTTTCCCCGATCACACCCGCAAGATTGATAAAAAACTTCGAGTCCTTACGGACACTCGTCCAGGCTTTTTTATCAATGGTAATTGTCAAACGCAGCTTAACTTCTTCACCGTCAGCCATTTTATGTTCAGGATCAAAAGTGATGGATTTAACTTTGCCCACTTTGATACCCATTACACGAACGGGAGAGCCTTCCTCGATTCCACCCGCAAAATTAAACATCACATTAAGTTCTTTGGTATTCGAAAACGGAGCAATAAAGCCCATGGCATAAGCGAATGCTGCAACCATGATTAGACTTACTAGAGCTAACAAACCGACCTTGGTTTCCACTTTCATAAACGCTCCCGAAAAGGCTCAATAAAGATAACTAAAAGTATAAGACAAAATAAAATCGATAACAATAATTGCAATTGAGGCCACGACCACCGTATTTGTGGTCGCCTTACCAACACCTTCAGCACCCTGCTGACAATTGAATCCGAAATAGCATGCAACCAAAGGAATCACACCGCCAAAACAAGCGCCTTTGATCACGGCAAATAAAACGTCTTTGAATTGCACGAATCTGTGCATGGAACTAATGAACATACCTGGCGTGTAGCCCAAATAAGCCTGACTGATCATCATCGCTGCGAACAAACAAGTCATATTGGAAACCACGGTCAATAAGATGCCACCCAAAACACAGGCGAAAAAGCGCGGAATAACCAGATAATTAATGGGATCAATTCCCAGCATCTTTAAAGCATCCACTTGTTCCGTGATTTGCATCGTTCCCACTTCAGAGGCATAACCCGCACCCACTCGTGAACACAAAAGCAAAGCCGTCACGATCGCCGCTAACTCGCGCAAAATTAATACAGCAGCAAACCCTGGCACCATCGCATCGTTTTGAATCACCATTTTCATATGAAAAGAGGATTCTAGGATCGTCACAACCGCCGCAAAACAAACACAGAAAACGATAATGAAAAGACTGCGATTGGCGACGAAATAAAGCTGTTGAAAGAACTCTTTACGTCGAAAAGGTCCAGTGAATGTTCCCCAGAAAGTATCAGCAAGAAGTGTCATCATGAGCGGTACCCTCTGACCATTTGAAGAATCACATCACCCAAAAAGCTCGTGAACCAATCCATCACAACGATACAAATCATTGTTGTGACCGCCGTTGCCACGACAGCGCGACCCACACCTTTAGCTCCGCCAGATGTGGTGTAGCCTTTATAAGTACAAATAGTTGCTAAAACGATGGCAAAAACCAGACTTTTTATCATTCCACTAAGAATTGAAAGTGGATGAACAATCGTAGGAATATGGCGCGTGTATTCTTCCGGCGTTACACCGGCAAAAGCCTGTGACAAAGCCATTCCGCCGAACACCGACATCATCAATCCCGCCGCCAGCAGAAAAAAACTGGAAATAACGATGCCGATAAAGCGCGGAACGATAATTTCCTGCATGGGATCTGCGCCCAGGCAACGAACAGCATCAATTTGTTCAGTTACGCGCATCGTTCCCAACTCTGCCGAGGTAAATGCGCCTACTTTTCCACTCAACATAAAGGCAATTAGCATCGGGCCGACTTCACGGAAAGTTGCGCTGGTCGCAAGGCCTCCCAAGAATCCCAACGCACCAAACTCGCGAATCGGCATCGCAAATTGGACCGCCATGATCGCACCCACAAAAAATCCTGCCATTGCTGTCGTCGGAAAAGATTCAGTTGAAACCTTCCAAATCTGAACAAATATTTCGTGGGTTTTTAGCTTTTTAACAAAAATAGTGGACAAAATCTTTTGCAAAAATAAAAGCGTGCCGCCGATTTCATCCAGAATATGAACTGCGAGAGAAATCATGCCGGGACCTCTGCCAAAAAGTCCTGCACCAAGGGAACTTCCGATTTTTTCAATTCACCTGGTGTTCCCATAGCCACGATCTGTCCTTTATCTAAAACAATGATTCGATCCGCAATGGAAAGCGCACAATTCATGTCATGGCTGACCACGATCGAAGTTGTTTTCAAAGAGCGTGATAAATCCAAAATCAGCTGGTTCACCGCGGTGGTCGTAACCGGATCAAGCCCCGTCGTGGGTTCATCAAAAAGTAAAATCTTAGGGTCCAGTGCGATGGTGCGGGCAAGGCTCACACGCTTTTGCATTCCATACGAGATTTGCGCCGGAAGCTTGTCTTCCACGTCCTTCAAATGCACCAGGCGTAAGGCTTTCAGAACTTTTTCTTTAATCACTTCCTGGGGAAACTGATAGTGACGGCGTAAACCAAAAGCGACGTTTTCAAAAATCGTCAGGGAGTCAAAAAGAGCCGGGTGTTGAAAAACCATACCGCATTTTTTACGAATCGGAAGATACTCTTCCTCGGTGAATTTTGAAACCTCTTCGCCGTCGATCCAGATCTCCCCTTCATCGGGAGTTAAAAGACCCACTAGATTCTTCAACAAAACGGATTTGCCCGTTCCAGAGGTCCCCAGAATAAAAACGATTTCGCCTTCGCGAATAACAGCAGAGAGTCCATTAAGAACTGTGCGGTCACCAAATCTTTTGACGATCTTTTTGAACTCTATCACTCAGAAATTTTACGGGTTCTTATAAGACAGGGTCAAGCGCCGTCAGTGGACCCTGCAGAAGACCGCGTACAAACTGACGTACTCTTGGATCACTATGGTTCTCGGTCTCCTTGGGAGATCCGGTGATAATAACTTCTTGATCAACAACCATAGCGATACGATCCGCCATCTGATAGGCACGATTCATATCGTTCGTGATTGCCACAACCGTCGAGTTATTTTGCTGCTGCAAAGTCTTAATCAGCGAGATAATTTTTTTGGACGTGATCGGATCAAGGCCAGCCGTGGGATCATCGTAAAAAATAATTTTTGGATCCAGAGCCAATGCCCGCGCGATTCCCAGGCGTTTTTGCATGCCCCCGCTGATCTCGTCGGGATACAAATCTCGTGCGTGCGGAATTCCCACTGCATCCAAAAAGCTCTCAGCTTTCTTTGTTATTTCCCACTCTGTCAGTTGCGTGGTCTCTCGCAGCGGAAAACAGATATTTTCAAGACAGGTCAAAGAATCGAAAAGGGCATTTTTCTGAAACAAAATTCCCATTTTTTTAAGCAGTGGCAAACGCTCTTTGCTGCCTAGTGTTAACCATTCGTTTTGTTCAAGAAAAACTCTGCCATCTTGAGGGGTTACGAGGCCTGATAAAGTTTTAAGTAGAGTCGTCTTGCCTTGGCCACTGGGGCCGACAATCACAAAAGCTTCACCGGACTTTATATCCAGATTTACAGAGCGCAAAACGACCTGTGAGTCAAAAGTCACAGTCACGTTTTCAAGACGTAGTGCACTCGTCATTCTGGCCCACCTTCCATCAGTCCTGCGCCCAGCGGTAATCCTTGTTTCTGTCTATGATTTGATATTGAATGGGTCATCAAACGCAAGTCTAAATTTCGGGAGTTAAATAAATGAATATTCATGAGTATCAGGCTAAAGAAGTCTTGAGAAAGTTCGGAGTAGCAACGCTTAAAGGTAAGCTTGCTCACTCTCCAGAAGAAGCAGTTGCTGCTGCTAAAGAAATCGGTGGATCAGTTTGGGTTGTAAAAGCTCAAATTCACGCTGGTGGCCGTGGTAAAGGTGGCGGTGTTAAAGTTGCTAAGTCTTTGGACGAAGTTGCAGACTACACTAAGAAGATGATCGGCATGACTTTGGTGACTCACCAAACAGGCCCTGAAGGTAAAGTTGTTCAAAAAGTTTTCATCGAACAAGGTTGCAACATCGCTAAAGAATACTACGTTGCTTGCTTGATCGACCGTGCGACGGGAAGAGCTGCAATGATGGCTTCTTCTGAAGGTGGTATGGATATCGAGGAAGTTGCTGAGCACAATCCAAACGCGATCAAAAAAGTAGATATCGATCCAACTGTTGGTTTGATGCCTTTCCAAGCTCGCGAATTGGCTTTCCAAATCGGAATGGCTCCAGAAATCGTTAATAAAGCTGTGAAATTCTTTGCTGGTCTTTACAACGCTTTCATCGCGACTGATTGCTCTATCGCAGAGATCAATCCTTTAGTTGTAACTAAAGAGGGCGATGTTCTTTGCCTGGACGCTAAAATGAACTTCGATTCGAACTCATTGTTCAGACATCCAGATATCGTTGAAATGCGTGATCTTAACGAGGAAGAACCTTCTGAAATTGAAGCTTCTAAGTTCGATCTAGCGTTCATCAAACTTGATGGTAACATCGGTTGCTTGGTGAACGGTGCGGGTCTTGCGATGGCGACTCTAGACATCATCAAGTTGCACGGTGCTGAGCCTGCAAACTTCTTGGACGTTGGCGGCGGCGCTAACAAAGAGAAAGTAACGGAAGCGTTCAAAATCATCCTTAAAGATAAAAACGTTAAAGGCATCCTGGTTAACATCTTCGGTGGTATCATGAAATGTGACATCATCGCTGAGGGTGTGATCGCTGCTTCTAAAGAACTTGGTTTGAAAGTTCCATTGGTTGTACGTCTTGAAGGTACGAACGTAGAACTTGGTAAAAAAATGTTGAAGGAGTCTGGCTTGAACATCACTCCAGCAGACAATTTGACTGATGCAGCTAAGAAAATCGTTGCTGCGATTAAAGGATAAGCGAACATGGCAATTCTTATTAATAAAAACACAAAAGTAATCTGCCAAGGTTTCACTGGTGCTCAAGGTACTTTCCACTCTGAGCAAGCATTGGCATACGGAACTAAAATGGTTGGTGGCGTGACTCCGGGTAAAGGCGGCACGACTCATATCGGTCTTCCAGTGTTCAACACTGTGAAAGAAGCTAAAGCAGCTACAGGTTGCAACGCTTCTGTGATCTTCGTTCCACCTCCATTTGCTGCTGACTCTATCATGGAAGCTGTTGATGCTGATTTGGATCTTGTGATCTGCATCACTGAAGGCATTCCAGTTCTTGATATGGTTAAAGTAAAAGAATACATGAAGGGTAAACGCACTCGTTTGATTGGTCCAAACTGCCCAGGCGTTATCACTCCAGGCGAATGTAAAATCGGTATCATGCCAGGACACATCCACAAACAAGGTCGTATCGGCGTTCTTTCACGTTCTGGTACATTAACTTACGAAGCTGTTGGTCAATTGACTGCACTTGGTATCGGTCAATCTACTTGTGTAGGTATCGGTGGTGACCCGGTGAACGGTACGAACTTCATCGACGTTTTGAAATTGTTCAATGAGGATCCAGACACTGACGGTGTAATCATGATCGGTGAAATCGGTGGTACTGCTGAAGAAGAAGCAGCTGAATACATCAAAGCTCACTTCAAAAAACCTGTGACTGCGTTCATCGCTGGTGCTGCGGCTCCTGCTGGTAAACGTATGGGCCATGCTGGTGCGATCATCAGCGGTGGTAAAGGGACTGCTGAAGCGAAGTTTAAAGCGCTTGAAGCTGCTGGTTGCAAAATCTCTCGCTCCCCTGCTGACATGGGAACGACAATGCAATCTATGCTTAAAAAATAGTTCTACACTCCAGCACATCTGGAAACCAAAACCCACGGTGACGAATCGTGGGTTTTTTTATGCTCGGATCAAGTGGTTGGTTTGATTTTAAAGCCTGTACAAAGGATCCGACTTATACGTCGAAAACGGATCAAATTCCTGCTGGCGAAGCTTTTTGCGCTTGTTGTATTTCTGCCAACGCTCGGCTGCGGCAAATAGATCGTAATCCAGTCCACCTGTTAAAAGCTGATCTTGTAAGTTCGTAGGAATAGCTTGTTCTCCGGTGGTGCGAGTAAACTTTAGAACGGGTTTTGCGAAGGCCGTTTGCTTCTTGGTATTATCCCCATACTTCTCATACAAAAAACTAAAGTGTGCTTGAAAAATCTGACTTTTACCCGTGGGATTCCATTTCGTTTTATCAAAAGATTCCCTCAAACCCTTGATCAATGCCCTTAAAGCATGAACCTTCAAAATGGCATCATCCGCTGTAACTTTTAAACCGCTCTGGACGAAATGTCCCTTTTGATCAACTTCAAATTCTACATAGACATTTCCGAAATGCCCGTACTGCGCCAAAAGTGAGTCAAACAATAGCTGTTCATCGATTTTTTTAAAGACCTGTTGAAAGTAAGACCATTGATTGCCGTCAGAAATAAAACCTTCGGCATCACCAATGTAGTTCGCGTGATCTTTATAGTCTGCGACCGGTCTTTCAATTTCGTTTGTATTCTTGGCGTTTGAATCAGCCACATAGCCGGAACCAAAAAGATTTAAATTCGAACCTTTGATTTTTGCAGCGGTACCAGATTTTCTTGCGGAGTTGGGCGCGGAGCCCGCAAAGTCGAGTTTCTGTTTTGTGGATGGGGTTTGTATCTCAAACTGAATCACTTCCTTTTTTGGAAGCTCGTTATTGAAAGAAGCAAAGAAAAATGCCGCCCCCAAAAGACCATGAATACCCAATGAAAGTAGAAAGTTTAATTTCATGCGCCCTAGATTATGGTCGAGATTTATTCTTGTAAACAATAATCCCCCAAGAATGATCCCTAAGTGTTTAATTTTGTTATTCTTTGTGCCGATAGAAAAGCATGCGGACACTTATTGTTTTTCTAGTATTTGTTTTAAATTCTATGGCTTTAGCAGCTTCGACGACATGTGTGAACGCCGAAAAAACATTGCGCGAAATGAACGCTGAAATTTTCGGAGAAAAATCGTTGCACATCGACATGACCGACAAGGTGAAACAGGCCATGGAACTGGTGAAGAACTGCAAAGTAAGCTTAAGAAAAATTGGCGTACCCGACACGATTTACGCCGATGCTCTTGAGAACAATCGACGTGACGAAATCATCCGACGAAAATTCATCCTTGCGCTTTATGCGACAAGTGGAAGAATCGACAGCCAACTGCAGTCTTTTAAGAAGTACATGCTTGGAACAAAAGATATCAATCCCGAAAAAACTGAAAAGTTTTTGACTGAAATGAAATCTAAGGCTGACCAATCTTTCGCTGCGGAATCTAAATCCTGCACGGCCATTGATCTGCGAAGCAAAACCGGGCCGGTACGCAACCAAGGCACCGATGGCTGGTGCTACGCTTTTACAGTTGCAAATATGGTCTCGTGGAAGTCCGGAAAAGAAATCTCCGCGGCCGGCGTGGCTTTTGGTTATACCGACAATGGCTACCATGATCTATATCGCATGATCGGAATGACTCAAGATCAAATCACAAATCAGGGATTTACTACTGCAGCCTTCCGCGCATCAAAACACGGTGGATTCTGCCTGGAAAGCGAATTACCAAGTGAAGGTTTTAACGGTATCAACACGAATGTACCGCTCGCTTTCTTAGACAAACTGGGCAAGAAGGCCGTGGGCGGAAAAATTTCCGAAGATGAGTTTATCAAAGTCGCTAAGACAATGTTTCCGAATTTAAGCAAAGAGCAATTCTCTGAGATTATTAGAAAATCCAGCAAGTCGACATACTTTAATACTCTGGTAAGAAAAAGCTGCGAACACCGTGTAAGTGCTGACGGCATGGAGATGTCCTTCTTTACCAATTTTGACTCTGAAAAGTTTGGCAAACAGATTGAGAAACATCTGGAGCAAGGCACACCCGTTGAAGTTGGCTACAATGCAGATTTCTTTGCTCATCCTTACAGCCCTTCCGGCAACGCCTATCACTCAAGCTTGCTGGTCGGCCGCAGAATGAATCCGAAAACAGGTCAGTGTGAGTATCTATTAAAAAATACCTATGGCACCACTTGGAAACCAGAGTCTGCAGAATTTGATTCAGCAGATGGATATGCATGGGTTCCAAAGTCCCGTATGATTGAAGCAACAAGGAACGCAAGCTATGTTAAATAAGATCATTCTATTAACTTTATTTTCCATTTCGACTGCTCACGCTGTTGATCAGGTCAAAACTTATGGCTTTGGTGAAACCTCTGCGGAGCTGGTCGCTGATGGCTACAAGTCTGTCATAAAATCAAACGGCAATGAGATTTATGAAAAACGTGGCAACGGCACGTTGTATAAGATCGTTTCTAAAAAAAACGAGTATGTCACTCGCGTGTATGGCGATAGCACCGGAAAGTATCTTCAGTACACTAAGCTTGATAATAAAGGAAAGGTGCTGGGGCAGGCTCAATGTAAATTTAGAAAAGCTGTGATGGCCACTTCATGTGACGTGCAAACGGCGGCAATTTGTAAAGAGCTTATCAACAAAGTCGAATCCGGTGGATTTGATATCGATCTAAAAAAGATAAAAGAGTGTGCGGAAATTTCTGGAAAAGTAAATTATCGTCACGAGGGAACTGACGAGTTTTTTGTGGAAGCAAAAAAACAACTGGAATTGACAAACATGGGTGCACTTCCCAACGTTGTGAAAAGCACACCAAGCTCCCTACAAACTCTGTTAAAAGATTACAACGCTTGTAAAGCGGTAGAGTCTGAACTTTCTGACGATACTGAGTTTTCAGCTGCTAAATCAGCAACCGAAAACGCCAAGGGTACTCGCTAGGATTACTGACAAACCAAACCTGGTTCATTGCCTTCACTGCGAAAATCAAAGTAACGGCGTTGATCCAGGTCATTCACGAACAATTGACCTGTGTATTTTCCTGTCGCCTTGCCATTCGCAATCTGTGGATAAAGTTGCAGATAAACTCCGCCTTGAGTAGCGTCGCCACGCATATTCAAATCACCACTGCCTTGAATTGGAGTTAGCACGATATCTATTTTATAAAGATTGTTAGAACGATCTTCTTTCACAGTCAGGTGCGCATTGATCGTGCTGAAACCAACCCATGGGCTTTGTGGATCAACGGAACGATCCGTTTGAATACGAACTAGATCGCCTGTGATCGTGGTGCAGTTCAATTGTGTAAAAGACGCCACTGCAAATACTGGCAACTGGATCAAAACGGCTAGAATCAATGATTTCATGGACTACCTCTTATTTGAGGACCCGTTTAACCCCTCCTTTGCCACGAGGCAAGCGAGGAATTCCAATTAATAACTGATTGAAAACAGATCCTGCTTTCTAGACGAAGCCTCCAAAGCTGATATATTCTTTTACAAGAGCGAAAACTTCCCATCCCAGGATATCTTGTGCTTAAGGATGTTAAACAGACCTATAAAGAAGGCGGCTTTCGGGCCCTCCGTAAAAAGTACGGTTGGAAGATGTTTGCAGTTATCGTTAGCTATTACCTGGTTCGCGATATCACGCTGTATGTCGTGATCCCCTATTTCGTCATAAAATCGTTCTGAATTTGTGTCAAAATTCTCGACAGTTCACCCAGAAGAAATTTCCATTTCGCCATTAGTTTCCCTCTGAAAAACCCATTCTGCTATGATGCAATTCTATGAAATCATGGGTCGTGCTATTTCCAATTTTACTCGCTGCATGTGGCGCCAAAGAGGCCGGCAGCATGGGACCTATTAACGGGACTGCCGCGTATTATGATGGAGATTCTCGGCAGGAGGTAACCGATTCGGATCGCACATATCTAGTTGGTCAAGCGACCGCGATGATCTTTGACGGCACTCGCAAGAACTTTCCCTCCCTGAAAGATATGTATCCTCTGTGCGAGAATGAACGTTTTCAAGATCAGCGGGTCATCGGATTTTGTTCCGGTGTTTTAGTGGCTCCTAACAAAGTGCTGACAGCCGCTCACTGCATGCAGGAAGCTTCTCGCTGTGAAAAGGGCAAATTCGTCTTTGGCGCAACCGAGGGCGCCCAGAATCTTGCGATTTACAGCTGCAAAAAAGTTCTCTGGATTGATCACACACTGGATTATGCGGTGGTTGAGTTAGATCGAAATGTTGATGAGGTTATCCCTGCGCAGATTGCCACAACGCAGTCACTGAGTAACGGCGATACGGTTTTAAGCATGTCGTATCCCCTGGGACTTCCTTTAAAGCAAGATCTGGGAAAAATTCAAGATGCGGCACCAGATAAGAACTTTTTTAAAGTCGCAGTCGACACGTTTTCAGGTAGCTCTGGTTCCCCGCTTTTCAATCGCCAAGGCGAGGTTATCGGCATCCTAAGTCGTGGCGCTGAAGACATCCTTGAAGACGACATCTATCGCGTGCAAACCAAAGGAGGGTGCGTCAACTTCAATGGCTGCGAAAACGGCCAATGCAGAGGCGAAACCTTCCTCAAGACATCACTGATCAGCGACAAAATTTAAACATGCCTTGACCATTTGCTCTCTGGATTTGATTCTTCAGATATCAACTTTTTCTGATGAACCGAGAGCAATATGAATCCATCACAACGAATTGAATTTTCTAAAAACTGGCTTACACAAAATGTTTTTCCACTTTGGAGCGAAAAAGGAATCGATCGCAAAAACGGCGGCTTTGTTGAAAGCCTGACTTTTGAAGGCGAACCAATGGATCTGCCTCGTCGTGCGATGGTACAGTCTCGTCAGATTTATTCTTTCCTAACAGGTTTACGAATGAAGACTGTTTCTAAAGAAGTTGCCTCCTTCGCAGTTCAACAGGGCGCCAAATACATGGTTGAAAAATTCTCGCAACCATCAGGCGCATTTATTTACTCTGTTAATCCAGATGGTACTCCGAAAAGTTTGAATCCTGATCTATACACTCAAGCTTTCGCTTTATTCGGCTTGGCACAAGCATATCGGCTGGATCCAAAACCCGAATACAAGTCGCGTGCAAAGGAACTGGTAAAGTATCTTTATCGTGAGCGCAGTGTGAAAGCTGGTGGCTTTACCGAGCTCGATGAAAAGGGAACTGTTAGCTACAAATCAAATCCGCACATGCACATGTTTGAATCCGCGATCGCGTGGATGCAAATCGATAAAGATCCAGAGTGGTGGAAGCTGGGCGAGGAACTTGCCCAACTGGCGATCACGAAGTTCATCGACTCGCATACGGGAGTGCTGGGAGAATACTTCGACGAAAACTGGAATCACTTGCGTGAAAATGGTCGCTTTATCTACGAACCCGGCCATCAGTTCGAGTGGTCTTGGTTGTTTTCACTTTATCAAGAACTGACTGGAAAAGACTGCAAGGCCATTCGCCACAATCTATTCCTTTTGGCCGAGAAACATGGAACTGATCCCGTTCGTAAGATCGCCTATGATGAAATGTGGAGCGACTTCACTCCAAAATTGATTTCCTCACGTTTCTGGCCGCAATGCGAGCGCATCAAGGCGGCGGTTCGTTTAGGAACTGAAGTGCCTGCCAATGAAAAAGCTGCCTACCAAAAGGGCGCCGATGACGGGATGGATACCCTGTTTAAGTTCTTTGAGACCCCGAAAAAGGGTATGTGGTACGACCAGCTTTCAGCTCAGGATACTTTTTCTGGAAATTCTTCCAAATCCAGCTCTTTGTACCATATTATCAATGCCTTAGAGGAATACGTAAACTTGCGAAATTAGGACGGAATGCTTGACAGCAGGGTCTCCCCAAGGCTAACAAGAGGACCTTAAAAAAGGGAGACCACTGTGAAGAAGCTTTTCGTCATGGCTTTGCTTTTGGCATCGTCGACAGCTCATGCAGGCGCCATCAAGGAAGTTGCTATCATGGCAATGGACGATGTCGAACAAACTTTGAATCTATTGAATCCTGATTTTCGCTATGTCGTTAAAGGCCAGGGTTTCGCTGAGGCCGATGATTCCACAGGAACGGCAATTCAAACAGTGGTTGAGATCCGCAATTTGATCACTCTGCAAGTTCGCGAGTGGAATTGCACGACCCAGTTCCATAAAACACCAGAATTTTTTGAAATCACATATACAGTTTGTAAATAACAAGGAGATATCTAATGGCTATCGAACAAACATTCTCAATCATCAAACCAAACGCTATGAAAAAAAATGCTATCGGTGACATCATCAGCATGTTCGAAGCAAACGGTTTGAAAATCGCTGCTGCTAAAATCGTAGTTTTGACTGCTGATAAAGCTGGCGAGTTCTACGCTGAACACAAAGCTCGTCCATTCTTTGGCGAACTAGTTTCTTTCATGACTTCTGGCCCAGTTATGTTGATGTGCTTGCAAGGTGAAGGCGCAGTTTTGAAAAACCGCGAAATCATGGGTGCAACTGATCCTAAAAAAGCTAACCCAGGCACAGTACGTTCTAAATTCGGTGACAACATGGGCGAAAATGCAGTTCACGGTTCTGATTCTGTTGAATCTGCTGCTCGCGAACTTGCTTTGTTCTTCGAAAAACACGAAATCTGCAACGTGTAGTTTGTGAACGTAAATTCTCGTATCCAAGTTAAGATCGAGAAAATGGCCATCGGGGGCGCGGGCATTGCCCGCCACGATGGCCTTGTTATTTTTGTACCACTCGCCGCGCCTGAAGACGAACTTCTCGTAGAAATCACGACAGCCAAGAAAAATTTTGCTGAAGCTCGAATCGTTGATATTTTAAAACCGGGCCCTTCACGCAGAACTCCACCATGTCCCGTAGCGGATGTTTGCGGTGGTTGCAACTGGCAACAAATCACTGAAGACGAACAACGAAATCAAAAAGAATCTTTGGTTCTTGAGACGATTAAGAAATTTAATCCAGAATTGAATTTCGAATATCTGCCGGTACAGGCCAGTCCTCGTTCGTTCCGCTATCGCAATCGTATTCAGCCTAAGTTTCACAATGGTCGCTTCGGATTTTTCGCAAGAAACTCCCATGAAATCGTGGAAATCGATGATTGCCCGATCACCGAGGAAATTCTGACGAAAAAATTTGCCGAAGTCAGACAATGGGCCGCAGATAAAAAATCTCGCGATCTCTTGCGCTTAGAAATGTACATCGCTGAAAATGAAGAAGTCCGTTATGGTCTAATCACTGATGAGGATGATGGTATTGGCTTTTCTCAGGTCAACCGTTTCCAAAATCCACATTTGTTAGAAACGACTTTGAATTGGGCCGGAGAAATTGAGTACCCGCAGGTTTTTGACCTTTACGCGGGCTCGGGCAATTTCACCTTTCCGTTAATGCAAAAGTATAAATCTGCCAAAGTGACCGCAGTCGAACTTAATCCTAAATTAGTGGAACGTGGTCGAGGTTTAAATAAAGATAAGCGTCTTCGCTACTTTATGTCGGATGTGGAAAGCTACATGCGCAGAGCCGATATTCAAAATCAGGACCTGGTGGTCCTGGACCCTCCCCGCGCCGGAGCCAGCGAATATATCATGCGATCCTTAGCTGCAGCAGCTCCGCAAAAGATCATTTACATCAGTTGCCACCCTGTTTCCCTGGCGCGTGATCTAAAATGGTTCTTTGCATGGGCGCAAAAGCTCGGCAAAAATTTCCGCCTCGAGCGAATGCAAACATTCGAGATGTTTCCTCAGACAGACCATGTAGAGACTATTGCTGAGCTCAGGGTTGACTCTTAGCTCTCTAATGATACCTTTTTAGACATGCGTAAATGGATTATCGCTGCTTGCATGCTTGCTTTGGCTGGCTGTGCAAGTTGGAGTCAGAACAAAGAAAAGTCGGAATTATATCTTCGAATGGGCAATGCCTTTATCGAAGAGGGTAACTATCCCAATGCGATCGTGGCTCTACAAAAAGCTCAAGAGCTTGATACCACGAACGCCGCTGTACCAAACAGTATGGGCCAAGCGCTATTCATGCGTGAACGCTATGATCTTGCAGAAAAACAATTCCGCAAAGCTGTCGCGATGAACCCAAAATACTCCGATGCCCGGAACAATCTGGCGCGTGTATTGATCGAAGAAGGAAAATACGCAGAGGCAGATAAAGAGCTGACTCTGGTACTCAATGACCTGACTTATTCCGGAGTCGACAAAGCCTTCACCAACTATGGCCTCTCCAAATTCAACCAAAAACAATATGCTGCTGCCCAAGAAGCCTTCTTAAACGTTTTGAAGACTAAATCGGATGATTGCTGGGCAAACTCATACTATGGTCGAGCTTTCTTTGAAGAAAAAAAGTATGCACAAGCTACAGAAGCTTTGGATCGAGCCATTGGCTTTTGCCAGAAGAATCTAATCGACGAGCCTCACTATTACAGCGCACTGGCTTATTACCGTGTGGGCGACAAATCCAAATCTATCGCGCGCTTTGAAGAAATCATTCGTTACTATCCAGATGGCAAATACCGCGACAAAGCCAAGGGCATGCTGGATCTGATTCGAAAGGGACAATAATGAAGAAAACAGGTGAGATTTTAAAGGCAGCTCGTGAAGAAAAAGGCCTCTCTCTGAATGAAGTGGCGTTGTCTCTTAAAATCAGCAGCAAAGTTTTGAAAGCCATCGAAGAAGGTGACGAAAGCCAGCTTCCTGCAAAGACATTTTTGCGTGGTTTCGTAAAAAGCTATGCCACATTTCTGCGTTTGGATGCAGATAAGATCCTTGAAAGCTTTTATGAGGAAATGGGCAGCACTCGCCCCCAACCTTACATCCGCCCAAGCAGCACCCCTGAAAAAGATACTGCCGTCGAAAACAAATCTGAAACAACAGACTCTGCTGAGGCGACAGTTACGCCAATTCGTAAATCTGCACCTGCTTCCAGCAGCAACGACTACTCCCCTTTGAACAAAAAAAACAACACCAAGACAATCGTTGCGGCGGTTCTTTTGTGTGTACTTGCGGGACTTATTATCTTTACGAAAAAGATGATCGATAAATATTCCAAAGAAGCAGAAATTCCACCGTCCGTTGCGCAAACAATGGAAGGTGTAACTCCTGTTGATGGAGAAGCTCCAACTTTGACAGAGCCTTTGACTTCCCAAAGTCCAACGCCAAGCACATCTCCATTGGAAAACTTGACCAAGGCAGATGCTGGCAAAACCGAGCCCGTCAGCAAAGCGACACCGACTGCGACGCCTAAAGCATCTCCTACGCCGTCAGCAACTGAGACGCCAAAGGCATCGCCAAGTCCTTCAGCAACTCACACTCCTTCACCAACCCCATCTGCATCAGCTTCTCCATCACCAACGGCAAGTGCTGCTGCGACGGCGACTGCTTCTCCTTCTCCATCGGCTTCTCCAACTCCGGAAAAACCAAAGCCAGTGGAGCTGATCGTGGAAGCACTCGATACGGTTGAAATAGAATACTCTTCTCCGAATGGCAAACCACAGAAAATCAAATTGTCTGCGGAACAAGTTCATACATTCAAAAGCAAAAGCGGTTTGAAAATTAATTTCTCAAATGGCGGCGCTGTAAATTTGATCTTGAACGGAAAAGAATTGGGCATCCCGGGTGACTTGGGCAAGCCAATTAAATTGAGCTATTAATCTTGAAAGACCTCAAACGACTTTGGCTTATCAGCCTTTTCGTCAAACTGATTCTTGCGGCACTGATTCCTCTCAGTGCCGATGAAGCTTACTACTGGGTCTGGTCTCACCGTCTGCAACTAAGTTATTTCGATCATCCACCGATGGTGGCATGGCTGTTTTCTTTGGGACATTTTCTTGAGCCTTTTCTGCATTCCGTGCGCTGGCCTGCAGTTATTCTGGGGCACGCTTCGATTTGGGTAGGAATTAAACTGCTCAGCAAGCACATGGATCTGGAAAAGATTCGCACTTGGATTTACCTGGTTTTGTTCTCTCCCCTTTTGGGATTTGGTTCGTTGATCGTTACGCCGGATTTGCCAGTGATATTTTTCTGGATCGTGAGTCTTTACTATCTTGATCTGGTGCTGGAGAAGAAAGATCTTAAGAGCTATGCCGCATTTGGTGTGGCACTGGGTTTAGGATTCTGCGCGAAATACCATATCGTTCTTTTTGTTCCATGCCTTCTTTTGTATTTAATAATGGAAAAGAAATGGAACGCGGTTCATTGGAAACTCGTTCCCGCCACCTTGATCACGGGTTTGTTATTTTGCCTGCCGGTGATTCTGTGGAACTATCAAAATGATTTCGCGTCTTTTAGATTTCAATTGGAACATGGATTTGAAAGACCGCACTACAATCCTGAGTGGACGATTTCTTATGTCCTTGCCCAGATCGTTATTATCTTCCCTTGGGTTCTTTGGGCCGCCGTTCGCATAAAGCCCGCAAAACCTGTTCGTTATCTGATGTATTTCGCATGGCTACCTTTGTTGTTCTTCCTGGGCACTTCGTTTAAGGCCCTGGTGGAAGCGAATTGGCCCATCATCGCTTATCCCGCGGTATTTATGCTGGCGGCAATGCACCCACGCATGTCTCAGTGGAAAAAGTATTATATTGGCTTCTTTGGTTCGATTATAGCTGCCGCTGTAGTGATTTTGTTTGTGCCACGATTCAGAACAATCGATCCAAAGATTAACGAGCCTTTTGCTCTTCAGAATCTAGCGCAAGAAACTGCTGAATATCAGCCGCTGTATGGCGACTCCTATCAAATGTCATCTTCGCTGTGGTATTTCAGCAAATCGCCCGTATTTAAACTGAAAGATATCAGTCGTTTTGACTTTTTCGACACGCTTCCCGAAGCAAAACCCGCCGGAAACAAGTTTTATTTAGTGAAGCATCAAGGCAATGGTTTACCCCAGTGGCTTTCCGAACAACAATGGACTTATCAGGAGATTAAGAAAATCGCTCCTGACTTTGTTGTTTTGGAATTCACACGACCATGAAATCACTAGTCGCTTTTTCATTCTTGCTGGTTTTCTATTTCCTGTTTGGATTTTATCTAAACCAGTTCGACACGTCGATTGTGCCAAGACAGCTTTCTGCTGCGCACTCCTCTAACTATTACGACTATAAAGGAGTGATGAACGTTCACACCGATTTGTCGTCCGGGTCTGCCACTCCCAGCTTTGTCATCACCTCTGCAAAACTCGCGAATCTGGATTTTTTAATTTTTACAGATTTGAATTTGTTCAACATGCCAACAAGTTTTGAATCTTATCACGGGAACCTGATGGTGCTTTCCGCAGGGAAGTACAGCTATCTGGATTCTCGACTGATTTATTACTCCTTATCTCAAGAAAGCATCGGTAGCAGTCTTGGCGATGCGCAAGTGACGCTGGCCGATTTACTTTCCCAAAAAACAGGGGCGAACAAAGACTCTCTAACGATTTTAGCACATCCCTATAAAGCCGGATTCACGTGGAGCGGGGAAATTCCCTCCGGTCTTGATGGCTTTGAACTTTGGAATCTAAAAAGTCTTTCGAACCGCGCTTGGCAGGATTCAAAACTTTCTACCATCTGGAGTTTTTTAATTTATCCATTTAATCCGCGGCTGTCTTTTCTGCGCCTTTATTCTGAGCCTACTGACGAAATTGCTTTGTTGGATAAGCTTTCCATGGAACGCAAAATCGTTGTCTATGCTGGTGCAGAGGCCAACGCCCGCGCGATTCCCCTGGCAAATTATTTTATTCGCTTTCCAAGCTACAAGCGTTCCTTTGAGATTATGAGTAATCACGTGATGCTTAAGTCTGAACTGACAGGAAGTTTCAACGGCGACCGCGCCAAGATCTTCAATGCGCTTAAGCAAGGGAATTTCTATATGGCGATGGATATCCTGGGTGATCCCAAGGGTTTTGTTGCGACGATCGATGACGAAAAGCAGTCCTACATGATGGGTTCCGAGATGAAGTTTAAAAAGGGCATGGTCCTTAAAGTAAAACTTCCGACGACGCCTAAAGAATTTTTTGAAATCGTTATCTATCGCAATGGTGAAGCTGTTGCGCGCATCAATCAGCCGGAAACTTCATTTCCCATCACAGCAGCCGGCGTTTACCGCGTTCAGGTGCGTGTGACTTCGACGATGCCAATTCCCGATGCGAAAAAATGGGTCACGTGGATCTATACTAATCCTTATTACGTGCATCCTTAGTGGGTCTTTCGATTACCAAGCCATCGATAGGCTCGGTTTGACAGGCCAAGCGTTCAAAATCCCGAAATCCACGATCCTCAGCGATATCCGCCTCAATATCATTTCGTGGAGGCAGTTTCTCGAGTCCCTGACGAACAAAAATCCGACACGTTCCGCAAGTTCCGAAGCCGCCACAAGTGTGATCCAAAGCGAAGCCTTCACGCACAGCCACATCAAGTACGCTCTGGTCCTTTTGACTCACCAAGACATCAATGCCGTCCGGCAAAAAGGTTATATATTTTCCAGACTTAGGCTTCACGGCGGAAATCTCCTCTAAACAGACAGTCTTTCATTGAAAGGGCCTCTGCCATTTTGTATCAATTATGCCATGAGATTTGTAGCTTTTGACTTTGAAACAACTGGAACTGTACCTGGCGTAGACCAAATTATTGAAATTGGGGCTGTCCGCTTCATTAACGGTGAACCAGAGGCCGTATTTGCGACTCTTGTTGACCCACTTCGCCCGATTGCTCCTGGTGCCTCAAAAGTGAATGGCATTTACGACAATATGGTAAAAGGGAAACCAACGATCGACTCGTTGTTGGACTCTTTGGCTGACTTCTGTGGTGATGACATCATGGTTGCGCACAATGCTCCTTTTGATGCCCAGTTCCTGACTGCAGACGTAAAGAAATACGAATCAAAAGCTCCACGCGGGATCGTCTTGGACTCCTTGCCAATCGCTCGTAAAGTATTCCCGGGCCTTCCAAACTACAAATTGGGCACTTTGGTTCAACACTTGAAAATTCCAACAACTGATTTCCATAGAGCTGAAGAAGATGCGACTTATTTGGGTCATATGTTCACTCAAATGCTGAAAAGAATTTCTGTGGGCGGCCAAGCACCTCAAGTTGCTAACTTGGTGGCTTTGACTGGTAAACCTGAATTGCGTTTCCCACAAATCGTCCGCCAACCGAAACAAATGGATTTCTTCGGCGTTTAGTTTTTCCTAGATTAGTTCAAATAAAAAGGCCGTGGACACACGGCCTTTTTTTATTCTCAATCAAGCTTTAAGCTTTGTGAGCAATCGGATAGCGACGTCCCCGTCCAAAAGCATGCGGAGAAACTTTTAGAATCGGCGCCGCCTGCCAACGTTTAAATTCAGTTCTCATCAGCACAGGATACAACCATTTATCTGCCGCAGTTTTTGGTTCTTTAAACTGCTCAACCAAAGACACCACAGATTTATCCAAATCATCGTACTCTGGCAGTGAATCCTGATCCTTTTGATTTGGGCGAAGCTCTGCTGATGGAGGGCGAGTGATGATTGTTTCCGGAATCACTTCGCCTTCTTTGTTATAATGTTTTGCCAGCGCATAGACTTGTTGTTTCGTCAGGTCTCCCAAGGGCGCCAAACCACCGCACATATCACCGTAAAGAGTTGAATAGCCTGAGGCGTATTCACTCTTATTACCCGTGGTCAGAAGCATGCTGTTGTTTTGATTCGAATACGCCATCAGTGTCAGACCACGCAAACGAGCCTGCAGGTTTTCATTCACAACACTAAATCCGGAAAGGCCGATGCCTTTTTCCAAACCTTTCACCACTTGTTCATACATAGGCGCAATTTCAACGACCTTGAATTCCACGCCAAGGTTTTTCGCCAGAGTTTCCGCCAAAGTTAAACTCATCGATGCGTTGTAAGGGCCCGGCAAAGCCAGGGTGGTCACATTCGCAGGTCCCATTGCATCCACCGCCAGAGCTGCTGCCACTGCGGAATCAATACCGCCACTGGAGCCTAAATGGACTTTCTTCATTCCCGTTTTTGCGCAGAAATCACGAATACCCAGAACCAGGGCACGACGAAGTTCTTCGACACCTTGGATTTTGGGATTCTTACTCCACACTTCTTTTGTGTCGAGATCGATAACGTTTAGATCCTCCTCGAAAGGAAGGCAGGTCATCAGCTTTTTGCCTTTTTTATCCAAAACAAAACTTGCGCCATCAAAAATGATTTCATCCTGCGCACCGACCATGTTCGCATATAAAATAGGCGCGTTGAAATACTCAGCCGTTTTACGGGTGACATATTCACGCTGCTTCATCTTATCCACGAAGTAAGGCGAGGCACTTAAGTTTATCACCATGTCGACTTTTTGTTTTTTTACTTTCGCCAATGGGTTCACTCTATATGCCGAGTGACCTTTAGCATCCGGCCAGGCCCAGATATCTTCGCAAATAGTCAGGAAAAACTTCTTACCCTTCCAGGTGAAATAGTTTTTCGACATATCTCCGGGCTCGATAAAGCGGGCTTCATCAAAAACATCACCCGTCGGTAACAGCTGTTTATGGAAAAGACGTGGCTTTTGACCCTTAACTGCAAAAACAGCAGAGTTGAAATAAGGACGTCCTTTTTTATCTGGATTGCGCGTGATGACTCCGAAAATGACGGCGATGTTTTTGGGAATTTTTTTCAGTAAATCCCGCATTTCGGTTTCTTGTCTTTTAACGATTTGTTCACGTTCCAATAAATCAAAGGGATGATAACCAAACAGTGAACATTCCGGAAATACCACCATTTCGCACTTACGCTGTTGCGCCTGGTGGATATAATCCAAAATCTTTTCTTTATTGGTTTTAAAATCAGCAAGAGTGGGGTTGATTTGCGCCAGAGCTATTCTCATGCGCTCAATATACGCTCACCCCTTGGACTTTCAAGTCGGGTTTTTAATTGTCGATGGGTTTTCGGCCCGAGAAGCCATCGTGGTAACCATGAAAGTGACCAACCTGGGTTTCAGGGAATTTCCAACAGAAATAGCCCTCGCCGCTGTCAAAATCAGCCATCCATAGACCCTTGGGCTCCGCTCCTAATTTTTCAATCTTGGCCTGCCAGCGATCAATAATGACGTTAATTTGCTCTTCGATAACAACAACAGAAGGATGAGTCTTATCGGAATACGCTTCGATCCTGTTCACATGAAGCTTCACTTCGCGATTGGCCTCATCAGTCAACCGATAGATGATCGGTAACAACTGACGTGCTTCTTCAATTGTGAAGAATTTCTTGCGATTGATCTCAATCACATTTTCCAAAAATGGCCCCCTCGAAACAAGCGAGTGCCTTGTATGCTCGAAACAAACGATTGATTCAAGCACTTCCGTTTGGTGACAGACAACTTAAGATTTAATGTGGAATTTTTCTAAACGCGATGCAGGCTATTTTTCACCACTCTTGGAAAATTGCAGAGCCTGCCCACCGAGGAAGATCACGAGTGCAATTATCAACGCGGCGATGAATAACCAACGTATAAAATTTCCAAAAGTTACTGGTTCTTCCGGAGCTTCTGCGACGCTTCTCGCTTCCGGTTTTTTCACTGCAGTTTTCTTAGGTTTCGTACTCATATCAGACGAAACTATAGTGGATTTTTTTCCTGCTTCAGCTTTCTTTTCGAGTTTTTTTCGGTCTTCTTCGGTCATACCACTGATTGGTAAAGAGGCCACACGTCGTCCGCCTTCAACAGCATAAGAAGATCCGTTTTTTGCTTTGTATAAAGTACCAGCGCCACCACCTTCGAGGGTGATTTCAATTACTTTTCCACCGCCAACGTCACTATTTCCAGAGACACCTTTGTTAGGTGCTCTGGCGCTGACGATAGAGTTGCTTCCACGTGGACGAGAGCTTGAGCCAGCATAACTTCCACTGTTTGAAGACGAACTGGAACTGGATTTGGAACTGCTTTTATCGGACGAAGAAGAACTACTGCTGGAACTTCCAGAGTTTGATTTTCCGGTATTGGAGGAATTTGAAGTGTTCCCGGAAACGCCCTGAAAGCTGAATTTACATTCACTCTCTTTAGTGGTGTCAGCACCAAGTGCGGGAAGCTCACCTGTTTCAAGTAAGCATGCAAGATAGTCACCCATGAACGACTGAACAAATGCCTGGAATGGCTTGAAGATCTGAGTCATTAACATCAAGACGAGCGATACCGAAATTACCAGCATCAATACGTACTCAATGACAGCCTGACCGTGATTTTTTTTTAGTCTAGCTGAATATTTAGATTTCTTCACTCGCATGCGCATTTAAGTCATAATACAACATATGAAAAGCAGACTGAATTTCAAACACTTGCTCGTGGTAATCATCTTGCCTTTTGTCTCATTATCGACCATTGCCGGAACGGTTACCCCGACTTCTGGTCAGGATAAAGTCGAAGCTTTGAAAGCGGAAATCAAGAAAGATCCCAAAAACACAAAACTCGTCGTGCAGTTGGCGCAGGAATTTTATACTCAAAAAGACTACGAAAAAGTTACGCTGCTTCTGTGGAAACAGATTGATAAACTTGATCGTCAGGCAATTCTGCTGTTAGCGAAAGCCCACGAAGCCCGCCAGGAAACCGGCGACATGATTCGTGCTTTGAATAATTTGATCAGCAAAAATGACAAGGATTTCGAAGCTTATTCCTTGCTGGGCAATGCCTACACTATGCAGAAGAAGCCGAAAGAGGCGTTAGAGAACTATAAACTCGCTATCGAATCTAACCCCAAGTTCGAGCCACCCTACAACGCCCTCATGAAAATGTACGAAACCCGTCAGCCACCCAACTATTATGAAATGCGCATTCTTGCTCAGGATATGATCGATAATATGGGTAAAAAAGCGGAATACCTGGCGAAACTTTGCGAGATCAACACCAATGATGGAACTTTTGAAGCCGGCGTTACTTCCTGCCGTGAAACAATTCAGAAAGATCCCAAAATTGCAGATGCTCACGTGAATCTGGGTCTTAGCATGAAGGGAATGGGCGAGGACGACAAAGCCAAAGCGACTTTGAAAAAAGCCGCTGACAGCTTCCCCAAGTCAGAGTTCGCACAATACACTTATGGACACCTCCTGGAAGAAGATAAAAGCTCCATAGAGGCGATGAAATACTTTAAGGTGGGCTCCGAGGCAGACCCAAAATCAGCACGCTCCTGGTTGGGATTAGCGACAACATCGTTTGATATTAAAAAATATGAGGTCGCGCTGATCGCATATAAGAATGCCTGCAAGTACGATAAAAAGAACGCTGTCGCCTTCAGAAAAGCGACGACCGTATTAAGAAATTCCCGCGTCTCTGAATGGGTTGGGAAGTTTGAGAGTGCTTCGGAGAACTGCACATTCTAAGCGGCAACGTGATTTAAAATAAAAAAGGCTCCACTTAGGAGCCTTTTTTATTTCTGTATTTACTAGAAGCTTAGTTTTCAGTGACGATTTCACCGATAAGGTCGTATTCCATTGAATCTGTCACATGGACTTTAACCATATCGCCGACCTTAGCTTCACCGTCGTTGATCAATACAACGCCGTCAATATCCGGAGCTTGACCCCAGAAACGACCTTGAAGAAGCAAATCAGTTTCCTCAGAGAAACCTTCCACAATGACTTCGATAGTTTTACCTACGAAATCACGGTGCTTGTTACGAGAAATATTTTGTTGAACTTCCATCAAAGCGTCGTGACGGTAGTCTTTAGTTTCGTCATCAACCTGGTTGTCCATACGGCCACCTGGAGTGTTTTCTTCAGGAGAATACTTGAAGCAACCAACACGGTCGAACTGCTGTTCAGCCACGAAGTTTAAAAGCTCTTCGAATTGCTCCTCAGTTTCACCAGGGAAACCAACGATAAATTGTGTACGGATCACAGCTTCAGGCAAGTGTTCACGGATGTTCATCAACGCCGTTTCGATTTCATCACGAGTCATTTTGCGATTCATTGATTTAAGAACCGCATCATTTACGTGTTGAAGTGGCATATCAAAATAGCGAACGATTTTTTTGCTGTTTTTGATAACTTGAACCATCTCTTGTGTGATGCCATCTGGATACAAGTACATCAAACGGATCCACTGAAGACCTTCAACGTGCTCAAGGGCTTTTAAAAGCTCCACGGGGCTTTCTTTACGAGTTGGATCTTTACGGCGGATGTCCCAGCCGTAGTCAGTGAAGTCATGGCTGATAATGATCAGCTCTTTAACTCCGCCAGCAACCAACAATTTAGCTTCAGCAACGATAGCGTCGATAGAACGAGATTGTAAGTTACCACGGATCAAAGGAATCGCGCAGAATGCACAACGCTTCATGCAACCTTCAGAGATTTTCAAATACGCACGGTGACCCGGTTGAGAGTTCACGCGCGGAGTTGCTTCCTCCTGAAGATATGTTGGAAGATTGAAGAAAGTTTTTTGTTTTTCACCAGCTTCAGAGTTCTTCAAGATTTTAGAGATGTTTTGGAACTCACCAGAACCCACGAACAAATCCGCCTCTGGCAAACCTTCAACAAGGTCGTCCTTATAGCGTTGAGTTAAGCAACCAGCGACAACAACTTTTTTAACTTTGCCTTGTTGCTTAAGATCACTCATATCCAAAATGCGCTGGATAGATTCTTTTTTAGAATCTTCGATGAAACCACAAGTGTTCACGATAACTGTGTCAGCTTCTTCAGCCTCGCCCACAACTTGGAAGCCATCTTTCATTAGAGTTCCCGCCATGATCTCGGAATCTACGAGATTCTTAGGGCAACCCAAGCTGATAAAGTGTACTTTTTTGTTTTCAACTGTTTCTTGCTTCATAGGTTTGTTACCGGTTTACCTTTAGGTGGTTCATACTTAAATAAATTCTTTTTGATACTGTCTTTGAGCTTGATGTCCGAGAACTTCATCGTCACAAGATTCTGTAGGTCATCTGTGTATGAAATCTCTGTGATCTCAGACTTTTTTAAGTCGATGATCATCTGCAAATTTTTAACAGGGAGATCATCTTTGGGGGCGATGAACAGAGTTGATGAAGTTTCTCCGTCTTTTTTCTCGTCCACAACTTTGAAAGTTTTTTGGATATCGCCACCAATCAACGTCGCTGCAATTAATTGCCCCCGCGTTTTTTTATCTGGTTTTCCATGAGCAATCTGTGGATCCCCACCAAATTCTTTCGGCGGATATTGCACGTTCCAGATTGTAACTCCGTCATAAACCACAAGAGCTTCATCCGGAGTTTTTGTTTCCAGGCGAAATTTACTATTCGAAATTGAAAGAGTGCCCGTGTACTTCGTCACTTTTCCTGTCAGGTCTGACTTAACTGTTTTTTCAACAGACATTTCCACAAGCTTCGCTGCGCGATACTTTACGGAAACTTTCTTAAGAGTGGCGTTGGTTTTATCGGCTGCAAATGCACTGACTGAAAGTCCAAAAGATAAAATTAAGGCACTGATTTGTTTAAACATTCGGGCGTTATAGCAGAACGGGTCAGTCTCCGCAAGTAAGCGTCCTATGAGCCAGGGCCCAAGTTTCAAAATGAGGGGGACTTCCAAGGGCTTCGAACGCGGCAAGCGCTGTGGAGCCCGTGGTAACGATATCGTCGGCAAATACCCATAGGGCCTCTGACCAAAATTCAGACACCACTGAAGAATTTTCATCGAGCTCTAGGACAACCTCCACCCGCTTATCTCGGGTTGCGCCACGCTGGTGACGGGTCGAAACCTTTTTTAAACAGGGATGCACCTCTCCCCCGACCGCCTTTGCCAAGGCTTCCGCCCATTGATGGGCGTGATCCTTTTTATGACTTTTCGAGGGGGCCGGAACGACTAGGATTTTTCGGTCAGGCAGACCTTGCAACATTCTTCTGGTCACAAATCGTGTGGCCCAATAACTCCAGTCGGGTCGCTGATGATATCCCTTAAGCCCCGCAATTTGCGTCGATAACAGATCACTAGTTCCTGGATTCCAGCGAAACAACGCCAAAGCCTCAAAGATTGCAAGGGGCCGCACTTCCAGATTTTGCCCCAAATAACTGTTGAGCCTCTGGCGGCAATGTTCACACAGCAAACCTTCGCTTTTCAGCAATGATCCGCAATGCAGACAGGGATGAATGTAGCGGTTTAATAATTTGATTATAGAGTTCATTGCAGACTCTTGGAGCAATTCCCAATCCACCCCCTTGCCTTTCATTTGACAAGATCCTAAGGGCGTCTTAGAACCCAAAATGGGTGGGGATTTTCATGAAATTAATCACAGGTCTGGTTACAGCTTTAGTTATACTTGCACCGAATGCCTTTGCGGGATTGTCTGCACATCGCCAAGCGAATGAGTCGTTCCAAGACGCGCAATCTCGCAGCCGCGGAAATGTTTTGTTTTCTGATCTTGATGGAGAATTTTCCGGCTCAGGTCCCGAGTCATTGGCGAAACCCATGTCTCAGCTTAAGTTAAATGAAATTCCGGCACTGCCCTCCTATCAAGAACTTGTCGCTCAGTTTTACTTTATTCGTGATTCTTATTTTGTGAAAGCAGGATACACTCCTCGTCGCCTGACTTGGCTTTTCCCTGATGACGGTTGCTATGCCCGTGCTGAACTGGCGGCAGAACATCTGATTATGAATCACGCTATCTCACCAAAAAAAGTTTTCGCATTCGGAGAACTTCACGCAGCGACTAACAACTCGCCAAATGGTTGGGTGGAGTGGTGGTACCACGTTGCTGTTATCTATCGCGTGGATAACACAGCTTACGTTCTAGATCCGGCGTTGAATCCGCACCAACCTTTAACTTTGTCTCAATGGGGCGAGGCGATCGGCGGGAACAAAACGGCGGTTAATTACTCTATCTGCTCCAAAGACGCCTTCGATCCAGACAGCGCCTGCATGCAGCCTCCTAAAATTGATGAAGAAATGGCGGAGCAAGAACAGGAAGTCTTTCTTCCGGAAGAATGGAACAGAATTTTAGAATTGGGCCGCGATCCAGAAAAAGAACTCGGCAATCAGCCACCATGGCTGTAAAAAAAGGCTCCTCACGGGGCCTTTTTTATTTGGCTCTGACAGGGAGCCGGTTCGATCAAATTCCAAACTAAATATTGTGATACGGAATTTTTTTGATGATCGTAAAGGCGCGATAGATTTGTTCCAAGCTCATTGCCTGCGCCATTAAATGATTCATGACCATTGGGGAAAGCGCCACTTTTAAATCCGCGCGCTTACGAACCTCTTCGTTGACCCCAAAGGCTCCGCCGATAATAAAGATCGCGCGTTTCTTAGAACTTCCCAGAATGTTTTCGATTTTTTTTGAGAACTGAATTGAATCCAAAACCGATCCACGCTCGTCAAAAAGAATGACGTAGTCGTCTGAATTGATGTTTTTAAGAATGAGCTCGGATTCTTCGTTGCGCTTAAAGTCTGCATCTTCGCGCGCAGACTTTTTGGCTTTTAGACTTTGAATTTCAAAGGGAATGAAAAAGGAAATTTTCTTTTTGTACAACCCGCTGACTTCGTCAGCCCACGCCTCTTTGGCGGTTGCAAGGTTGTACAAAATGAACTTCATTACTATTGTTTCCCAACGTATGGATCTTTAAGAGGCAAAACTGTGCCTTGTCTCCACAAGTTCTCAAGACCGTACTCAAGGCGTACGAAATCATAGAATACGTGAATGATCAAAGTACCGTAATCAACCAAAACCCAACGACCTTCATCAACACCCTCTACGGATTGTGGATGAACATTGAACTCTTCTTTAACTGCGATCACGATGTTTTCTGCCATTGCAGTCGCGTGACGAGTGGAAGTACCAGATGCGATCAAAGCAAACTCACTTGGCGCCGTGATTTTTCTTAGGTCGTAACCAAGTACGTTGATACCTTTGTTCGCAAACAACACGTTAGCGCAGAATTCAGTGAACTTAGTGTAGTCACCGATACGGTCGCCAAGGTTTCTATAAAGTTTGTGTTCTTTGATGTAAGTCTCAACCGCAAGTGGCAAGTACTGCTCAACTGGTTTACCAGAACGAAGCCATTTACGAACTTCACTGGAAGAGATTTCGATATCACGCAAAGTAATGAACTGAATGCTACGACCCGTAGTTAGCTCGATAAAGTTGAAATCGAAGTCCGCCACAAGTGGTTTCAAGTAACCAGGCATTTCATCCAAAGACTCTGGCATGTCGTAACCTGGGCGAGTAGTCACCACCAAGTTCGTTTCAGCCAGAATTTTAGAATAGTCTTTCCACTGACTAAGTTCTTCAAACTTGTCGGCGCCCACGATCAAATACAAATCAGATGCTTCGTATGTTTTACGAAGGTTCATGATTGTATCGATTGTGTAGCTCATGCCACCGCGTTTTAGCTCTTGATCATCAACGAAGTAAGTTTCTCCGTACTGAGCAAAAGCAAGCTTTGTAAGCTCAAGGCGTTGCTCCGCAGAAGGACCTTCCACTGGTGTTTTAAGAGGGTTTTGAGCTGCAGGTATCACGTGGACTTTATTCAAGCCCATTTTCTTTGCCACTGTTTGAATGGCATTGATGTGACCCATGTGAGGAGGATTAAAGCTTCCGCCAAAAATACCAATTTTCATTATTCTTCATCCTTCAAAATCTGGCGACCCAACTCTGTAACAAGTTCTGTGATGTTTTTCCCTGTAACCGCAGAGATGGCCAAAGGGGCAGAGCCTGTCGCTTTTTTGAATTTCATTTTTAGTTTTTCAAGTTGTTCTGTGCTGAGAGTATCAATTTTGTTGAGCACGACAAATTGCGGACGCGTCTGCAAAGGGAAGAAACCCTCTTTGTCCTGATTACTCTCATCATACATTTTTAGTTCATAGTTAAGGTCTTCAAAATCTTGAAGAGGATCACGGCCCGACAATCCCGATGCATCCACTAAGTGAATGAATACGCGTGTACGTTCAACGTGTTTCAAGAATTGAATACCAAGACCCACACCTTCGTGTGCGCCTTTAACCAAACCAGGAATGTCAGCAACCACGAATGAGCTATAGTCACCCGCTTTAACCACACCCAAGTTTGGCGTTAAAGTTGTAAAAGGATAGTCTGCGATTTTTGGTTTCGCTGCCGAGATACGAGAGATCAAAGTCGACTTACCCGCATTGGGGAAGCCGATGATACCAACATCAGCGATCAATTTAAGCTCAAGCTTAACTTCCAACTCTTCGTTGTCTTCACCTGGTTGAGCATGCGTCGGAGCTTGGTTAATGGAAGTTTTGAAAAACTCATTACCTTTACCACCACGGCCACCACGCAAAAGTACGTGTTCATCGATGCCAGTCATGTCGACAACGATTTCACCCTCTAGATTTCTAAGGATTGTACCTTGAGGAACAACCAGAACCAGGTTTTCACCATCAGCACCATGTTTTTGACGGCCGAAACCCATCTCACCATTTTGAGCTGCGTATCTTTTATTTTGTCTGATTTCAAAAAGGGAATTGATATGTCGCGAAGTCTTGATAATTACATCGCCGCCCTTGCCGCCGTCTCCACCATCTGGTCCACCACGAGGAGCACCCGATTCTCTACGGAAACTAACGCAACCCGGACCGCCGCGGCCAGAGGCTAATGTAATTCTAACTTCATCAATGAATTTCATAAGAGCACCAATACTTTGAGGAGAGATATACAACAAAAAAGGAGCCCAGAGAGGCTCCTTTTTATGTATTGTAAAATCTCTTGGTGCTTATCGAAGCTGTGGATCTAGTTAGAACTAGACAGCTTTAGGATAAACACTAACTTTGAAGCGATCTTTTGCAAAACGCTCAAATTTAACAAGACCTTCGATTACAGAATAGATCGTGTGGTCACGACCGATTTTTACGTTGTTACCAACGTGGAATTTTGTACCACGTTGACGAACGATAATTGTTCCAGAAAGAACTTTTTCGCCACCGAAACGTTTAACGCCTAAGCGTTTACTCTGTGAATCACGACCATTCTTTGTACTACCACCGGCCTTCTTACTTGCCATGACTAACCTCGCTTAAAATCTTTTAATTACGCTTTTTTAGAAGCTTTTTTAGCTGTTTTTTTCTTAGCGGTTGCTTTTTTTGCAGTCTTTTTAACTGCTTTTTTAGCAACTTTCTTTTTCGCTACAGTTTTTTTAGCAGCTTTTTTTACAACTTCTTCGCCTTTGTTTTTGTTAGCAGCGCGGTCTTTGCGAGCAGCAACACGAGCTTCAGCAGCTTCAGTGCGTTTCGCAGCAACGTCTACCACATTTGGCGTAGCATCTGTTTTTGTTGTTTTACCATCAAGAGAAATTGCTTTCACGAAAAGTTCAGTGAACTCTTGTTTGTGAGTTGCGAATTTTCTGTAACCTTGACGACGTTTCTTTTTGAAAACGATTTCTTTTCTAGTCTTAGCTTGCTTAGTAACTACAACAGTTACTTTTGCACCTTTAACAAGAGGTTGACCAACATGAGTGGACTCACCACCAACCATCAAGATTTCGTTGATATCAAACTCTGCACCTAGTTTTTGTTCTAGTTTATCAACTTGAACAACATCACCAGCTTGAACTTTATATTGCTTACCACCAGTACGAATAATCGCGTACATTAGAACCTCCAGCTACCCGAATTAAGCCAGTCGTAAATGCCACTTCGCACTAGGCTTTGTCAACCTATTACATGCTAATTTTTTCAGCTTTTCAGGAAGAAGAAGAGATTATCGGTGCAGCCGACTCTTGGCAATAAAAAAGACAGCTTTTTTCAGAATCCAGCCGTTCCGCAATTAGTGCCTGTATTCAAACATTTACCTATATGTTAGGGTCTTAGAAGTTCACCCTTTAGCGCGTCGCTCAATCGAAGCTGCGGATTACTCACGACGGCCTCAATCAATTTTCGATGCGTCTGATAATTTGATTGCGCAGCAACACTTGAAGGATTCTGACTCGAAATAGCTCTGAGTTCCTGCTTTTCTCGCTTCAAAGCTTCGTAGATTGCCTCTGACTTAGAATTCCCGGTTTCTTTGCTGTAGCTCTTAATAAAATAGTCCGCCGCTTTGTCGTATCTTTCGGCGTTCGCATTTATTTTTGCGCCCATCCAGTAGTCACGGTCTGACTTTGTAAGTTTTACATCATTCACCACAGCTTCGAAGGAATCCGCCGCTGATCGGAAGCTTTGTTTCGCTTCGTTGGTTTTACCGGAACTCAAAAGTTTCTCCGCTTGAAGGCGCATGGTGTTTGAATACGTGCGAGCCGCCGCACCACTAGATAGAGAACCCGCAAGACCTTGACGCATTAATAGTTCACGCTCGGTATCGCTAAATCCTGCCGTCTTTAATATGTCAGCTTTATTTTTTAAATCCGTTGCTGAGTACGTTCCGTAACCTCTCCCTGTTTGAGCTGCCACTTCATGGGCATCGATAAGTGCTTTCTGCTCTGCTGATGTCAGAGTGCGGCCCAAGGACTTTTCAGCGGCAGCGATGCGCTCAACATTAGAAAGCTTGGCTGCCTTTTCCAAATCCGCCGCGGTTGCCACCATACGCGCGCCCGAGGTGGCTTTCGAGGCGTCGACGGAAACGCCTGCGATCTTTGCGATGTTTCGCATTCTTGAGGCCTTCAAAGCCCATCCTGCAGGTCCTATGGCGACAGTGCCCACTTCAGCAATGGCTTCGCAAACCATTGCTGCCGCTTGTTGCGAGCTGTAGCACTCCAGTCGAACACCGACTTCCTTCAGTTTTGCTTTCGCCGCATCCAAAAGACTTGTTT
Source organism: Bdellovibrio sp. KM01 (assembly GCF_013752535.1). Taxonomy (NCBI): domain Bacteria; kingdom Pseudomonadati; phylum Bdellovibrionota; class Bdellovibrionia; order Bdellovibrionales; family Pseudobdellovibrionaceae; genus Bdellovibrio; species Bdellovibrio sp. KM01. The sequence goes on from NZ_CP058348.1 coordinate 3,890,902, forward strand.
CTGTTCCTGGAAGACGTCTTTGCCCCCACTCGACCAACTCTTTTTCATCTGGGGTCAGGGTGGCTTTTTGTAAAAGCATCTTGCGGTTCAAATTAAGACTGAGTTCGTCGGCCTTTTGGCCTTGTTGAAGCTTGATAGTCGCTTTTACTTTGGCACAATTTACTTTCGCCAGAACCGCATCAGAGGGTTTTGCAATTTTTAAAAGCTTGGGCACGTTTTGGTTGTATTGCTCAATCAGTTGCATTTTTCCATTCGGATCGGCGTCGCAAGTTTTATTCGCGGCGTTTTCCAGTTCGACGTCATCGACAAGCTTGCCAACACTCTTTGCACCATCAGCAACAGCAGTTCCCATACCGACAAAGGTGTCTTTCACAAAATTCCAGCCACCGATTGCGCAACCGGAAGTGTAGCTCCAGGCACTGTACTCTTGGGCCAGAGAATTTCCGTCCGAACAGTTCGGGGCTTTATCCGCAGGGTTTTCCCCAGCATCTTTCATTTTGCCGTAAAGATCTGTGCATGCTTTTGATTTTACGATCTGCTCGCAGGAATTTTTTGAAAGGTCATTCAGGGCATCAAAAGCCGAATTAGAAACTGTACTGCAGACTTCACCCCAAGATAGGAGCGGAAGAAGCAAAAATGTCAGCAGCAGCACAAAGTGTTTCATAGTACTCTCGTCGGATATTTAGAGAGTAAAATGAATGGATTTTTAGAAAAACACCGACCTTGTTTCAGTCGGTGCGTTTCAAAATTAGACGAAAAATATCTCGTATTGTTCTAAGTGGTAGTTAGGCTCGATTTTGAAAGCAACGGAGCGACCCAGTTTCTTTTCGATTCCCTCTAGACTCTCCCCTTCAACTTCGTAAATCCAATCGACAACTTCACTGTGGCAATGGATCACGACATTGGTTTTCTTATTCGTTAACATGTCTGCATCACGCTCAAGTTCACGGAAGATCTCATTCGCCACCGTAGATTTGCGTTTGATATAGCCTTTTCCGTCGCAGTAAGAGCATGGCTCACACAAAGTTTTGATCAAGCTTGGACGGATGCGCTTACGAGTCATCTCAACCAATCCCAACTGGGACATGGAAACAATGTTCGTGCGTGCGCGGTCTTTGCTAAGCTCTTCGGCCAAGGCTTCCATTACTTTTTCGCGGTGAGATTCTTTTTCCATATCGATGAAATCGATGATGATAATCCCGCCGCAGTTACGAATACGCAGGTGATGGGCTGTTTCGCGGACCGCCTCTAAGTTTGTTTTTAAAATTGTGTCCTCGAGGTCTTTTTTTCCTACGAATTTACCGGTGTTCACGTCGATCACAACCAAAGCTTCCGCTTCGTCAATCACGATGTATCCCCCGGATTTCAGCCAGATTTTTCTTTCCATCGAACGAGAAATTTCGATGTCGATATCGTACAAATCGAAAAGAGGTTTTCTTTCTTCATATAACACGATGTTTTGTTTGTACTTAGGCATGAATTGCGAAACAAACTTCACAACTTTTTTCTGAACTTCGACGTCGTCAACCCAAACGCTCGTTACATCTTCACTCATCAAATCGCGAAGAGCGCGAAGCTCAACATCAAGTTCCGTATGAAGGGCGCCGGGGGTTTTCTTTTTCTCGTAGTGCTTGAAGATTTCTTTGCTCATACGATCAAGATATTCGATGTCGGCTTTCAACATTTCTTCGGAAGCACCGTCACCGGCCGTTCGCACGATGACTCCCCCGGATGGATTGATTTTTTGAACCAATTGGCGAAGTCTGTCGCGCTCTGCTTCGTCTTCGATACGACGAGAAATTCCCAAGTGTCTTACCGTTGGCAAGAACACCACGAAACGACCTGGAAGGGATAAGTGCGTTGTTAAGCGTGCACCCTTAGTTCCAAGCGGATCTTTCGCCACTTGTACCAAAATACTTTGGCCCTCTTTCAATAAATCCTGAATCGGTGTTTTAACTTGATGAGAGTGGGGCTTGTCGTCGTCACCCTCATCCAAAGGTTCTTCGCGGTCTACGCTGGAAAGAAAATTGTCGTCGACGTCTTCGCGGATGTCGCCAACGTATAAAAAAGCCGCTTTCTCTAGACCAATGTCCACGAAGGCTGCCTGCATTCCCGGAAGTACACGGATCACCGTCCCGCGGTGAATAGACCCGACCAATGTCGGTGAAGTTTTTCGTTCAATTTTCAAATCAGTAAGAATACCGCCTTCAACATAGGCGACGCGTGTTTCTTGAGGTCTAACGTTGATGAGAATTTCTGCGGACACGGGCTCCTCCTGGGTCGTCTCTGTTGATCTTTGGGAGATCAATCTCTCTTCAATAGTCCAGAAACAATCGTGAGAGCAATTAATATTTAAACATTAGAGCATAACTTACCGAAAAGATCACTGAATTAGACCATTTAGGGAGAATAGAATGGCAACGATTGATGAACTGTTTAAACTCATGGTTGAGCAAGGCGCCTCCGACTTGCACATTACAAGTGGTGCCGCACCTTATTTGCGTCTGCATGGGAACATGGTTCCGTTGAACTATCGTGAGCTTTCAAATCAGGATGTTCAGGGACTAATCTTCGAAATTCTTTCTGAAAAGCAAAAGAAAGCCTTTGTTGAAAAGTGGGAGCTGGATTTTGCCTATACTCTGCCGGGAATTGGACGCTTCCGTTGCAATGTATTTATGCAGCGTAAAGGCCTTGGCGCCGTCATGCGTATCATTCCTGAGAAAATTAAAACGGCGCAAGAGCTGGGAGTTCCTCCTGCAGTTCTAGATATGATTGATTGTGATCGTGGTTTGATTCTGGTTACGGGTCCGACGGGTTCCGGTAAGTCCACGACTTTGGCGGCGATGATCCATCAAATCAATTTAACTCGTGAAGCTCATATCATCACGGTTGAAGATCCGATCGAGTTCGTGCATCCAAATATTAAATCATTGGTGAATCAGCGTGAAGTTGGTAGCCATACAAAAACTTTCGCTAACGCCCTGAAAGCCGCTCTCCGTGAAGACCCGGATATCCTGCTGGTGGGTGAGTTGCGTGACTTGGAAACGATCGGCCTTGCGTTGACTGCCGCCGAAACAGGTCACATCGTGTTTGGTACACTACATACCAACAGTGCTGCGAAAACTATTGACCGTATCATCGACGTTTTCCCTGCAGGACAACAAGCTCAGATCAGAACGATGCTTGCAGAATCTTTGCGTGGGGTTGTGGCACAAACACTTTTCTCTCGCGCAGACGGTCAAGGCCGTGTGGCAGCCTACGAGATCATGCGTAATACAAAGGCGATTTCGAATTTGATTCGCGAGGGTAAGATCCATCAGGTGGCGTCTGCGATGCAAACGGGTTCAAGCCAAGGTATGATTCTGTTCGAAAAATATATCGAGGATCTGGTTCGCAAAGGAAAAGTTTCTGCTGCTGATGCTAAGACATTCTTGGGTCAGTCCAGTGGTGGCGATACGGCGATCCAAGCCGCGGGTGGAACAAAAGCCAAAACCGGCTAGAAAACTCAGCTCACTTTTAACGATCAACACAAAGAGCCCTTGGCAAAACCAAGGGCTCTTCTCTTTTCAAAGTCGCCATTGCCCTAAACTTTATTCTGCGGTACCTTTTTCTTTTGAATCTGAATGAGGTGCCTCTTGCAGCTAAATAAGTATATCGACCACACTCTCCTAAAACCCGAAGCGCAGTCCGCGCAAATCGAAAAACTCTGCAAGGAAGCGCGTGAACATGGTTTCTTCAGTGTTTGCGTAAACACTTCTTACGTAAAACAGTGCACAGAATTGTTACGTGGTTCTGATGTGAAGGTTTGCTGCGTCGTGGGCTTCCCTTTGGGAGCTATGGATTCAGTTAGCAAAGCTTTTGAAACTCGTACTGCTATCGCAAACGGTGCTGGCGAAATCGACATGGTTGTACATATCGGTGCTTTAAAAGATCGTCGCTTGGATTATGTTCGCGACGACATCAAAGCTGTTGTTCAGGCGGCACCTGGTATAAAAGTTAAAGTGATCATCGAAACTTCCTTAATCAACGACGAAGAAAAAGTCCTGGCGTGCAAAGCCGCTATGGAGGCGGGAGCTGCGTTTGTTAAAACCAGTACTGGATTCGCTGGTGGTGGAGCAACGGTGGAAGATGTAAAACTTATGAAATCTGTCGTTGGTGACAAACTGGAAGTGAAAGCTTCTGGCGGCGTTAAGAATGCAGAGCAAGCGGTGGCCCTTATTCAAGCGGGCGCGACTCGTTTGGGCACAAGTTCTGGTGTCGCTTTGGTTCAAGGTCAACAATCTCAAGGAGGCTACTAATGTCTTTCCTTCCTGCTGAAATTATTAAAAAGAAACGCAATGGAGGCGAACTATCTAACGACGAGATCCAAGAATTTATTCTGGGTTATGCTCGTGGTTCCATTCCTGATTATCAAATGTCTGCTCTTTTAATGGCGATCTTTTTTAAAGGCATGACCAAAGAAGAAACTTTAGGTTTAACCAAAGCGATGCTTCACTCTGGTGAAGTTGTCGACTTCTCTTCCGTTAAAGGCTTTAAAGTAGACAAACATTCCACTGGCGGCGTGGGAGACAAGACCAGCTTGATTTTGGGGCCGATCGTGGCTGCGGCTGGCGCCCCCGTTCCGATGATTTCCGGTCGTGGCTTGGGTCACACGGGTGGAACTTTAGATAAGCTTGAAGCCATTCCTGGTTTCAACACGCAAAAACCTTTGCCTGAATTTATCGAGCTGGTTCGCAAGAATAATATTTGTTTCATTGGTCAAACCAAAGAGATCTGCCCTGCTGATAAGAAAATCTATGCTTTGCGCGATGTGACTGCAACGGTTGAAAGTCTGCCGTTGATTTGCGCCTCCATCATGTCCAAAAAATTGGCTGAAGGCATCGATGGCTTGGTACTTGACGTAAAATACGGCTCTGGCGCCTTTATGAAAACACCTGTTCTTGCAGAAGAACTTGCAACGAACTTGATGAACATTGCAAAAGGTTACGGCAAAAAAGTTACTTCGCTTTTGACTAATATGGATCAACCCTTGGGTCGCTATGCCGGCAACTCTTTAGAAGTTGATGAGTGTGTTGCGATCATGAAAAATGAAAAATTCATCGGTCCACATGGGTATGATCTTTACGAAGATACGCGCGAGTTAAGTCTGCGTCTTTCTGCTCACATGCTGCTTCTTGCGGGAATTGGTAAAACGGAAGATGAGTCTTACCAAATCGCCGTTGAGACTTTAACTTCTGGAAAAGCACTCGCAAAATTTGAGGAGCTTTGTAAAATTCATGGTGGCGATCTTCGCAATGTTCCAAAACCTAAATTCAATTTGAAAGTTGCTGCTGAAAAATCCGGATTCGTTCAAAGCTTCCATACGGAGAGCATTGGTGTTGCCGGAATTTTAATCAAAGCTGGTCGCGCGCAAACAACTGATATTATTGCGCCTACAGCCGGGATAGAATTTCACGCTAAAGTTGGTGATGAAGTGAAGGCTGGTGACACTTTGTTCACTCTGCATGGTGACGATGAAGGTCTGTTGATGTCTGCAGTTCCGATGCTAAAATCTGCGATTACTATTTCCTTGCAAAAGGTACCAAAGCCTAGTTTGATACTGAAAGTTTTGAGCTAAAACTCAAGGACAATAGGAGAACAACTTGGTACTCAATAAACTTCAAGAATCGATCAGCTTCATCCGTACAAAAACTTCGGCGAAACCGAAGATCGGTGTCGTTCTCGGCTCGGGTTTGGGTGCCTTTGTAAAAGATGTCGAAGTCGAAACTACGATTCCGTACAAAGATATTCCGCATTTCTCCCCTCCTACAGTAGAAGGCCATTCTGGAAATTTGATTTTCGGTAAAGTGAACGGTCAATCCATCGCTATTCTTCAAGGTCGCAATCACTTCTATGAAGGTCACAGCATGGAAAGTGTCGTGTTTCCGACAAGAACTCTGGCAATGTTAGGAATTGAGACTTTGATTCTAACCAACTCTGCTGGTGGTTTTGGTGAAAGCATGCAAGCTGGTGATTTCATGATCATCGAAGACCACATCAACTTGATGGGCACAAATCCTTTGATGGGACCGAACATCAAGGAGCTTGGACCTCGCTTCCCTGACATGACTGAAGCTTACGACAAGCGCTTGATCACAATCATGGAGCAAGTCCTACAAAAACAGGGAACTCGCTATCATAAAGGTATCTACTGTGGCGTAAGCGGTCCTACTTATGAAACTCCTGCTGAAGTTCGTTACTTGAAAATGATTGGCGGTAAAGCTGTCGGCATGAGCACAGTGCCCGAAACAATCGCAGCAAATCACTTGGGCCTTCGCGTGTCCGCTCTTAGCTGCATCACGAATCTGGCTGCAGGCATTTCTTCACAAAAACTTTCTCATGACGAAGTCACTGAGACGGCAAAGCGAGTGGAAATCCAGTTTACTTCGTTCCTCAAAGAATTCATCACAAATATCTAGACTAGAGGCTGTTTATAAACAGCCAAAGGTGTGACTCCACCCCCTGTTTGTTCTGATTTCTCCTCGGGGAACAAACAATTTTTAGTCAATTCGAATATACAAGCTCAAGTTTGCAAATTTGTCTGCCGAACGAATAATCATGAAAAAGTTTATTCTGTTTTCAATTATTCTTAGTGCACTTACCTCGACGATCATTTCTTGCGGCTCTCCGCCGAAGAAAGAAACGGATTCCTCTTCGACGACGCCGACTGTGAAAGATGTTAATTTCGATCAGACGCCAAAAAATACAACTCTTTATGTTGGCGTCCAAACGAGATGGGAAGGTGGTACCGAACTTGTCGCCCAAGGCAATTGCACAGCTCTGACTACTGATACTCCGGAAGCCGGCGCCAAGGACTGCAATATCTTAATTCCTGAAGGCCAGCTCTATTACAGCGACGTGATAATTACGCTGGGGTCTAAAACCGCAGACTTTTGTTCAATTGTATCTTTCACTGCATATTCGTATAGAAGGTCAAAAGTCGATGATTACGTTCCTCCAGGCAGTACCGAGAAAATAAAATGCGCATCCGATGCGGATGCCAAAGCCAACATTGGCTGCTGGGGCGGCGCAGGCCCTCTTATTTATTCCGATTTCCCGAAAACCGTAGGTCAATACTTTATTATGGCTACAGGATTAAGCACCAGCATCACAATTCCTGCAGCGAATACCAAACGCTATGGAAGCAACAGGGCCACAACTAATACGTTGGTAGATCGAACAGTTGATAATGACGACTATGTGGCTGATACGATGAGCGACTACTATATCACTTGCAGGGATATCTGGGCCCAGCCCATCTATCAGTTCAAATTAACGATAAAAGATGAAGATACACAAGGAACCGAAAACATGCCGGCTCGAAATCAAATTGAGGACTGGCAAGGGTTCTAGGAAAAAGACCAAGGTCGAGGGATCTTGGTCTTTTTGTTTATGGGCTTAAGGATAAACTAGCCTCATATTGGGACGATTTTTTCCGATCTATTAACCTGTGTGGGTTAGCATGAAGTCTCATAAATGGGACCTTCGGGCCCGCACAGGGAGTGAACATGGATGTTCAAAAAATACTCTCGGCGGTTGCTTGCGTCTTAGTATTTACAGCTTGTAGCAAAAAATCGTCGAACTCGGTCTTCTCAGACAGCACTGCACTTGATTCTGCAGCTTGTATGGGACAAGCGATCAAAAGCAAATACATCGTTCAGTGGGAAGATGGCCGATTCACTGTTGAATCCGGCACTGATGCTGAATCATTCAAAAAAGAATTTATCGAACCACAATTGGAAAACATTCGCCGTGTCGAATTCGATCGTCGCATTCAAGTTGAAGCCACGAAAGAATACGCTTCGTCGTCTGTAAGCGACACTTGGGGCTTAAGCATGATCAAAGCGAACTCTGCTTACACTCAAGGCGTATATGGTCAAGGTATTAAGGTCGCAGTTGTGGATGCGTATGTGGATGTCACTCATCCGCAGCTTGCGGGCCGAATTGCTGTGAATACGGGAGAAATTCCTAATAACGGAATTGATGATGATAAAAATGGTATTGTTGACGATTACTATGGCGCGAGCTTTGTCTCTGTTCCATCCTCAACGACAACACCCAGCCCCCACGGATCTCATGTCGCTGGGATTATCGCGGCCGACTCAAATTTTGGACCGGTTTCGGGCGTGGCTCCCCGCGCACAAATTATTCCAGCACAGTTCATCGCCAATGATGGTGGTGGTTCTTTAGGTGACGCAATTCTTGCACTTCAATATGCCGCCAGTCGTGGTGCTAAAATCATCAATGCCAGCTGGGGTGGCGCTCCCTGTGTCGCTTCCTTGAGAAATGCGTTCCAAGTTTTGGAATCCCAAGGAATTCTGGTTGTCGTAGCAGCGGGTAATGATGCGCGCGATATCGATGTCTACCCTGAATTCCCGGCTTCTTTTGATCTTTCAAATCAAATCACTGTGGCGGCATCAAGCGTGAGTGACTTCATGACATCTTGGTCGAACAGTGGCTTTAATTTTGTCCATGTGGCGGCACCGGGTGAGCATATTTTAAGCACGATTCCCGGCAACAGTTCGACCTACATGGATGGAACGAGCATGGCAGCACCCTTCGTCTCTGGAACAGCGGCTCTGCTATGGAGCTATAAGCCAAACGCCACTGCAAAGCAGATTAAAGCCGCAATCGAACAGTCAGTTGACGTTACTTCAGGACACGAGTTTAAAGTAAAAACTCGAGGCCGAATCAATATTCAAAAGGCACTTCAAGTACTTGGACAGTTAGTCCCATAAATTCAACAAGATACCTACTGAACGCAGAGCAGAAAAACATGCTCTGCGTCTGTCGTTTTAAGATGATTACTCAAATGCTCATTGATAGAAGTATGCCTTCCGTTTTTTCAAACGTTAAAGAAGGAATTTATGAGCGAAGTATCTTCAGGCATTCAAGCAAAGCTTGCCGATCTAGAAAAAAGAAATGAAGCCGCGATGGCGGGTGGCGGAGCTGCTCGTGTTGCGAAACACAAACAAGGCGGCAGACTTTCTGCGCGCGAACGTTTAGATGTTCTTTTAGATCCAGGCAGCTTCGTTGAGATGGATCGTTTCGTTACTCATCGTTGCACAAACTTCGGCATGGACAAAAATGTTGTTCCGGGCGACGGCGTGGTAACTGGTTACGGTCGTATCAACGGCAAATTGGTTTACGTCTCTTCTCAAGATTTCACTGTTATCGGTGGATCTATGTCTCGCACTCAAGCTAACAAAATTTGTAAAGTGATGGACCTTTCTATCAAGAACGGTGCACCCTTCATTTCTTTGAATGACTCTGGTGGCGCACGTATTCAAGAAGGTATCGAATCACTTGGTGGTTACGCAGATATCTTTACACGCAACACGATGGCTTCTGGTTTAGTTCCACAAATCACAGCAATCATGGGCCCTTGCGCGGGCGGCGCGGTTTACTCCCCGTCGATTACTGACTTTGTATTCATGGTTAAAAACACTTCTTACATGTTCGTAACGGGTCCTGATGTTATCAAGACTGTGACTCATGAAGAAGTAACTAAAGAAGATTTGGGGGGAGCGACAACTCACTCTGCAAAATCTGGTGTTGCGCACTTCGCAGCTGAAGACGACAAGCACTGTTTGTTGCTAATCCGCGAATTGATGAACTTCCTTCCATCAAACAACTTGGATGATGCTCCAGCATTGCCGAACACAGATCGTCCTGACCGCCTGACTGAGGCGATCATGAACTTGATCCCGGAAAATCCTAAAAAACCTTACGACATGCTTGCAGTTATCACTGAGTGCGTGGACGAGGGTTACTTCCTTGAGGTTCACAAGCACTTTGCTGCAAACGTTATCGTAGGTTTCGCCCGTTTCAACGGTCGTCCCGTTGGTATCGTGGCAAATCAACCAAACGTATTGGCTGGTTGCTTGAACATCGAAGCTTCCCGTAAGGCAGCTCGTTTCATCCGCTTCTGTGACGCTTTCAACATCCCTGTTGTTTCATTCGTTGACGTTCCGGGCTTCTTGCCAGGTAAAGATCAAGAGTGGAATGGTATCATCACTCACGGTGCGAAACTTCTTTATGCCTACGCTGAAGCGACTGTTCCTAAAATCACAGTAATCACTCGTAAAGCTTACGGTGGTGCATACATCGTTATGGGATCTAAACTTTTGAGATCTGACGTGAACCTGGCTTACCCTTCTGCAGAAATTGCAGTCATGGGAGCTGAGGGTGCGGTAAGCATCATCAGCCGCGAAGAGATCAACAAAGCAAAAGATCCAGCAGCAGAAAAAGCTCGTTTGACGGCACAATACGAAGAGAAGTTCTCGAATCCGTACGTGTCTGCAGAACTTGGTTACACTGACGAAGTTATCGATCCAGCTTTGACTCGTAAACGCATCATCGATTCTTTGGAAATGCTAAAAAATAAACGCGATATCACTCCGGCTAAAAAGCACGGCAATATCCCTCTGTAGGAGCGAACATGGCATTGTTTAAAAAAATCCTGATCGCAAATCGTGGGGAAATCGCAATTCGTATCACTCGTGCTTGTCGCGAGCTTGGTATCGCATCCGTTGCGGTTTTCTCTGATGCCGATCGTGATAGTTTGCACGTTTTCCTGGCGGATGAGGCCTACCACATTGGGCCTTCTCCCTCCAAAGAAAGTTATTTGAATTACAGAAAAATTCTGGAAGTAGCCAAACAATCTGGAGCAGACGCCGTTCATCCAGGTTACGGCTTCCTGTCTGAAAACACGACATTTGCAAAAGCGTGTGAAGAAGCGGGAATCACTTTCATCGGACCGACTGTCGCTAACATCGAATCTATGGGAGATAAAATCTCTGCCAAAGCTTTGATGAAAAAATCTGGTGTACCAACTGTTCCGGGGTCTGACGGTGGAGTTGAAACAGTCGAAGAGGCCACTAAAATCGCAGAGAAAATTGGTCTTCCAATTATCATCAAAGCCACAGCTGGCGGTGGCGGTAAAGGGATGCGTATCGTTCGCAAAATGGACGAAGTGGAAAGCGCTTTCCGTGCTTGCCGTTCTGAGGGTCAGAATTATTTTGCAAACCCTACTGTTTACATCGAAAAATTCATCAACGATCCAAAGCACATCGAAATCCAAGTATTCGGCGATAAACATGGCAACCATGTTCATTTGTTTGAACGTGAGTGCTCGGTTCAGCGTCGTAACCAAAAGATCATCGAAGAGTCTCCGTCACCTTCAGTTCCTCAGGAAGTGCGTTTGCGCATGGGTGAGGCATCTGTTCGCGCAGCGAAGCAGATCAACTATGTGGGTGCCGGTACGATTGAATATATCTTTGATAACAAAACCAAAGATTTTTATTTCATGGAGATGAACACGCGTCTACAAGTTGAACATCCGATCACTGAGATCGTGACTGGCGTTGACTTGGTTCGCGAGCAAATTAGTGTGGCCGCTGGTAAACCTTTGAGCTTTAAGCAAGAAGACATCAAGCAAAAAGGCCACGCCATTGAAGCCCGTGTTTGTGCCGAAGACCCTGTGACTTATAAGCCAAGTCCTGGGGTGATCCGCGCTTGCCGACATCCACAAGGTCCGTTCATGCGCGTGGATTCTTATGCTTACCCTGGTTACAACGTTCCGATCTATTACGATCCAATGATCTCTAAGGTTATTACTTGGGGTGATACTCGTAATGAAGCGATCGATCGTATGCAACGTGCTTTGTCTGAGTTCGTATTGACGGGTATCAAAACAAACATCGTTCTTCACAAAACTATTTTGGACCACCCGACATTCCGTGACGGTACTTACACGACACAATTTATCGAAAAGAACTTCGAAGTTATCGAGCCAGAGATGTTCAAGCAAGTTGACGACCCTGTGTTCTTGATCGCGGCGGCTATTGAGGCCTACAACGATCGTAAATCGAAGGATATCCGCCAGCTTAACGTTCGCTCCACATGGAGAAGCGTTGGTCGTAAACTTCAGTTGAGGACGTAACATGTATTTCGAAGCAGAACTTAGAGGAAAAAAATATAAAGTAGATGTGACGGAAGGCCGTCATGCATGGAAGATTTCTTTGCAACAAGAAGGCAAAGAATGGGTTCACCACGATATTTCCAAGAATGACTTTAAACACGCAGAGGAGTACATCAGCTTCCTTTTCCAAGGTAAGTCGTACCTGATCGACGTTGTGGGTTCAGACACTGAATACACGGTGTTTACGCGCAACTCGTTCCGTTCTATCAAGATCTTCAATGACGAAATGTTGTTGCATGAATCTTTGAAAAAAGGCGGCGGTTTCGGCGGCGATATGGAGCTTAAAGCTGGTATGCCAGGCAAAATTATCGAGATCTTCGCAAAAGAAGGCGACGTCGTGAAAGCGAATAAGCCCCTTTTGATTATGGAAGCGATGAAAATGGAAAACGAAATGCGCTCGGCTCGCGATGTAAAAATCAAAGAGATCAAAGTCAAACAAGGTGACTCTGTTGAATCAGGTGCGGTGTTGATCAAATTCGAAGAGCCTTAATCGGTTCTTTGATTCAGACAAAATAAAAAGGGAAACTTCTTACGGAGTTTCCCTTTTTTATTATCTAAATTTTACTGGGTCCTGTGAAAGCGAACTATTCGCGTTCGTTTTGTCGGAATTGCGCTTCACGCTTTCTTTCAAAGATGCCGACCATGATCACGCCGATTTCATATAACAAAACCATCGGGATCAACATCATCACCATGCTCATCAAATCTGGCGGAGTGATGATTGCTGCAGCGACAGCCAATCCCATGATCGCGTAGCGACGTTTTTCTTTAAGGAATTTTTGGCTTACAAGGCCCATCATACCTAAGATTGAAATTACCAATGGAAGCTCAAAAGAGACACCGAACATCAAACACATCTGAGTAAAGAACCCAAGATACTGTTCAATCGAAATCATTGGCTTATCGACAGTGCCACCGTAATTCATCAAGAAGTGGAAAGCCATCGGCAAAACCACATAGTACGAAAACGCTGCGCCCAAAATGAAAAGAACGGAACCCGCGAAGATAAACCCCATCGAGTATTTCTTTTCTTTTTGATAAAGGCCTGGCGCTACGAATTTCCAAACTTGGTAAAGCCACAACGGACACGAAATCAAAATTCCACACACAAAGGAAATTTTGATATGTGCGATGAATTTATCCAGCGGGCCCGTATAGATCAATCCGCCACCAGGAAGGTACGGAGCAATCGGTGCACGAATATAGTCGAAAACTTGTTCGCTAAAGTGATAGCAAATACCAGTCGCTGCCAACAAAATCCAAACCATGCGAACCAGGCGGAAACGAAGCTCGCCCAAGTGTTCGTAAAGGGATTGGGCTTTTTGGTCTAATTCTTCAGAAGAGCCCATTAGCCTTTGCTCCCTTTATCGTCGTCATCGTTGGAGTTATTTTGAATTTTAAATTCCATCTGTTGTGGAGTTGAATCCTTTGCCGCATTAACTTGTCCATGTGGCACGTGATCTTCAGAAGTCCAATCACCTGGATCTTCAGTGTCAGCATCTGACTTTACTTCCGGATTTTCTGGAGGCACCTTCGGCGCTTGCTTGTGTCTATCGTACAAATCGATAGGATCGATACGCGCTTGCTGTTTCAAGTCGTCAGTGAATTCACTGGTCGTTCTTTTAAGTTCATTAAGAAAGCGCCCGAGTGTGCGCGCCACTTGTGGAAGTTCCTTGGGGCCGATCACGATCAGCGCCAAGATAGCTAAGAAAATGATTTCTGACATGCCTAAACCGAACATGGTCGCAGATTAGTGGAATCACCCTTGTTTGCCAAGCTTTACTTGGTCTTGAGGCAGGGTCAAAACACCCATTTCCACCAGCTTTTCTTTAGCTAGTTCTGAGCCTGTCCGCTGATAGCGATCATAGAGGCGAAGGATACTTTCATCAGACTTAATAAAGGAATGCTGGCTAATGTAAGTCAGCACGTCAACGAACTCAATAAAGCGCGCTGAGAACGTTTTATAAACTTTCGCCAGGCCATCCTCGCGCGTGCAGTGGGCTAAGTGGGTATAGGCCGCTCCACCAATGTTGGCGTAGTAATCCACATCCACAGTTTTTCTTTGGAGTGAGTCGCCAAAGAAACCACTGATGTACAGTGCGCGGTCGCCAAGCTTTCTAAGCTTTTCAAGCTTCACGGATTGTTCTGCATTTTGCGCGTGCAGGTACATTTCGGCTAATGTTGCTTCCGCTTCAAACAGAGCTTTGGCATCTAGATATTGCTTCAGAAGATTTACGAGATACGCTTCGACAAGAGGAAGCGTCTGAACTTTACGGTCGTAAAGTCCCTTAGATACAAGCTCCTGAAAATAGCCTTCAGGGCTTACGAAAAGTTCTACTGTTTGCGAGCCGGTTTTATCTTTCATCCTTACTCACCGCTGTCCCTACTTTAAGTCTAACAAAGGATGAAGGAATTTCGGTTAATTGTTTTTTAGAAGCTGGACATTGGTTTGGGGGAAAAATAATCTCATTATGAGATGAAATTTGCCGACAAATTTATGCATCGATCAACGCTCCAACCTACAAGAGAGCGCTTAATGTAGCGGATTCTGGAGGATGTGCCTTCAGATAGGCGTCGATTTGTCTTTGAATTTGAGATCTTTTTAAAAGCCGGTTGAAAAGAGCAGCTTTGGATTTTGCATTCGACGCAAAGACGACGTGCAGACTCTTGACCCGTATTACGTGTTCATTGATCTGAAGATTTTCTTGGGCTTGGGGTCCTAGCTTATTAATAAGATATTTCGCATTCACTAGATCAAAAAAAGCTCCGTCCACTCTGCCACCTAAAACTTTTTTGATGTTGGTTTCATCGTCTTTAACTTTTTCAACTTTAACGAGGCCTCGCTCAACCAGGCGATTGAACTCCACAGTGTTTCCGTAATCGATAACTACACCAATGGTTTTCCCTCGAAGATCTTCAAGTTTTGACCATTTTAAAGGGCTTTTTTTCCTTTCAACAAATCCAACGGGAGAGCGATAGACAGAGTCTGATAAATACATTCCCGGAGTAAAGTCTTCCTCCCATGCGGGATAATAACCGTCATATTTCTTCCTTTTCACATCCGAAATTGCGCGCGCCCACGGAAGAAAAACGAACTGAACTTCAATACCGACATCGTTTAGCATCTTGCGCACGCCGGAGATCCCAGGCCCTTTTCCCGCGCAGGTCTCGCACACATAGGGATACCACTCAGAGACGGCAATAACCCACTTTTCCGCCCGTGCAGAGTTGGAAATCATCAAGAAGAAAGTAATGAAAATTACACTGAAAAAACGCGCCATTTTTTTAAGTTTTACTACAGGAAAAACGCCTCTAGCAGCGGTACTTTAAGGCTCTGCCGATTTACAAACCCTCGGTGTATCAAAATGGAACGGCTGCCCTTTCCGCGCAAAGTGTATAACTTCTATACGGTTCCACCGCATCTAATGGGTTTCCACAGGTTTTAACAGTGGCACCGGGCTTGCTCTTTCCAAAGATGAAGAAAGAGCGGGTTGCATGATTAAAGTTAATTTGACTACCAAATTGGATACGAAAAAGAAGAAGTTCACCGCGGGCTTCGTGATGACCGTCGTGGCTCTCACGGGCGTTGTGGCTCTTTATAATTCCGTTCAAATGGTTGATACAGATACTCTATTGGCTGAAACTTCCGCTCCCGTTGAAAAGTCCAATGAGCCTATGGTTCTAGCCGCCGATTCTAATGCTGAAATGGATGGCGAAGCTACTGGATTTAATCTGGAAATTCCTCAATTCGTGGCGCTTGATGAAGACACCGGTCCCATTGCTGAATCTGGCATTGTGGAAAACCGTGAGGAAATCCTAAATGACTATCAAAATTTGATTTCTGAAGAGTTCCATATCCCTGAAAACCTTCGCGATCGCGTGGGTTTCTGGTTTGATATCTATACTCTTCACAATTCAAACAAACGCCTTATCCACCACTCAGTTTACCCGTGGATTGTTTTTGAGGTGGTTGATACGACGGACATCATTAATTCCGACACCCCAAAACACCGCTGGATGAGAAATCTAAAAGCCGACGCTTTGGTAAAACAACAAGTTGAAAAAACTAAGACAGCGTTGAAATCGTTAGCAAAAAAGAAAAATCTTGATGATTTAACTGACGATGAAAAGCGCGTTATGGAAGCACTTTCCCGTCTTGATGGTGAAGTGAAAGAAAAAGCTAAGTTCGCTCTTAAAAATATCCGTGTGCAAACTGGTCAAAGAAACTTCTTCCAAGAAGGCTTGGAAGTATCTCCGAAATACCTTCCAGGTATGGAAGAGATTTTTGAAAATTACAATTTGCCAGTGGAGTTAACACGTATTCCATTCGTGGAAAGCTCGTTCAACAAACACGCTAAATCTAAAGTGGGCGCATCAGGCATCTGGCAATTCATGGGTGGCACTGGCCGTAAATTCATGGTTGTGACTGACAATATCGACGAAAGACACTCTCCGTTTAAAGCTACAGTCGCTGCGGCCCAATTGCTTAAAGAAAACCACATGATCCTAAAGCGCTCTTGGCCTTTGGCAATCACAGCGTGGAACCACGGCCCTCCAGGTATTCGTAAAGGTATGGCAAAAGCTAAATCTCAAGATTTGGGTGAGATTATCGCTAAATACAGAACAAAATCTTTCGACTTTGCCTCTTCAAATTTCTATTCAGAATTTTTGGGAGCTTTGTTCGCCGAGAAGTACCACGAAGAAGCATTCAAAGACTTGAATTACTCTGAAAAGTTGAATCTGCACACAGTGAAACTTTCCAGAAGCATCAATGCGAAAGAACTTTTGCGCAGAAGTAAATTGTCTGAAGATAACTTTATGCTTTTCAATCCGGATCTTAAAAAAGCCGTGCGCGTGAATGCACAAGTTCCATCTGGATTTACTTTGATGTTGGATGACGATGCTCGTGATCAGCTTAAGGGAATTGTTGCAAAAGCAACTTTGGGTAAAAAACGTAAGGTTCCTAAAAGCACAACCGCATCAAGCGAAGTTTCCTTAAGCGAACCAGTAGCTCGCGATCTTTAATCGCAAGCCTCCCATAAAATTTCTAAATATCATTCGGTCCAACCAGAGAAATAATCTCTGGTTGCGAAAAGATCTTCTGAGCCAATTTCTGAATATCTTCAGGTGTAATTGCGAAATACTTATCTGCGACATCCAGGCTTTCACGATAGTCCAAACCATAAATGTCATCAAATAGAATCGCATTGCAGATCGTGCCTTTACGTTGCAATTCAATGTCATGACGACCAATCAAATAGCGTTGTGCCCGAGTCAGTTCTTCCTCGCCAACTTTAACATCAGCAAGCTTGTTGAATTCCGCTTTTAACATCTGAATAGATTTCTGGGCCTTCTCCGGAGAACAGCCAATGTATCCGCCAAAGTATCCGCCTTCAATTCCTTCCATGTGCATTGGTGAAACTGAATAGGCCAAAGAATTCTTATCACGAAGCTCCAGGAACAAGCGACCACCTTGGCCACTTAGGATCGACTGAATAATTTCAAGGGTGTATCTTTCAGGACTTTTCAAAGTAAGGCCCTGATATCCCACGATGATGTGGCTTTGCTCTTTTTTTAACTCATGAAATACGTGGCGGTTCTGAGTCACTTTGGTGATGGGGAAATGATTTTCAATTTTCTTCCCAGCCGGTAAAGCCGCCGTCACTTCTTCAAAAGTTTTCACCCATTTTTTAGCATCGACATCACCCACCACGCATAAAGTAAGATTTTTGGCATGAGCAACGTCGTTATAGTATTTACGAAGCGAAGCCTGGCTGATGGAAGAGATCGATTTATCGTCCCCTAACAAATCACGTGAATACGGATGATTTTTAAAAACTTCTTTCATGAAATTCATCACGCAGATTTGTGATGGATTGTCATTGCGAGATTTCACCTGATTCTTTTGAACCACTTTTTCACGTTCCAAAATCGCTTCGGGGAATTGTGGGTTTAACAATGAGTCCGTATAGATCTCAAGCATCTTGTCTTCGAATGGGGAAAGATAGTCCATCGACATACCGACGGAATTTCTGCCACCAAATGCACCAATCCCTGCCGCAAGTTCATCCACGCGGTGATTGATTTCGTCCTCAGTAAATTTCTTAGATCCTGAAAGCCAGTTTCTAGAAAATAGCTCCGTCAAACCGTTGGTAGTGCCGTCTTCGATGCGGGCACCACCCAAGAAAGCCCCCTTCATGGATACGTAAGGAGTGTCTTTTTGCTCGCGAATCAAAAGCGTTGCGCCCGATTTCAAAGTAATTCTTTGAGTTTCTGGAGTGTGCTTCACCGCTTCAGTATTGATTGAGAATTTTTTAGGAACGAACTTTGCCGGTTTGGCTTTAGAAGGTTTTGTTTCTGCCAACGACTTCTTTAAATTCTTAGCGAAATTTTTCAAAGACTTCTCTGCGATCTTTTTGTCCATGTTTGTCATAAGCGACAAACTGAAAGCATCCGCTTTAAAATACTTCTTAGCAGCTTTTTGGATGTCTTCAGGCTTAAGCGAATAAACTTGTTTCATATATTTACGATAGTGATCGTGGTCACCATAGTAAAACTCATCGCCTCCGGCTTTTCTCGCAATGTTATCCACAGTCTCCATGGAGTAAACTTCGTGGCTTGCAAAATTAGTGATCGCCTTTTGCATTTCCATTGGCGAAGGTGGTTCGTGAATAATGCGAGTCAGCTCTGGAATCATTGCTGACAAAGCCTTATCCAGATTTTCCTGCTCAAGATTAAAAGAAACCGCAAACAATCCATCATCTGGCATTGAATAGCTGAAAGTTCCCACCGAATTTGTTAACGGCTCCCTGATGCGCAAAGTTTGCATCAGGCGAGAAGAATCCCCCTGACCCAAAATGGCTGCCAATACTTCCAGGGCCGCAATGTCCTTGTGCTTAACGTTTGGAATTCTCCAGCTCAAATAGCCCGTTGTTGTTTCGAACTTTGCTTGTTCAATTTTAATACGGATGCTTTTTTGCGCCGGTTCCTTTGTGTGAGATGTTTTGCGCAATTTGAATGGCTCAAAGCCGCCGAACATTTTTTCAACCTTTGTCTTCATCTCCTTGGAATCGAAATCCCCAGCGATAACCAGGAACATGTTCGAAGGGACATAACGACTTTGATAGTATTCACGAATTTTTTTAGCGCTGACTTTATTAACGACCTTATCGTAACCAATTACCGGAATTCCATAAGGATGTTTGCGGAAAATATTTGAAAACAACAGCTGACTTGATCTGCGGCCTGGACTGTCCTGACCACGTTTGATTTCTTCGATCACCACTTCACGCTCGTTATCAATTTCTTGGGGATCAAATGTCGGATAACCCATCATCTCGCTGATGACATCCATCGCGACATCCGTGAATTGTTTTGAAATCGTCACGTAAAAGACTGTTTGGTCAAAGGAAGTATAGGCGTTTAGCTCCCCGCCAGATCCCTCGACCGTAGAGGCAATTTCACCCACTTTGTATTTACGAGTGCCTTTAAAAACCAAGTGCTCGATAAAGTGAGAAATACCCTCTTCGCCCTTTTTCTCGTCAGCAGAGCCTGTTTTCACCCACATTTGAACTGACACCACGGGGGACTTATGACTCTCTAATAAAAGGACTTTTAGACCGTTTTTTAGTTGAAATTTTTTAGACATACTCTAGATAACTCCCATGGCTTTTGGCGTTTACGTTCACATTCCCTACTGTATTCAGCGCTGCACTTATTGTGACTTCGCGACTTATGAGCAAAGTAAGATTTTGCCTCCGGATCAGTACGTCCAATTGCTGTTTGAGGAGATTCGCCAAAAGCATCGCTATTATCAACCTCAAAAGCTAGACACACTTTACTTCGGTGGTGGAACACCCAGTTTGATCCCAGCTCATCTTATTGTAGCCGTCATAAAAGAGTTGGGTAGATATGGCTATACAACTGGACCCGAGACCGAAATCACGATCGAGATCAATCCGGCGACAGTCGACAAAGACAAACTGAAAATGTACATCGACCACGGAGTGAATCGTTTCAGTGTCGGTGCTCAAACTTTTGATGATCGTTTGTTGAAAATGGTTCACCGCGAGCACTCTGCGAAACAGACGCTGGAGACCCTGGACCTTTTGCGGGCCCATAATCTGAATTTTAGCTTTGATATTTTGTTTGCTTTGCCCTCTCAGACTCTTGAAGGCCTCAAAAACGACGTGCGTATCGCTGTTGAACAAGGTGCAAAACATATCAGCCCCTATTGTCTGACAGTTCCTGATGGTCATCCACTTTCCAAAGGCCGGGCTCTTGAGGATGAACAAGTCGATATGTTTGATTTTATCGCGAGCGAATTAACAGGTCGCGGTTTTCAACAATACGAAATTTCTAACTTCGCTATCCCAGGTTATGAATCCCGTCACAACATGTTGTACTGGATTGATCAGCCTTATTGGAGTTTGGGACTAAGTTCTCATTCGTATTCCAAAGAATCCCCGTGGGGGACCCGTTATTGGAATTTGAATTCCATTGGTGAATACAAGAAGCAGATTCTGGAGCACGAAGGCAAAGAGTTTACTTCGCCGTCTTTGCATTTGCCTGAATCCCAAGTCGAGGCCCTGGAAATGCACCAAGCCCTCACGGACTTTTGTCATACTTCGATGCGTTTAATGCGTGGCCTCAATGAGCGCGAGCTTCAGGAGAAATTCCCTGTCGCAGTTTATCATCAGGTTTCAAGTATAATGAGCAAACTGATGGGCAATGGCTGGGTTCAAGCGGACGAAGGGCACTGGTCCTTAACACGAGAAGGCCTTGTTATTAGTAACAAAGTTTTCCAGGAGCTAACCTTCTTAAAAGAAGATGTCTAGGTTCCAAAAATCTGCACCTACCGTAATTGACAATATCTAATGAATACACAATCTTAAGTATTGCGAAAGGATCCCTCATGTCAGAAGAAAACAACTCTCAAAATTCCAATTCTGCGGCATCATCTGAAAATTTCGATGTCTCTTCTGAAATTCAAAAACTTCAAGAACAGGCAGAGAAATATAAAAACGATTTTTTATACCTGCGCGCGGAATTTGAAAACTACAAGCGTAATGCAATCAAAGAACGTTCAGAGTTGATGAAGTACGGTGGCGAGCGCTTTATCCGTGATCTTTTGGATATCGTTGATAATTTCGATCGCGCTCTTCAGGTTAATGTAACCTCTGAAAATATTAATACCTTTAAACAAGGTGTGGAAATGACGGCATCAGAACTTCGCAATCTATTGGTGAAGCATTCTGTGACGGAAATCCCTTCAGAAGGCGTTGCCTTTGACCCAAGCATTCACGAAGCCCTGAGCGCCGAAGCGACTGACAAAGTAGCTCCCGGCCATGTGGCACGCGTGTTTAAAAAACCTTACAAATTGCACGACAAGGTTATTCGCACAGGCCAAGTGGTTGTTGCGAAGAAACCAGAATAAGAGGCTTTGATTGTCTAAGAAGGACTACTACTCCCTTTTAAATGTTTCGCGTACAGCGACTGCGGATGAGATCAAAAAATCATTCCGCAAGCTTGCGATGCAGTATCATCCGGATAAAAATCCTGGCGATAAAAAGGCTGAGGAGAAATTCAAGGAACTCAGCGAAGCATACGAAGTTTTAAGCGATACAAAAAAACGCGAAATGTATGATCAATTTGGCCACGCCGGCCCAGGTTTTGGGGGCGGCGGCGGAGCCGGTGGACCTTTCGGTGGCGCCGGTGGATTCGGTGGTTTTGGCAACAGTGGCGGCTTTGGCGGCGCTGGTGGTGGAGCCGGTGGCGATCCCTTCCAGGATATCTTTGGCGATGTCTTTGGTGATATTTTCGGTGGTGCCCGTGGTGGCCCTGGAGCGGGTGCGCGCACGCGTCGCCCACAAAAAGGTACAGATCTACGCTATACTTTGAATGTTACATTCGAAGAAGCTGCCGTCGGTACTGAAAAAGTAATTAGTTTCATGCGCCAGCGTGGCAACAAAGAAGAATCCGCAAAATTATCTGTTAACGTCCCTGCCGGTGTTAAAGAAGGCCAACGCCTGAAACTTTCGGGCGAGGGCGATGCTGCTGGTGGAAGCGCTGGTGACTTATATGTGATAATCGCCGTTCAAGAGCACCCTTTGTTTAAGCGTGCTGAAAACGATGTGACTCTGGATTTGCCAATCACTTATACCGACGCAATTTTGGGAACTAATATTGAAGTTCCAACTTTGACGGGCAAAGCGATGATTCGCATTCCACCGGGAACTCACTCGGGTCAGAATTTCCGTCTTAAAGGAAAAGGCTTCCCAAAAATTGGCGGTTTTGGCACAGGGGATATGATGGTGCGAATTTTAGTCGACACTCCTCACAATCTTTCCAGCCGACAAAAAGAATTAATTGAAGAATTGGCTAAGTCCGGGGAAGCAACACCCATGGTGAAGGCTTTCCACGAAAAAGTATCTCATTTGATGAGGAATAGAAAATGACATCGAAGCTCGCTCTGATTTTCTCCGCACTTGTAATGGCTTCTTGCACGACCACCACGACAAAGAAAACGGAGATCAAGCAAGCTCCGGTCGCGACTAAGACTAACGGGAAAAAAGGCAAAGGCATGGCAGGACTGGCTGCAAAGCCACCTCCAGAGCCAGTTCCCGCTCCGCAGATTCCTGCACCCGTTGTTAATGATCCGATGGCGGCCCTGAAAAATCTGGTCGTGCTGTCAGTTCAAGCTCCCACGAAACAAGAACAAGATGTTTATCGCCTTAAGGCGATTGAAGATGTTGAAAACCGTTTGAATGAGAAACAACTGGAAGAAGTGGCAGATAATTCTGACTACGGATTCCTGCGTGGTCATGCGATGTCTCGCCTGGGAGACAAAGCTTTGGACGAGCGCGATATCTATAAAGCTAAAAAGTACTATTCCGGTGTGATTGATTATTTGCCGGAAAGTGATCTTGCTGCCCGTGCAAAAGATATTTTGTCACAGCTTGAGGCCGCAAAAACAGTGCAATCAAAAACTATCGGCGTGGTTCTTCCTTTAAGTGGAAAAAATGCGCCGGTCGGTCAACGTGCCCTTCGTGGCCTGGAAATGGGCTTGGGCCTTCACGTTCCGGGTTCAGGGTTCAAGCTTGCGGTGATGGATAGCGAAGGCAATCCCGACTCTGCTCGTCGCGGTGTTGAGCGTTTGGTGAAAGAAGATAATGTTATCGCCGTTGTCGGTAGCTTACTAAGTAAGACAGCTCCCGCGGTGGCAGCGAAATCTGACGAGCTTGGAGTGCCAAGTATTGCACTCTCTCAACGTTCAGGATTAACCGAGATTGGCCCTTCGGTTTTCAGAAACTCCCTGACAAGTGAAATGCAAGTTCGTCAGCTGGTTAGAACAGCGATGGATGATTTGGGCATGAAGAAATTCGCAGTTCTTTATCCGAACGATCAGTATGGAGTCGAGTTTACGAATATCTTTTGGGACGAAGTTTTGGCTCGTGGTGGACAAATTACGGCGATCCAAACTTACTCAACCAAAGAAACTGATTTCCGTCTGGTCGTGCAACGTCTGGTTGGGACGTATTATGGCGAAGGCCGTCAAGATGAATTCAATTTGCGCCTGAAAGATTTGAAAAACTCTGACAAAAAACGTTCTGCTCGCAAAGACAATACAGAGAACGTTCTCCCGCCGGTGACGGATTTTGATGCGATATTTATTCCCGATAGCGCTAAGGCCATGGGTCAAATTGCTGCGATGCTCGCATTTAACGATGTGCGTGGCGTAAAGCTGATGGGCACAAACTTGTGGAACACCGCTGGCATTGCAAAACGCGCCGGTAACTTTGCGAATAACTTGATGTTCGTAGACTCCATGGCACCAACCTCTCAAGAACAATCACGCTTCCTAACTGAATATAAAAATCTGTATGGTGAAACACCGACGCTGATTGAAGTTCAGGCCTATGATGCTGGTTTGATTTTGCGTCAATTGGTGGCCTCAGGAGCCGATTCCAGAGAGGCTTTGACAGCTAAGCTTCTAGGGCTCAAGAAGTTCCCAGGATCCCTTGGCACGCTTTCTATGAGCTCTGAGCGCGAGATCGAGCGCCCTGTAGTTTCCCTTACCGTGGAAAAAGGTGAAATTGCACCCCTACGCGTTCGCCAATAGGCGCTATAAGAATATTTAATGACCTTTTTTTAACCGGCCCCCTCCCCTTCCTCGTCTAAGGAACACTAAGCGGCAAGCAAGTCGCTAATCCTAAAGAAGGGGGCTGTTATGAAGACGCAGATTACAGAAACAATCGTTACCGAGTGCCGTAGAAAACTAATCC
The DNA here is from genome assembly GCF_013752535.1 of Bdellovibrio sp. KM01. Classification (NCBI taxonomy): domain Bacteria; kingdom Pseudomonadati; phylum Bdellovibrionota; class Bdellovibrionia; order Bdellovibrionales; family Pseudobdellovibrionaceae; genus Bdellovibrio; species Bdellovibrio sp. KM01. Next base: position 3,915,208 of record NZ_CP058348.1, read on the forward strand.
TGACAAAACAAGACATTCTGAATCGCATCAGAGCAGCCCAATCCGCTTTCGTACACGCAGAAAAGTCTGGCGACGAAGGAGATGTGTCAGCGGCCCACATCGAGGAACACACTTTTTTAGTTTCACAAGAGCGCATGAGAAACCAACTACTCGAGATCGAGATGGCCCTGGGCAGAATAGAGACTGGTACATTCGGTGTGTGTGAAGAAACCGAAGAGCCCATCGAAGCCGAAAGACTGCTTGCGATTCCTTGGACTCGTCTCAGCATTGAAGGCGCGGAAATGCGCGAAGCAGTAGGCAGAAAGTTTGCACGCTAGAAAAAATCTGTTTCACTTTCTGTTTCTGTTTCACTTTCTGTCTAGACACTTCTCCTCTGACAGCTATGCGGCAAAGCGGTGCTTACTAATTCGTCACGCACTGCTTTTTCCGTGACACTTTTCTTATCCCCCGTAATAACGAGCAAGATTTTCGGCGATGATCATCATATCGGGGGGTGAGATGAACGCAACCGAACTAAGTACGACAGAACTAGAAAACTTGAAGGACTCGTTGCTTTTTCAAAAAGGCTCGATCCTAAACAAGTCACACGAATTCATTGCAGAGCAATCCAGCATCAGTGGCGCTGGTGATGAAGCAGAAGTTGCTTCTCAAGATGTTGCCAACAACATCTCTATTCATCTGCATGAAAGAGACCGCACAGCACTCTATGCAATCGAACGTGCATTGGGAAAAATCGCTGAGGGGACTTACGGCCAGTGCGAATCTTGCGGGGAACTAATCGGTGCCCGCAGACTTCAGGCCAGACCTTTCACAGCCCTTTGTATTGAATGCATGGAAGAACAAGAAGCGCTCTCTCACTGACACGGATGTCAGTCTAATTTTTCATATTTCCATTCAAGCATTTCTCACCACGCTCCGAAAAGTCTCATACATGAAACATTTCCCGCATCAACGCGGAGGAGCGGTATGAGTTTTGACGATAAAGTTCTAGAAATCCCACAGACACTTCCAATGCTACCTGTGAGAGACATCGTTGTTTTCCCCTACATGATTATTCCTTTGTTTGTAGGTCGTGATTCCTCGATCCGTTCTGTCGAAGAAGCTTTGGCAAAAAATCGCCTTATCTTCCTTGCTTCACAAAAAGATATCTCTGAAGAAAATCCAACTCCAGATTCTATCTACACAGTAGGTACAATCGCGATGATCATGAGAATGCGCAAACTTTCTGACGGTCGCGTAAAAATCTTGATTCAAGGTGTAGCTAAGGGTCGTGTTAAGAACTACTCTAAGACTTCTCCTTCTTTCGAAGTTGCAGTTGAAAAAATCGAAGAAATTCCAAATCAAAAATCCGTTGTTGAAAACGAAGGCTTGATCAGAACAGCGAAAGAGCACATCGAGCGCATCATCGCAATGGGCCGCCCTCTTTCTCCAGACATCTTGTTGGTACTAGACGATGTCACTGATCCAGGTCGCATTGCTGACTTGATCGCTTCAAACTTAGGTATCAAAGTTCAAGACGCTCAAAAAGTTCTTGAGACTCATGATTCTACTGAAAGACTTAAAATCGTTACTGAGATCCTGGCTGCTGAGCTTGAAGTTATGCAAACTCAACAAAAGAATCGTCCAAATCAAAAAGACGATGCCAACAAATCTCAACGTGAATACTTCTTGCGCGAGCAAATGAAGGCTATAAAGAATGAGTTGGGCGAACAAGACTCTAAATCTGAAGAGATGGATGAGTTGCGTGACAAGCTGACCAATGCTGGCATGCCTCCTCATGTTGAAGCTGAAGCTATGAAACAATTGGGTCGTTTGGAGCGTATGCATCCAGATGCATCTGAAGCTACAATGGTTCGTACATACCTTGACTGGATGGCGGATCTTCCTTGGAGCAAAAAATCTGAAGATCATATCGATCTTAAGCGCTCTAAAGAAATTCTTGATGAAGATCACTACGAGCTTGAAAAAGCCAAAGACCGTGTCATGGAATTCCTTGCGGTTCGTAAGTTGAAACCAGACCTTAAAGGACCCATCTTGTGCTTTGGTGGACCTCCAGGTGTAGGTAAAACATCTCTTGGTAAATCTATCGCTCGTGCGATGGGCCGCGAATACTTCCGTATCGCTTTGGGCGGCGTGAAAGATGAAGCGGAAATCCGTGGTCACCGCCGTACTTATGTAGGCGCGATGCCAGGTAAAATTATCCAAGCTCTTCGCCAAGCGAAAACAAACAATCCAGTTATCGTACTAGATGAAGTTGATAAATTGGGTTCTGATTTCCGCGGCGACCCTTCAGCAGCAATGCTTGAGGTTTTGGATCCAGAACAGAATGCTACTTTCCGTGATAACTATTTGAATGTGGATTTCGACCTTTCAAACGTGTTGTTCATCGCTACTGCTAACGTGTTGGAGAATATCCCACCAGCATTGCGTGACCGTATGGAAATCTTGAACATCCCTGGTTATACAGAGAACGACAAACTTTTGATCACTAAAAAACATTTGATCAGAAGACAAATCGAAGCAAACGGTATCACTCCAGAGAACATCAGTTTCACTGATGAAGGTATCAAATACCTTATCGCTGGCTACACTCGCGAAGCAGGTCTTCGTAACCTAGAGCGCGAAGTAGGTTCAGTTTGCCGTAAAGTTGCGAAGATGGTGGTAATGGGCGAAAAGAACTTCGTAGAAGTAAACGCTACGACTGTTCCGGAAATCCTTGGTCCTCCACGCTTCCAACGCGACGACAAGATCGCTGACTCTCAAGTTGGTGTTGTGCAAGGTCTTGCATGGACACAAGCTGGCGGTGAAGTGTTGACTGTTGAAGCTTTGAAAATGAAAGGTAAAGGACATCTTTCACTTACAGGCCAACTTGGCGATGTGATGAAAGAATCTGCTCACGCAGCAATGTCTTACGCTCGTGCTCACATGGAAGAATTGAACATTCCTGAAGACTTCTTTGAAAAGTACGATATCCATATCCACTTGCCAGCGGGCGCTATCCCTAAAGATGGTCCTTCTGCAGGTATCACTCTTACAACTGCGCTTGTAAGCTTGATGACAGGTACTCCAGTTCGCCATGACTTGGCAATGACTGGTGAAGTGACTCTTCAAGGTCGCGTACTTCCTGTCGGTGGTATCAGAGAAAAGTGTCTTGCGGCTTTGAATCTTGGTATTACAAATATCATCATTCCAATGGCTTGTAAGAAAGACTTGGCTGATATTCCAAAAGTGTTCAGAGATAATATCAACTTCATCTTCGCAGAGAATCTTGATGAAGTGTTCGCAGTAGCTTTCGATAAAGACGCTGCAACACAAACTAAGAAAACAGGCGTTAAGAAAGAAGCTAAGAAAACAAAATCTCTAGCGGCCTAGCTGGCTTGCACTCCGGCCCAGCCGGAGTAACTAGAGTACATCGCCCCTCCCAAGTTAAGATGTATTGAAAAAGGACTGAGAAATCAGTCCTTTTTCTTTTCCGAATAGACCAGTAAGAATCCAACTGGGGTCTAGCCCCCTTTATGTCCAAGATCATGTTTTAAAGTCCAAAACAGGTGTAAAATTAACTTATGCACCGGAGGATTTATGAAACTTTCTACTAATATCGGTAACAAAGAACGCGTCGTTCGTATCTTCGTTGGTCTTGCGATTGCTTCACTTGCATTCTGGGGTCCCGCAAACATGTGGTTTCTGCTTGGTCTTATTCCAGTTATGACCGGGGTTGTTGGATGGTGTCCTCCCTATCAACTTCTTCATATCAATACGAAGTCAAAAAGCGCTCATCAGTGATTCAGATTTTGTTCGTTAAAGAATTAGTTTTCTAACAAGCACTTTTGTCTGCTAGCATTTGGATATGCGTCTTGTTTCATCCATCTTGTTAGCAGCTTTGTTCATTCAGCCCACTTTCTCTTTTGCAAAGAAGAAAAAGAATCAACCCACATTTTTATCCGGCGTGGTCGAACAATGTCACGACGGCGATACTTGTCGCGTGCGGGTTAAAGGTAAAATTGCCAAGATCCGCTTTGCTGGCATTGACTGCCCTGAGCTTTCTCAAAAATATGGAAAACAAGCCCGCAACTTCACTGAATCTTTAGTTAAAGGAAAGCAAGTTGACCTTGAATGCGATGGCAAATCTTTTGATCGCCTGACTTGCGTGGTATTCGTCGGTGACAAGAATGTGAATTTGATGATCGTGCAACATGGCTGGGCTTACGACTCTACAAAATACTCTAAAGGCAGATATTTAGCATCAGTTGGTGAGGCAAAATCTCAACGCTTGGGAATTTGGGCGGATAAAAATCTTACTAGTCCATATTGCTACCGTCATAAGACGAATAAGAAATGTGCCCTTGATCAAAGCTATATGCCTTAGATTCCTCAAAGATCTCTTCGATCTCTCCTGCCTCATCAAATACGATAATTTGCGCATCGAGCTCTGCCACGCAAGACTGGATTATTGTTTGAGGTGCATACAAACCAATCTTGGTCAGAGCATTGGCACTCATGCTGGTGTCGGCAATCACTGAAACTGTATGCCGGCCACTGATTCCATGTCTTAAAGGATGAAGGTAAAGAGTTGCAGATTCATGATCATATAGATTTCCCCGGGATTCTGTCGTTGCTATTGCATCCTTGAACAAACCTAGTTCTTTTTCGATATTAGCGTTACTCATCCGCACATGAATTGATTTCTTGGGACAATTGAAAAAGCGAATCCCTTCGGCCAAGTGAACCATACCCATAAGATTGGGGTTTTTCTCTCTCATCATTTTCACTGCCTCATCGATGATGTAGCCTCGAATGAGGCATTTTAAATCAAGATTTTTAGATTCCTCCCTAAACGGCTCAAAATATCCGTCTGATAAGGTGCTGATATCTAACGCCTTCTCTAAAACTTCAGCCGTCGGTTTGCTCATTTCAAAAGAATCGTCACCCTCTACCGTAAGAATGCGGCAGATCTCCGATTGCGGATCATCCAAATTAAGGGCGCCCTCAAGCTCGACAAGATGTTGCAGAGTTCCCGTCAGCAAGGACTCCTGACTTCCCGGAGAAAAGAGATTGATTTGAATAAAGTCGCCCAACATCGGCCGACCCGCCTGGGCAGTGATTTCAAGTTGTTTTTCCATATGCCTTAACGTTAAAAGCAAAAAACCCCGGGTGACATCATCAACCGGGGTTTTTGTAAGATAACATTTTAAGGCGACTTATTGTTTGAAGCCTTTCAGGCGATCGTTTTCGGATTCCAAAACTCGAACCAGAGTTTTAAGGTCCGTAACTTCGTCCTTCAGTTGGAAGATCTGTTCTTCCTTTTCTTGAAGGATCTGCGTGTAAGCTTTCTTCAGTTCGTTCAAAAGCTTATTTGCAGCTGTAAGGATCGGCTCATCCTTATTTACTTTAACCGTCTTTTCAGCAAGGTCCTGAGCCTTCACTTCGTCCTTTGAAGAAGCCATTTCCGTTCCTTCTTTCATCATTCCTTGATGAGCACCCACCAAAGCAAGGTTTTCGCTTTCTTGGGAGGGGCGATGTACTCTTTGATGGGTACCCATCGGTTCATCCATGATGAAGTACTTGCCGTCTTCAAATCGGAATCGAATGTCGTCAGCTTTGATTCTTCGGCGGAGAGTACTCACACTAATTCTGTATTTAGTGGAGTAGTCCATTAGCGGTAGCCAAGAACCATTCATCTCAACGTTCATTCGATCCCCTTTACTCACCCTGGCCGAAACCAAAGTGCAAGTAGCCAGCTTTTCGGAAATGGTGGTCGCCTACTCAGCTTGCGTAATCAACCCTATCACAGGACTTCAGTCTGTCAAAGATAGTGTGACTACTTACTCAAATTCAACAAAAAACAGGACCTTGATCTGGCTATTCAGCGACTAGTCAGGGTTTTAAGCTAGACCAACGTATGACCAACCTTGCCCTCCACCACCTGAGATCACATACTTATGCATAGATATGCGTATAAAAGAGAAAAAGAAAATAGCATTGGTCTTAAGTGGAGGTGGCATTAAAGCCGCAGCCTTCCACATTGGTGTTTGCTTGGCCCTTCAAGAAAAGGGCTTCAAGTTTGCCGGTGGAACCAAAGAGATGGTGCGTCAGAATTTCGATGAAAACGATCCGATGACCATTCGATGCTATGTTGGGTCCAGTGCCGGCGCTTTCGTTGCTTCCATTTTGGGGGCTGGATATCCAATCGAATCCCTGATTAACGCCTTTCAGGTTGGTTCAGGATCAACACCGACTTTTGATAAATCGGATCTTCGTTATTTAAAACCAATCTCTTATCGCAATATCTTTAATTTGAACTCCAGTGGTTTACTTCGTTTCATACCCCGCGCTTTATTGGATAAAACCATCGTTAAGGGTGGCGTTGAGTCCCTGATCAAAAACGGCTTGAAGTTAAATGGTCTGTTTTCAACCAGCGGGATCGAAAGTTATCTTCGCAAAGACGTTCTTTTGGACAATGACTTTGCCCGTTTGGGTGTGGATCTATTTGTCATCGGCACACAATTGAACCACACACGCAAAGCTATCTTTGGGAACTTCCCAGAGTCCTATAAAACAGCGAATCACATGTACATCAACCATGCACCAATCAGCACCGCGGTTGCCGCTTCGACTTCGCTGCCTCCGGTTTATGCACCTTATGGAATCAAGCGTCCCGAAGATGGCAAAGAGATCTTCTTTTATGATGGGGAGATTAGGGACACTCTTTCAACTCACGTAGCCGCTGATCATGGCGCAGATCTGGTGATTTCATCTTATTCTACGCAACCTTATCACTATACTGAGGAAATGGGTTCGCTTCATAAGTACGGGATTCCATTGATTTTAAATCAAGCTCTGTATCAAGTAATTCAGCAAAAGATCGCAAAACATATTCAGGCACAAAACGACATTAAGTCGATCTATAATGCGGTTGATGGATATTTAAAGCAGATCAAACTGCCCGATGATCAAAGAGAAAAGTTATTGGGGATTATTCGTGATCGAGTTCATCATCGCCCCGAAGTCGATTATATCTATATTTCTCCACGACCTCAGAACTATGAGATGTTCTTTGTGGATCACTTTAGTTTGAACCCTGAAATTTTAGCCCGCATCGTTCGAATCGGATTTAAATCAGGGATCAACGTTCTTCGTCAGCACGATATCTAAAGCGCTTCCCAACCGGTGGATTCACAGGCAACCATCATCAGTAAGCGCCATCTATCAACAAGTTTTATACTGGCGTCTGCTTGAACTGCCATTTTATCGGCCATTTGCATTCCCGTAATCATCCCCGCCTCGGGATCATCCCCCCGGTAAAAGAAGGCAAGCAAAGTACTTATATTTGCCGCATCCACAGCCGGAGCCGTTCCACCAATTTTCTTCATCAGATTATTTACAAACACATCGTTTGAAAGAATTTGCTCGCAAGCTTGAATTTTGTAAGCCGCTCGCAACGTTGTTGCTGGTTGATTCATCGGCGCAACAACCGTTCCATCACAATCAGCACCACTACTTACATCAAGCATGGGATTTCCTGAGTCACATGGCAGACCAAATGTTCCAGCCCGGGCAACAACAGTGCTAATCAAAAGCTTTGAAAGTACCCGGTTATTTCCCGCAGTATCTGCAACAGAGGGATCTTTAAAAGTATCCATCAACAAACTTTGAATCTGATATCTGTTTGCCAAAAGGGGAGCCTGAGTACTTGGTGTTGGCGTTGAACCACCCGGATGATCTACAGATGTTCCTGACTCAATGGCATCACCAGTTAAAGACGCTAACTCGAAGTTGTTCGATCCCATACAGTTTTGAAAGGCTACACTTATGCCCATCAAACCTGTGACAACAAGCAATGCTCGGGAAGATTTTGATCTTTTCAATCTAGCCTCCCACAATTTTACTTTTGCCGTAGTTATTTACAAACACACCTGTTGATTCATTGAAAGTCACCACTGGTGGAGCAGAGTTTTCCCAGGGATTACTATTAAGCCTCATCAAACCTACGAGACTTGAAGGAACTGCTGCAACTCCCGGAGTTGCACCTTGAGAGCCCTTATACCCCTCGATATCGGCTGCAGCGCCATTTGTTCCACTGCCCGTTGTTGCCATCTTGATATTTCCTGTCACGTAAGGACCATTTTGAATGGCACCGGAATAAATTGATGTCACCATGTGATTGTAACCGTGACCTGTGCCGCCCGTTGGACTTACGTTTCTGGAAAATTCACTGCTGACTTGTAAAACTGATTCGTTCCACAGGTTTGCATTTGTGCCCGAGCGTTTATAAAGATTCAAACTGTCTTTGAACTCCAGAATGCCCGCAAGAATTCCCGAGTAAAACCTGTTTGCAATCAGCAACGTAGAAAGACGTCCATTCGCTCCGTCCATATCAGAATCCATACGAGTCATCGTTACATTCTGGGCGACGCCACCGATTGTCACCGGAAACAAACTCGAGTCCAAACGGAAACCATTATGGAATATTCCAATGTTTGTGGAAAGGTCGTTACGTAGTACATATTCGGCCAAAGCAAATTGCTCCGGCAAATCTGCGAAGTGCATTCTTTTAACAACGTCACGCATATCCGTGCCCGCCTGATAAACGGCACTTACGCGGCCTAAAGAAACACCAGCCTCGGAAGCTGGATAACCATAAATCGCCTGACCCTTCCCATCGAGGTAAGCATCATTTATTCCTGCTGTCGTCATTGCCACAGTCGATAGCATCGCTGTTTTATAGCGAACAACAGCATCAGACCAAAAGCCTTCGATATCCCCCAAGCCAGCCTTAATTTTTTTTGCCGCGTTTTCTAGATTTTTATTCAATGTTTCGGCACCAACGCGATTTGATCTGGCATAAGTTTTCATATAGGCCATCGCCGTATCGTAGGCCGCCTGTTGCGACGCTTTGAGGTTGAACGACGTTGTCATCGTTGATCCAACCTGAAAAGGCGACATCAGTGTCGAGGGGTTCGCTGCCGTTTTTGTGTAGGCCTTATTCGTAGTGCTTGCGAAGAAATTTCCGCTTGTCCCGCTGACCATCACTCCTGCGAAAAGATTCTCAGCTTGATCGGCCATTAATCCCTGCAGGCTTGGCATCCCCGTGACTGGTACCTGCACCAATAAAGAGTTCACATCATGTCCATCGGACTTGGAAGCAAACCCACGCATAACCATCATATTATTCAAAATATCAGAGGCGGCACGACTGCCCCCCTTACCATTGGCAATTTTCGTCTGAAACAAGTAAGGAACTTGCACGCCATTGTAGTTCATTAATTTCAACTCTGCACCGGTCACCACTCCATCTGAGGATGTGAATGCCGTTGCAAGCCACTGGTTATTTGCGGCGATCATACCAATATCTTCACCAGTGCTGAGTTTAAGCCAATGGTCGAACGCAAAGCGAATCGGACCACCGTTAAGCCACAAATTTACGTGATATCTCGTGCTGTCTTGGCTGACTCCCAAAGACTCAGCCCGAGCCTTTTGGACAAAACCAGTCACCACTCTAAACGCCAGAGAATCCATTGCAGCTGGCAAGCTTGCCAAACCAGCTACACTTGTTAGGCCCGTTCTAAGAAAACTGCGTCTATCCATTTTCTTCCCCTATTTTCCAGTGTCCGAAAAATTTGCCGATCTATAATAAGACGACGAGATGATGCTTTCGATCAGCTTTTGAAGCGATTGTGTACTTCGTAGCTCTTGACCCAAATCTTCAACGAACTTTCTGTCTGCAGCTTCGCGTGCTGTCGTCGACTTATTCAATGACACATTCGCTGGATCGGAGCGGTCATAAAGAGACACATTAATGCCGGTGAAATATTGAAAGTATCTTTTGGCAGCACACTGATAGAAGTCGTTGGTATCCGCCATGGCTTTACCGAGACCCTCGACTCCACTTACGCTTTGTTTGATCAATTGCCCGTCAGCATTTGATCTAAACATAAGCACACCTGTGGGTTGTTGTTTTTGGAAGTCAGTGACTGTTTGAGACGACCATCCGGAAACAGAGGCCACGCTAGGTTTGAATTTTCCAATCATGATACTTTTTGTATTGAGTGGCACACCATTACCGTTAATCACATCTACTGTCAGAGAAACAACCAGATTGCGACTGGTGTAAGCGGCTTGGTCCATACTGGCATGACAGCGGATACAACTTGAGGACTGTCTAAAAGGCGCAACAGAGGTAGCATCCAGGTATTGTAAAACATCTGCTTCTCGAAGAGATGGAAGCGACAGACACAACATAGATTCCATCGCCGTCTTTGACCATTTTCTTGGAACCTTTAAAGCACCATCAAAAACTTGCCCTTGAGGATGTCCGCTATTTAGTAAAAAGAAGGCACGCGTTCCCAAGATGCCGCCACCTTGATTCGCATAAAAATCTACACTTCCTTCAGCTCCTGCATTCATAGCGGCACCATTAACTGAAGCCGTACGACCTAATCCTGGAATGGCGTAGTTTTGAAGTACAAACGAGGCTGATGATTCATTAATTGATTTAATCGCGCCTTTTCCCGTCATAAACATATAGGGAACCATTTGCATCCCAGGACTCACGATGCTTCCATCGGCATTCAAATAGGACAGCGATCCCGTCTTGGCAGCCGGATCATTCACGCGTTTACCTTCGAGTCTTGTTGTTCCAGATAACACGTTTCTATATGCGTCACCTGTAAATAAGTTTCGAGTCAGGTAGAGGGCCGGCTCAGACATGTCGATGAACTTGTCCGTGTTGCTTTCAAATTCTGCGCGATACCCTGTGATTTGTTCTTTGTTGGCAGTCGGAAACCAGGTGCGATGAAACTGATAAAAGTTATTCACGATAAGTGTCGCTCTGGAATCGGTATTTTTTAAATTCCCCGATGCATCCATATTTGCTAGTTGAAGCAGACTTTTGCAGGCATCAACACCTGTCCTATTTCCTGCAATGACTTCTTTATACAGACTGTCTGAAAAGGGAACCACCGTGCCCGTCAATTGAGAATAGCATCGAGCATAGATGGCTTTATCTGAAAGTGCGTGTGCATAGGAACCAGCACTCAGCGCAAGCGCAAGTATAAACGTGGCCTTCATTTCTTCCCCCCGACCACTATCGTATCGGTTTCAAATATGAGTCGGTCATAAGTTATTTGGAATCTGGATTCCTAAGTGTTCGGGGAAATTTGGAGTGACTCCAGCTAAAATCTACGAGGCATAGAAATAAAAAAGGCCGCTATTCGCGGCCTTTTTTATTCTCAATTTAAAACAGAATTAAAGGAGGCTTTTTTCAACCGCTGTAAATAGAGGTCCTGATACGAAGCCCAGGAACAAGATTGCGATTGCCATCACAACCACGGTTACTGTTGTTGCATTCAAAGAATGTTCTGCAACGTCAGCTTGGCCTTCTTTCATGTACATAACTACGATTGGGCGCAAGTAGTAGTAAACGGAAATTACGGAGCTAATCATACCCCAAATTGCCAACCACATAAGGCCTTCACCGATAGCTGCATTGAAAAGATAGAACTTACCAAAGAAACCTAAAGTTGGCGGAATACCTGTCAATGAAAGCAAGAACACCGTCAGGCAAAGGGCGATCATAGGTCTTTGTTTTGCCAAACCAGCAAGATCATCAACGTCTACGATATGGTTTTCTGATTTTTCAAGCATGCTTGCAATTGCAAACGCACCCAAAGTCATCAAGCCATAGCTTAGCAAATAGAAGATCACGCCAGAAGCACCGAAAGCTGCATCGTCACTTACACCCGCCGTAATCACACCCACCAAGATATAACCAGAGTGTGCGATCGAAGAGTACGCAAGCATACGTTTCAAGTTATTTTGCAAGATAGCTGCCGTGTTACCCACGATCATAGTGATTACAGCCAACCATTGAAGCATATCAAACAAGTGCTCTGAACCAACCAATGAACGAGTCGCAATCACACGCAAGAAAGCTGCGAAAGAGACCGTCTTAACCGCAGTCGCCATGAAAGCTGTGTGCGGAGTAGGTGCACCTTGGTATACGTCAGGAGTCCAAGCATGGAATGGTGCGATTGAAACTTTGAAGCAGAAGCCCAAAACCACAAACACCATACCGAACAAGAACAGACGGCTTGTTTGAATCAAGTCCGCTGCATTTTCCATGAAGGAAAGGATGTTCGTGTTTCCAGTTGTACCAAAAATAAATGCCACACCGTAAAGGAACAACGCCGAAGCAAATGAACCCAGGATGAAGTATTTAAGAGCGGCTTCTTTAGAAAGCTTTTCTTCGTGGCTCATCGCGATCATCAAGTACAATGCCAAAGACATCATTTCCAGACCGATGAAAACCATCAAAAGATCTACCGCGGAAACCAGAATCAACATACCAACCGCAGAAGACATTGCCAGGAAGATGAGTTCAGAGAACTGTCTACCCTTAGTCGCTGGATTTTCGTACATCATGATCATCGCAGCACCCGCAGACAGAAGCGCAATCACGCCCATCCACTGAGTCACTCCGTCAAAGATCAAACCGTTGTTGAATGCTGTTTTGCCAGCACCACCGAAGACCACCAAAAGACCGACAGCCACCACGATGCCGCCCAAGGCCTGGCAAAGAGTGATGATCGGGTTTTGTTCGCGATTGCCGCGAAGAACTTTCGCTGTGATCGGCACCAAGCTCGCAAGGAACAAGGCGATCATTGGTGAAACAAGAAGAATGTCACTAAGACCAATATTCATATTCATTATTTATCTCCTTGTGCTGCCGCTGTCGTTTGCTCTGTTACCGGAGCTGTCGTCGTTGCAGTTGCTGCCGTAGCTGCAGGCGCACCAGGTTGATTAATTGTCAGATTATAGCTGTTTTTGTTGTGTACCAAGTGATCCACGCTGGCTTTTGAGTAGTTCAAGAAGTTATTCGGGAACAGACCCATCCAGAAAACCATGAGCACCAGAGGAACAAGAACCGCGATCTCACGTGCATTCAAGTCGTGAAGTGGATGATGTTCGTCTTTAACCAACTCACCTTGTTCACCGAAGAATACGCGTTTAAACATCCACAACATGTACACTGCACCCAGAACCACACCCGTTACTGCAAAGTATGCAAACACTGGTTGAGCTTGGAATGTACCCATCAAGATGAAAAACTCGCCCACGAAACCATTTGTCATCGGAACCGCAATCGAAGAAAGCGTGATGATAAAGAAGAAGATCGTGAACAACGGAAGAACCCCTGCCAAACCACCGTATTTAGTGATTTCACGAGAGTGAGTTCTTTCGTAGATCATACCGATCAAGATGAACAGTGCACCCGTTGAGATACCGTGGTTCAACATTTGGTACAAACCACCGTTCATACCGTATGAGTTAAATGCAAACAGACCCAACAAGATGTAACCCATGTGCGAAACCGAAGAGTACGCCACAAGTTTTTTCACGTCCGGCTGAACCATCGCTACCAGGGCGCCATAGATAATTCCCACTGTACCGATAAGCATGAACAACCAAGACCAGTATTCAGAAGCCTCTGGGAATAAAGGAATCACCCAGCGCATGAAACCGTAAGTACCCATCTTAAGCATAACGCCGGCAAGAATTACTGAACCAGGAGTCGGTGCTTCAACGTGGGCATCTGGCAACCAAGTATGCAAAGGGAAAACCGGAACTTTGATCGCAAATGCCAGGGCGAATGCAAAGAACAAAAGCGTTTGAAGGCTAAAGAAAGTTCCACCGATGAACGGGATTTTCAATTTATAGAAATCCAACAAACTTGCACTCATTTGACCAGTCGTCTCTTGGGTCAGGTACATCATATAGATCATCGCAACCAGCATCATGACAGAGCCGGCGAATGTATAGATGAAGAGCTTAACTGTTGCATAGATTCTGCGAGATCCACCCCAGATACCGATCATGAAATACATCGGGATCAAAGCAAGCTCCCAGAAGATGTAGAAGAAGATCGCATCCATCGCCAAGAAAGTACCCAGCATTGCCGTTTGCAAGATGAACAAGCAAACGTGGAAGCCTTTGATTCTTTCAGTCACTGATGTCCAGCTTGCCAAAACAATAATCGGAGTTAAGAACGTCGTTAAAAGAACCAACCACAACGAGATACCGTCGATCCCGAAGAAGTAGCTGATACCAAAACGTTCAATCCACATATAACGCTCAACCATTTGCAGGTTCGCGGTATTTGGGTCGAACTGTTGGAACAACGCCAACGAAACGATGAATTCGATCACCGCAAAACCCATCGCCAAAGGGCGAAGAGTTTTAGCATTCGGCCAAACTGCGACGATCAAAGCAAACAAAAGAGGTAGAAAAACAATTGTACTTAGGATCATAGCTTACCCCAGGATCACATATGAAAGGACAACAACGACACCGAGACCGATGTACATCGCGTATTGCTGCATATTTCCGGTTTGAAGCGAACGACCCAAAGAGCCCATTCCGCGAACCAAATCCCCTGCCCAGTATGTGCACTTGTCGATGAAGTTAACATCAACGTAGTACCACATATTTTTACCCAGGTTTACCAAAGGATTAATGATTCCGCCGAAGTACGCTTCGTCCACGAAATATTTGTTATATACCAAGTTGTAAACAGGCTTGATGCTTTCAGCTATTTTCTTAGGAGTCTCTGGAGACTTCACATAGAACTGATAAGCAACTGAAGCCGAGATTACTGCCAAACCAACCGAGCAACCCATCAACACCCACTCAGTAGATGCATCGAAGTGACCCAAGTTCGGAATCTTAGTGATCATTGGATCCAACCAGTGTTCCCAAACATTTGGAATATGACCCAAATGTTCGCCGATCACGTGAGGGATACCGATCCAACCACCAATCACTGACAACACCGCAAGAACGATCAAAGGAATCGTCATCAATGCTGGAGATTCATGGGGATGAACGTGAGAAGGAACACGTGATTTACCCCAGAACGTAAGGGCCATCAAACGAGTCATATAGAATGCTGTCAAAGTCGCACCCAAAGCACCCGCGGCCCACAAGATCGGAGAACCCATTGGAGAGAAGAATGAATAAGCCAAGATTTCGTCTTTAGAGAAGAAACCCGCAAATGGAGGCATACCGATAATTGCCAACCAACCCAAGAAGAACGTTACGTGAGTGATTGGAAGGTATTTCTTAAGGCCACCCATTTTCCGTATGTCTTGTTCCTCGTGCATCGCATGGATCACAGAACCAGAACCCAAGAACATAAGGGCTTTAAAGAATGCGTGAGTCATCAAGTGGAACATCGCTGCTCCGAAAGCACCTACACCGCAAGCTAGGAACATGTAACCCAGCTGAGACACTGTTGAGTAAGCCAAAACTTTCTTGATATCCCATTGGGTCATACCAATCGTCGCCGCTAGAACCGCCGTTGCCGCACCGATAACTGCAATCACCATCATTGTGTTTGGAGCTACGATGAACAAAGGATTCAAACGAACGATCATATAAACACCGGCAGTAACCATCGTCGCCGCATGGATCAATGCGGAAACTGGTGTTGGGCCGGCCATCGCGTCTGGAAGCCAAACATACAATGGAATCTGTGCAGACTTACCGGTCGCCCCGATGAACAGGAACAAAGTTCCCAAAGTCACGGCGCCCATCCACGAAGCCTCAACAGTTGTTGGAGCCAATGCATTTAGTTCGTGGAAGTTCAAAGTACCGAAAGTCATGAACAAAACAAACATACCCAGCAAGAAAGCGGCGTCACCAACACGATTCGTGATGAAGGCTTTCATCCCTGCAGCTGCTTTTTCTGCATCCGTGAACCAGAAACCGATTAGCAAGTAGGAGCAAAGACCCACACCTTCCCAACCAACAAACATCACTAGCAAGCTGTCACCAAGAACTAGCAACAACATGTTAAAGATGAACAGATTCAAGTAAGCGAAGTATTTTGCAGCACCTTTATCGTGGTGCATGTACCCGATAGAGAACAAGTGGATCAAAGTACCAACGCCCGTGATCACCAGAACCATGATCGCGCTGATTTGATCGACTACGAAACCCGCGTTTACTTTAAATTTATCAATCGCCATCCACTCAAAGAATGTCACAGCAATACGACGGGATTCTGCTGCCATACCTACAAGGTCTGTCACCAAAAGAACCGCGCTGATAAAAGAAATTGCCACTGCCAGAGTTGCAATAACACCTGCAACGTTTGCAGAATGTTTTTTATAACGGAAACCATTGATCAGAAAACCAACCAACGGACTTAGGATAACAATGGCCATTAAAACTGAATGATTCATTCGGCCTATCCTTTCAAGTGCTCAAAGAAGCGAATGTTCACTTCGTTAAAGCGTTTAAAGATCGATACTGCCAAAGCAAGACCCACAGCTGCTTCAGCGGCTGCGATTGTCATTACAAAGAACACCATGATGTGACCCTCAAGATGGCCCATGTATTTAGAGAATGCGATGAACGTCAAATTTACTGAGTTCAACATAAGCTCGATGGACATCAAAAGTACGATCACGTTGCGACGAAGAAGAACTCCTGCCATACCCATAACAAAGACAATCGATGCCAGGACAAGGTAATGAGTCAGTCCAATGTTGTTAATGAAATCAATGTTCATGAGTTCCACCTTTACTGCGAGAAAGTGCTACTGCGCCCACCGCGATCACCAAAAGAAGAACGCCAAGAGCCTCAAAGCCAAAGATATATTTAGAGAATAGGATTTGACCAAGTTGCTTAGTCGTTTCCATGCCCGTTCCAACAGTCACAGGATTGTCTGTGGTTTTGAATACCAATTGCTCAACTGTTTTATAGATAGAGGCAACGATCATTCCCAACAACAAGCCCACGGACATGATTTTCAAAATGCCCGAGAACTTGCCACGCGTGAACGCTGACACATCCTGCTTCAAGTCGAAAAGCATGATAACCATCGTGAACAAAACCATCACGGCGCCGGCATAAACGATCAGCTGAACACCCGCAATAAAGTAGGCATTCAGAGTCACAAACAAAGCTGACATCGTGACCATTGTCATCGCCAGGCTTAGTGCGGAATAAATAGGATTCTTCAATAGGATCACCATCAGGCCTGAGCCCAACAATGCGATCGCTAAAAACCAAAATAGAAAAGCGTCTGCTGTCACTTTTAGCTCCTTACAATGATGCCGCGTAAATCACGAAAGCCGTGATGATGGTGTTAGCCAATGCCCAAGGAAGCATAGTTTTCCAACCAAGATCCATCAATTGGTCGTAACGGAAACGTGGCAAAGTCCAACGAACCCAGATAAATGCCCACAAGAATAGGAAGAATTTTACGTTGAAAACAAGGAAGTGAATCAACGCCACCAAAGCCGAAGCCCAGTTAGCATTCGAAGTCACAGTCATTGCCCATTCGCGAACCTGCTCAACAGTTACATACGGAATCCCGTAACCACCGAAGAAGAAGATCGCCATCAAACCAGAAGCGATCATCATGTGACCGTACTCGCCGATAAAGAACATGTTGAATTTAAAGCCGCCGTACTCTGTATGGAATCCGGCAACCAATTCAGACTCGCCCTCTGCCAAGTCGAAGGGCAAACGGTTGGATTCTGCGAACGTCGCTGTGAAGAACAAAAGCGCGCCCAAAGGTTGGAAGAAAATACCCCAGTTTGGAAGATACTGAGATGTGATCGTGTGACCCATGAATTGGAAGTGCAATGGACCTTGTTGCGCCAAAGTCATATCGCCCAAGTGGAAAGTTCCGTACATCATGATCACACCAACGATGGAAAGGCCCAAAGCCAATTCGTAAGAAATCGTTTGTGCGGAAGCACGAAGAGCACCCATCAAAGAGTACTTATTTCCTGAACCCCAACCTGCCATCAACATCGTGTAAGCAGCCAGAGAAGAAACACCCAAGATGAACACGATGCCAACACCGATGTCATAACCTTGAACCAAGAAAGTGTATGGTCCCCAAGTTTGACCGAACAATTCGAATGTCCCAACGGAAATTGGAGTCGACATTGGAATTGCCGAGAACGCCACCGCGCCCGGAATCAACGCGAATACCGGAGCCGCATAGTACAACAATGGTTTTGCAGTTGAAGGAACGAAAGCTTCTTTCGTTAAGAACTTCACGGCATCGGCCAACAATTGCATCAATCCCAAAGGACCAACACGATTCGGACCAAGACGATTTTGAATGAAAGCAGAACCACGACGCTCAACCCAAACAAGGATCGGCACGAGTTGCACCATCATCAAAAAGATAACAACGAGCTTAAGCCCGTTGACGATAATTTCGAATGAATCTTTACCCATTCCCATTGATTAATCCCATTCCAATGCTTTTGATTTAACTTCCCAGAACAAACCGAAAATGAAAACGGCCAAGAAGAAGATCATAGATCCAAATACAAATGCACCCTGGCCTGAAGCGATGAAATCACGGAATGATGTCGCCCACGGGTACATGAAGATGATTTCAATATCGAAAAGAATGAAGAGAATTGCTGTGAGATAAAACTTCACAGAAACTTTCGTATCTTTTTTATCTAGCGAAGGGAGACCACACTCGTAGGGCTCGTACTTAACCGGATGATAATGGACTTTTCCACCTGTCTTAATTGAAAGCCAGACCAGAAAACTGCCAAATAGCGCAATAAAAATGACGATGAAAATGATTCCACCGAGTGCCACAAACCCTCCAAAGTTGTCGTTATTATTTGGATTTCAATTAGTTATATATGTGGTGCCCCTGAAATCCAAGAAATATGAATGGAAACAAGGCGATAACCATGGCAACATGAGCGCACAAAATGAAAGCCGAAATGACTCATACAAGGCTCGAATCGATACTTGATCGCGCCTTCGAAACAACCCGCGGAAAAATCCAAGTGACCGGAGCTTCTTCTCCGCTCGCGCTCGCTTTCTTTTTGTCTCAGACTTACTCTAAAAAAATCAACGGCTTGCCGCACCTGGTTGTGGTTGGCAGTCAGGCAGAAGCGCTGAAATTACAGCAACTCTTGCAGTTCTTTGACCCGCTTCGTCAGAGCACAATTCTTCCAGCATTCGACGTTTCCGCGTACTCCGGTCTTTATCCGAACACCAGATCTGCAGCGGATCGCGTGCGCTTTCTGGCTAAGGCTCAAGCAGCAAAGGCTGGAGAAATCTTCATCGCATCTCCTGACGCGCTGACTCAGAAAACTATTCCGGTCAAAATTCTTAAGGAAAACTCGCGAAATTTGTCAGTTGGCGATGAGTTGCCAGAAGACATCGCCGATTATTTGAATTCTTTGGGATATGTTTCCGCACCCATGGTTGAAGACAAGGGTCAGTATGCTTTGCGTGGAGGTATCGTTGATATCTTTCCACCAAGTGAAGACACACCTGTGCGTTTGGATTTGTTCGGTGATCAGGTTGGAACTCTTCGCCACTTTAGCATCGATGATCAGCGCAGTTCAGATGAAATCAAATCTTTCGTTCTGACACCGGCCCGTGAAATTTTGTTCCGCGATGAAACCCACGAAAGACTTTTACAAAGAGTGCGCGCGAATATCGATGATCGACCGGTTGAAAAAGCTGAAGCCGATGAAATGCTGCGCTCACTTGTTTTGAAAAACTCTTTCCCGGGGATTGAGTTTTTACTTCCGTATTTTTATGGAGAGCCCGCAAATCCTGTGGATCACTTTCCCGGTCCGGTAAATGTCTGGTTCTTAGATCCGGTTGAAATCTCCCGCAGCGCCGATGAAAACATGGCCGAACTTAAAGCAGACTATGCGACAAGCTCAAGCCACGTGATTCGGCCTGAAATGGATTTGCTGTTTCAAAATTTTGAAACTATCACCTATCCCGAAAACAGCCGTCAGATTTATTTCTCAACTCTTGAGTACTTGGATGCCGACAACGCCGCCGAAGCTCATGTTGAGTATCGCACATCTTTGACTCAGGATTTTTCAAATCTTTCCAATTCAAATCCCGTTGGTTCTGAATTGTGGCTCCAGGCCGCGACGAACAAGCTTCATAAGTGGCGAGATGACGGCTACCGCATTTTCGTCAGCACCAAGAATCAATCCCACATTGATCGTCTGTCATTGATATTTGAAAAACTGGAGCTGAAAGCCGTACGTGGTGGGCAAGACGAGTATAAATGGGATACGTGGCTGCAAGAACAAGATGCAGATAAGCACCTTGTTCACATCGTAAGCCGCTATTTATCTGACAGCTTAAGACTTGATGAAGAGCGCGTGATCTTTTTGCGCGATGAAGATTTTTACGGCAAGAAAATGCGCAGTCGTGAATCCACGGCTGCTCAAGACTTCCAAAAGCAGGCTAAGCGCCTGGCTTTTGGTGATTTAAAACCGGGTGATCTGGTTGTTCACGTTAAACACGGTGTTGGGATCTATGAAGGTCTTAAGATCATGGCAATTGGTGGAGTGGAATCTGAATTCATTCAAGTCGGCTTTAAAGATAAAGATAAACTTTATCTGCCTGTTTACCGCGTGGGACAATTGCAAAAATTCTCCGGAGCTGGCGCCACCACTGTTTTAGATAAGCTGGGCGGAACTGCCTGGGAAAAAACCAAAGCCAAAGTTAAATCCCATGTTCGCGATATTGCCGCCGATTTGTTGGCTCTTTATGCGAAGCGCGCCGAGATGCACCGCCCACCGTTTGATTTCAAAGAAAACGAAATTCAACTTTTCGAAAATGGTTTTCCTTACGAAGAAACCAATGATCAGTTGCGTGCCATCAACGATATCCTGAGCGACTTAAAATCCACGAAACCTATGGACCGCTTGGTCTGCGGCGATGTTGGATTTGGTAAAACAGAAGTCGCAATGCGCGCGGCTTTCTTTGCTGTGCAGGCTCGTCGCCAGGTCGCGATTCTTGCGCCGACAACCGTTCTAACTTTTCAGCACTTTGAAACATTTAAAAAACGCTTTGAAGGTTGGCCTGTTGATATTCGCGTTCTGAATAGATTCGTGACGCCGGCAGAAACTAAAAAAACAATTCAAGATATTAAAGACGGTAAAGTCGATATCATTGTGGGAACTCACAAGCTTCTGGGAAGCTCCATTGGCTTTAAGGACCTGGGGCTTTTAATTATCGATGAAGAGCAAAAGTTCGGCGTTACTCACAAAGAGAAAATCAAAAAAATAAAAACCAGCGTCGATACTCTCACTTTGTCGGCAACACCGATTCCACGAACTTTAAATATGGCACTGGTTGGGATTCGTGATCTAAGCCTTATCAACACCGCACCAGTGGATCGTCTGCCGACTCGTACTTTTGTCACCAAGTTTGATGAAGAAACTATTCGCAAGGCAATTACCGCAGAGATTTCTCGCGGTGGCCAGGTTTACTTTATTCACAATCGTATCGAATCCATCTATGGGTTGGCTGACGAAATCAGAAGCATTGTCCCCGAGGCACGTATAAAAGTCGCCCACGGTCAGATGGAAGAGCACGAGCTTGAAAAAGCGATGCTTTCTTTCTTCCATCACGAAATTGACGTTCTAATTTGTACGGCAATCGTGGAATCCGGAATGGATGTACCACGCGCGAATACAATGTTCATTGATTCTGCTCACATGTTTGGTTTATCTCAGCTTTATCAATTACGCGGTCGCGTGGGTCGTTCGAAAACCCGCGCCTATTGCTATTTAATGATGCCGCGAAATCGTAAGCTCGATAAAGAACAGCAAGAGCGCTTAAAGATCATTCAGGAAAACACCGCTCTGGGCAGTGGTATTAAGATCGCCCAGTATGATTTAGAACTTCGCGGTTCCGGCAATATTCTGGGCGAAGAACAATCCGGCCACGTAAACTCCGTCGGTTATGAACTATACATGGATCTTTTGAATGAAGCCTTGGCAGAAGCTAAGGGCGAAAAAGTTGAAGACATGGAGCTTGATCCTGAAATCAATCTTAAGATCCCAGCTTTGATTCCTGATGCCTACATTAAAGATATTCGTATCCGTTTGGGATACTATAAAGCACTTGCGGAAATTACTTCGAACGAGGATCTGGATAGAATTGAAGAAGAATTGCGCGATCAATTCGGACCGATCCCTGATCAAACCTTGAATCTGATGGGTTTGATGCTTATTCGTCGTCAGTGTAAAGAGCTTGGGGTTCGCGATATCAGCGCTGGCGTTACTTCGATTTCTTTGGTGTTCACAGAAAAAACCAAGTTAGATCCAACACGTGTGATTCAGTTGGCGATGAGGGAAGCGAAAAAGTATTCAATTACTCCCGACAATCGCCTGAATATTAAAATGGCAAATATCTCGTGGTCAGCAGTTCACGAGGAAATGGAAAGACTTTTAAGTCTGATTTAGAATTCCATGCGCAGGCCAACGCCCCAAATCGGATCGGATTCCATATTGGCGTCTTCGTCGCCGCCGGAAGCCAGGTATTGAGTCATAAAGACATCGATGAACGTATTTTCAAGACCATAGTTAAAGGTCGCATTTTTTGCGGCATCATAGTCCATCCAATCCAACTGCAACAACAAACCAAATGTATATGCATAACCCATCGGCGGACTTTCACTGACCGAGTTTGTCGTCGATTTATCTGTAAGACCCATCTGATACATCGACATGCCTACGTAAGGAGCCACATATGGCTCCTTCAAAAGATTATCCAGCGTGAACTTCAAAGTTCCCATGTACTTCGTGATTTCCAAAGTACGTTTGTCTCCGCTTCTGTCGTCTTCGATGCTGCCCATACCTGCAGAAACACCTAAAGCTAAAGATCCCAATGCAAAGTTGTATTTATAATCCAACGATAGATTGAAAATCGGGATCGCTTCGCCATTGAAAAGCTCCTGATAAGTTTTCCCATCGTTTAAGGAAACAAAGCTGCTGGGAACATAGTTTTCGTATTCCAGACCGAAATAAATGCCATGGGTTTCGCGACGGGATTTATAGTCCGCAAGGTTGTCCTGGCGTACGTGAAGTTCCACTAGTGAATCAGGACTATAGACCTCAACAAGACCCTCTTCTTCGGGTGTTGCGGCCGATGCAAACGAAGTCATGAGTACTAACACCAGCGACACCAGTGCTTTGATTTGGATTATAGGACTAAGGTGCAATTTCATGCTGTAACTCAAATCTTGTCTATTCCCACTCGAGGCGAATGATATTCTAAGACCTATGAGTAAGTATATCAGGGAAATCTTCAGAATTTTGAGTAATACTCTTTTGTTTTTTGCATTTCCCGCCCTTGTTCTAGCTCAAGGCAATGCAGCCCCCAGTAAAAGCCTTGATGAAATCATCGATCTTAAAATTTCCCAAATGAGTCTTCAGGAAAAAGTAGGACAATTGTTTATCGTAGGTTTTCCCTACACTAAGACCAATAGAGACCTGGAAAAATTCATTACCGATTATAAACCCGGCGCCTTCCTGCTATTTAAAAGAAATATCGTTTCTCTTGAACAGGTTAAGAAATTAAACGAAGACCTTTACAAAATTTCTTACCAATCGACAAAACTTCCGCCCCTTATAGCAATTGATCAAGAAGGCGGAGCCGTTTCCCGGTTGCCCATTCAACCAAGTCCCCCGAATGCCTTAGCAATTGGCCAAACCCAATCGTCTGAACTTTCTGAAGAGATGGGTTATCAAACGGGACTATTCCTGCGCGAGGTGGGATTTAACATGAACCTTGCGCCGGTGCTGGATATCGCAGATCCCTACAGCACAAGCTTTATCGGTGTCCGGTCTTTTGGTTCTGATCCGAACCTAGTGAAAGAAATTGGTACAGCCTACGCCAAAGGATTGTTGCGCTCTAAAGTTATTCCAACCGCAAAACATTTTCCAGGCACGGGCAACATCAAGGCAGATCCCCACAGTACTGTTGTGAATAATGCCGCCTCTGAAAATGATCTAAAAAAGAAAGACCTTGTGCCTTTTGAGGGCTACTCGTCACTAGGTACGAACGTCGCGGTGATGTTATCGCATTCGATCTATCCAGCACTTGATCCAAAACGTGTGCCTGCAAGTTTTTCCTCAAAGATATCCACAGAACTTTTGCGAAATGATTTGAAATACAAGGGCCTAGTCGTCACAGATGATTTGCAAATGAAAGGTTCTAAAGAAGTATTGCGCACCGATCTTGCCGCCCTCAAGGCCCTGTTGGCTGGGGCCGACATTGTGATGATGACTTGGTCTGTTCCCGATCAAGAACGCGCCATGAAGACTGTTAAGTTGGCTGTGGAAGATGGCAGATTCCCGATCGATTCTTTAAATCAAAAGCTTCACCGAATTCTGGTCACAAAAGCCTTCGCAAATATTTATCGTCGCGATCCAAATCTCCCATCATTAATGGCCGGAGGAACACTAAGCTCGCAAGACTATGTGGAGCTTGAGGATAAAGTTTTAACTGAAAATATTAAAACTAACTTGCTGACTAAAACTCTGCCGGAAGCCCGCGCCAATACGCGCACTCCAGCAGCTGCAGCCGGTAAAGTCTGCGCGTATTCGCCATCAAAAGAGTTTTTAGATAGCTTTAAATCAGCATCTCAAGAAACAGTGATTACCAAACAGCTTTTTGGAACTTCGAAAGTTTCTGACGTCACGACGGTTAACAAATCCTCCCGGTGCAACATTGTATTGATGGCGGTGACAGGTCCCAAAACCGCACGTCTATTACAGATGCTTCCCGTTGAGATTAAGAAGAGCGCTGTTGTGGTTAACTTAGGTTCACCTGGATTGGTTCCCAAAGAACATGGGTATCGCAAGTTAATCCAACTTTACTTCAATCATAAAGATTCGGGAAAAAAGGTTGCAGAACATTTTCTAGAAATTCTAAGTTCCGAATCTGAAAATTTTGCCTGGAATCACTAACGATAGTGAATTTCGACTTCACCTTCTTGGGTGCGTATCTTGCCAAGTTCCATCAAAAGAACACTCATTCGGTCATAGGTATCAATGTTAAGCCCATTCCAAAGTGAAATCTTTGGAATGCGGTCGGGTTTTGCTTCTGGGACAATATATCCTCCGCGCACCTTTACTTGGTACGGGATTTCCTGTTCAGATGTCGCTGGCATATAAGAAATGTCAGCGTTCAAAATTTTGGTAAGGGCTTTTGCGCGAGCATAGGTGCGTCCCGCGCGCATGATATGTCTTTCAATCTTATCAGCAATATCAACCGCTGTAAGTTCAATCAACTCGTCAACTTCGTCTGCGGATAATTCTTGATCAGTCGTTTCAGTTGCTTCGTTTTCATGCTCTTCTTCATCATCCAGCAAGTCGTATTGGCGATTCCACCACAGACCCAAAGCCAACATACTTCGAACTGACTTGAAGATCTCTGGATCAAACGAATTGCGCTCGCAAAACAATTTAAAACCTTCTTCGACCAAGGCTGCATCGATTGGTTCATAAAATACATTGTCATGAAACTTACCATTCACCAGGCATTCTCGAAGATTACGAATAGAATCAAATACAAGGCTGCTTGAAAAAGGGCCGATGTTGAATTCTTCGTTTTGCTCGAAATCGATCTCAGTCATCTCGCGATTAAAAAACACCACATTGCGATGGCCCGCCTTCAGCGAAATATTATATCTGGGATCCCATTTTTTGATTTCATCGGTTTCAAGTAAAGCTGCTTCCAGCGGGCTTCCGCATACCGTCACGCGCAGATCATAAACCTGCGTCAGCATTTCTAGTTTGCGCGAATCGCGATTTTTCTGACCACGGAAGTAACTATTTACACGATCTTTAAGAGAAGTCGCCTTACCGACATACAAGATCTCATCCCATTTGCTGATCATGCGATAAACACCCGGTTGATCTGGCAAGGTCAGACGTTTATCTTTATTCAATGGGTATTCGTATTTGGTCTTTTTTACTTTAGGCGTAACTTTTAGCCACTCTTGCAGCTGTTCCCATGTCTCGATATCAATCTTTAAAAGCTCCGCCACCAAGCTTGTCCAAATCGCTTGAGTAGCAGCTGTTTGTTGTGCAGCTCTTTTTAAATCTTGGGTGGGATAGCCGAAGTATCCAGCCAACCCCTTAATTCCCCGAGTCGGTAAATTAGGGAAAAGTCTTTTTGCGATTTCATGAGTGCAAATAATTTCAAAAGGAAACTCTTTGCCGAATTGTGCGTATTGATGGGTTAAGAATGGCTTTTCAAACTGGGCAAAATGAATAACACAATGATGATTTGCAAACTTTTCTTCTAAGGCAGAAAACACAGCGTCTGCAGGAATTGCCCCTTCCATATCGTCATTGAAAATCCCTGTGATCATTTGAATGCGATAAGGAATTTTTTCGTCATTCGGAAGTTTAATCAGACTGGCTTCCGTGCTGCCATCGGCAGAGGTCCACGCCACTTCTAATATAGCAGCACCACTTTCGGGTTTTGCTCCCGTGGTCTGCAGATCAAAAAAGAACAGTGGCAATTCAGTTAACTTCACGCTTCGACTTTACCCTCAGAAAATTCAAGGCTCTTCCAGAAATCCGTCACATCAGAAATGATTTTTCCAGAGACTAATTCCTGGGCGCCCTGCTCAAACCAGCCCTGGGGCATGGTTTCCGAGTACGTTGTCTCTAAAAATCTGGAATCCATCAAGACGATAATTCCCTTGTCATTTTCAGAGCGAATTACGCGGCCCGCGGATTGAATTGTCTTCGCCATGGCGGGATAGACATACGTGTAATTAAACGCCTGCCCCTTATCATAGGAACGCTCGTAATACTGGCGAATTTGTTCGCGCTCAAAGTCAAAATTAGGCAGTGCCGGCCCAACAACG
Source organism: Bdellovibrio sp. KM01 (assembly GCF_013752535.1). Lineage (NCBI taxonomy): Bacteria > Pseudomonadati > Bdellovibrionota > Bdellovibrionia > Bdellovibrionales > Pseudobdellovibrionaceae > Bdellovibrio > Bdellovibrio sp. KM01. Next base: position 3,941,906 of record NZ_CP058348.1, read on the forward strand.
AAAGCACCAATCAGCATATCACCGGGGAAATCCACACCTTCTGAAAAGATTCCGCCCTGAACTGCCATAAGCAATGTGGGCTTATCCGCACTCTTCATAAAAGACAGGAAATCATCCACCCGCGCAGCTTTCATTTCTCTTTGTTGAACTAATCTTTGATAGGAACCGTCTCGGAGATGTCCTTCGACATCTTTCATAAACTCGAAGCTCGGGAAGAGTGCAATATAGTTCCCGGGCTTTACCGCCATTATCTTTTCCATGGCTTGCGCAATCTTTGGCGCGTTCATCGGGCGATCTTTAAACTTCGTCGAGATTTGCGGAATTAGTAGAATCTTGCGATGCTCTTTCGGGAATGGAGAAACGAATTCGAGACATTTAGTCGTGATTTCATCAAAACCTAAAAGCTTCATGGAATAAGTAAACGGCTTTAGCGTCGCAGAGAATGCGACAACATTTTTAAATGATTTGTAAATTTCATTTAGGTGCCTTGAGGCATCACAACAAGTCACCTTCAGGGTCTCGTTGATTTCACCATAGAGGCGATTCTTTTGGTACGTCTGAAAAAATTCCGGGCCCTGGAGTTCGAGTGCTTGTGCAAAGTCACTCCACATATTTGCCAGACGCAAAACTCCGTCTTGCGTTTGAATCTCGATGTCGGCTTCCAGATATTCGCCCAAGAACTCACGCATTCTGGATTCAAGTTCAAAGACAGGATCAAAATCAATAACCACTGTCCGAGATTCACCACGGTAGGTTTCAATCAGTTCAATCGCTTCTTCGCAAAGCATCTGTGCCCGCTTTTGAAAGCGAATGTTGATTTTTCCTAGTGACGGAATGATGTTCTGCAAATCCCGCGTTGAAATCGCCGGCGAAAAATAATCTTGAGCCCGCGCCGGCAAGTTATGAGCTTCATCGATCACCAGATTTGCTTTTTGGGTAGGCTCCATTAAAGGCAGCTCTAAGCGTCCTAATAGGCTTCGTGTTGAAAAAACATAGTTATAGTCAGCGATGACCACGTCTGCTCTTTCAATCGCCTCTAAAGACAATTCAAAAGGGCACACTTGGTACTGCTCACCCAATTCCTGTAGTTTTGCCTGGCTTAACGAACGAAGCTTCGTAACTTTGTTAACCAGATCGTTTTCTGCCAGTTTTTTGTAATAGTCCTTAGCAAATTCACAATACTGTGGATTACACAAAGGTTCAGCCTTAAAGCACATCTTACTTTTCGCGGTGATCGTCAGCGGTCTGATCGATGCTCCCTGGTCCTGCAGTTTTTCAACCGCTTCTTCGGCAACCTGATGCTGGGAATTCTTTGGTGTTACATAGATCACCTTTTGTCCACGCGCTAAAGAGTCCTTTAGGGAAGGATACAAAACACCTATTGTCTTACCCAAGCCTGTCGGAGCCTGAATAACCATCGATTTTTCCTCGATGAATCCCAACTGAATATTTTCAATCAGCTCTGTCTGGCCAGGGCGTGGTGAAGTAAACGGAAACTTCAGATCCTCTGCAGCGGCCACGCGCTTTTTAAATAGCTTTTCGCGGATCTTGGTCTCTTCAGTGAGTTCCGCCAAGCGCAGCGCCAACCATGATTCGTAATCTTCGATGTCCAATTCAAAATAGATCTCGGACTGTTTAAAGTTTCGCGATGAGACTAAAAGCATTTTAAGCTCTGGAATTTCACCCGTTTGCTTATACAAAATGTAGCCGTATGTGCGCAGTTGCCACACATAGGGATGATTATCATCCATCGTAAGCTTGTGTTCCAATGACTCAACATCGAACGCAGACTTGATTTCTTCAACTTGAAAGCTTGAGCCCTCAATTACACCGTCCGCGCGTCCGGAGATAACAAACAAGTACTGATCGCGCTCAAATTCGATAGAAAGTTTCTTCTCGGCTTCGTAACCGGGAATCTCGCGAATTCTTTTTCTTTGAATGTTCTGATGAATCTCTTGTCCCAGGCGAGGGGTTTGTCCGTATCCGGAATGAGCTTCGATACTGCCCACCCGAGGACATGGCAAGGCAAACTGGCGCAGATCAATTTGAATTTTGCGTAAGTTCTTTTTTGCCATGGTCTCTCTTATATAAACTAATCCAAATTAAAACTAAGTTGCGCTTTTGCTGCAATTTCCTCTGGCGTCGGAGGCCTTTGAAAATGTTCCGCTGATAATCTCCAATCTTTACGATTCAGATTGTATTTGCGGCTGTATACTTCAAACACCTGAGCCAACTGTTCAGCTCGCGGGCCTGTGCCCGTCATACGATTGGCAAAATCAGAGTTATACATTTTGCCATCTCGAACATTCTTTACGGCCTCAATCACCTTGCTCTTACGCAAAGGACGATGCACATCCAACCACTCTTCAAACAACGGAGCAACCGCATGGGGCAATCGCAACATTGTATAACCCGCCGAGCTGGCTCCCGCGTCGGCAGCAGCCTTTAATATCGCGGGTACTTCGTGATCGGTTAAACCCAAGATCACCGGAGCAACATTCACTCCAACAGGAATTCCCGCTTTTGCCAATTCTTCAATCGATCGCAAACGCGCTGCAGGTCTTGATGTGCGGGGTTCCAATGATGCAATCAAGTCCGCATCTAGTGATGTGATTGAAATGGTAACAACGACTCCCTGATACTTTGCCATCTCCTGCAAAATATCTATATCGCGTGTCACCAGATGATTCTTGGTAATGATCGCTCCGGGATTTTTAAACCTATTTAAAACTTCCAAACATCCTCGAGTGAGTTTGTATTCTCTCTCTAATGGTTGGTAGCAATCCGTCACTCCACTCATGACAATCACCTGGGGCTGCCATGATTTTTTCATCAGCGCCTCTTCCAGAAGCCCTGGCGCGTTTTCCTTCACCATGATCTTAGATTCAAAGTCCAATCCCGCCGACATTCCCAGATATTCATGCGTTGGACGAGCGTAGCAATAGATACACCCATGCTCACACCCACGATAAGGATTTACGGAATAAGTGAATCCGATATCTGGACTGTCGTTTTTGGTCAAAACAGCGCGTGACGAATCCTTCAGAACTTGCGTCTGCAAACGAGGTTTCTCGTCTTCTAGATAATTATCAAAATCCTGCGGCTCGGCTTCGAAATGGAGGGAATCAAAACGATTCGGAATATTACTGCTAGCGCCTCTACCCCGGATATCTTTGCGAAATTCTCGGGTCATGGGCGGAGTATCGCACACATGCTACAAAAAACAAAAGGCCCAAGTATGAACTTGAGCCTTTCTTAATTTTATCTTTCGATAAGAACTATTTTTTGCCTGCTTATTTTTTAGCGACGTTTTCAGCCACTTCAATTTTCGCTCTTGCGCGAGTCCACTCTTTTTGGAACTCAGTCCAATCAGCATCTGTAATAACTTCGTCAAGGACGTGTTTTTCAGACTTAGCAAGGTACTCTTTAGTTGCAACAAGATCGATTTCTTCTGGCAAGTCAGCGATGTTCGCTAGAACATTCACGCCTTCAGGGGATACTTGGCAATAACCCCAGCTGATAACAGCTTGGTTTTGCTTTTCTTGACCCTTAAGTCTCCACTTCATCACACCAACACCTAGTGTAGTGATTAGAGGCGCGTGACCAGGAAGAATATTAAGTTCTCCTTTAAAACCAGGTACAGTTACTTCTTCAACCTCTTGGTTTACTAGAAGACGACGCTCTGGAGTCACGATTGTCAGTTTAAACATAAATCACCTTTTCTAAAAGCGACCCTCTCAGGCCGCCTTATGAAAGCGAAGTCCTTTCAGACTACGCTTGCAACTTCTTAGCTTTTTCGATTGCGTCTTCGATTGTACCAACAAGGTAGAATGCTTGTTCTGGAAGAGCATCGTGTTTACCATCAAGGATTTCGCGGAAGCCACGAACAGTATCTTTGATATCAACATATTTCCCTGGCAAGCCAGTGAACTGCTCAGCAACGAAGAACGGTTGAGACAAGAAACGTTGGATTTTACGAGAACGAGATACAACAAGTTTATCTGCTTCAGACAACTCGTCCATACCAAGGATCGCGATGATATCTTGTAGCTCACGGTTACGTTGCAACAATGCTTGAACGTCACGAGCGCATTTGTAGTGCTCTTCACCGATAACAGCTGGATCCAAAAGACGTGATGTAGACGTCAATGGGTGAACCGCTGGGAAGATCGCCATAGCTGCGATATCACGGTCAAGATTCGTTGTCGCATCCAAGTGAGTAAATGTAGTCGCTGGAGCTGGATCCGTATAGTCATCGGCAGGTACGTATACCGCTTGAACTGAAGTGATCGAACCTTTTTTAGTGGAAGTGATACGCTCTTGAAGAGTACCCATCTCAGTTGCCAATGTTGGTTGGTAACCTACCGCTGAAGGGATACGACCCAACAACGCAGATACTTCAGCACCCGCTTGAGTAAAGCGGAAGATGTTATCAACGAAGAAAAGAACGTCTTGGTTTTCAACGTCACGGAAGTACTCAGCTACAGTCAAACCAGTCAAAGCAACACGCGCACGTGCTCCTGGCGGCTCATTCATTTGACCGAAAACCAGAGAAGTCTTAGCCAATACGCCAGACTGTTTCATCTCTTGCCACAAGTCATTACCTTCACGAGTACGCTCACCCACGCCGGCGAATACAGAGAAACCACCGTGCTCAGTAGCGATGTTACGGATAAGTTCTTGGATAAGAACTGTTTTACCCACGCCCGCACCACCGAACAAACCGATCTTACCACCCTTAGCGTAAGGTGCTAGCAAGTCTACGACTTTGATACCAGTCATCAACATTGCTGCAGATGTAGCTTGGTCTTCGAATTTAGGAGCAGTTCTGTGGATACCCCATTGTTCTTTTGCGTTTACAGGGCCCATTTCGTCGATTGGTTCACCAACTACGTTGATGATACGACCCAAAGCTTCGCGACCAACTGGTGCTGTGATTTGTGTGCCCAATGCTTTAACTTTTTCACCACGAACCAAACCTTCAGTTTGGTCCATAGAGATAGTTCTTACAACGCCGTCACCCAAGTGCTGAGCAACTTCAAGAACTAGGTTGTATTCAGCGTCAGAGATAAATTTATTTGATACACGAAGAGCAGAATTGATTGCAGGAAGTTCTCCGCCTTCGAATTCTACGTCCACTACGGGACCCATAACTTGTTTTACTTTACCGAATGCCATTATTCAGCTCCCTATCCTTTAAGCGCTTCAGCGCCCGATACGATTTCGATCAATTCTGTAGTAATTTTTTCTTGTCTCAATTTGTTGTACGTCAGAGTGAGTTTGTTAATCATCTCTTTCGCGTTGTTTGTCGCGTTTTCCATCGCGCTCATACGAGCACCATGTTCACCCGCAACAGACTCGGACATACATCTGTAAACCTGAAGGTCGAAATGCTTTTCAAGCAACTCTTTAATGATTTGCTCTGGAGCTGGTTCGAAGATCATGTCGACAGCAAAGTTCGATGCAGCCTCAGCTTCTGTGTTGAAAGTCGTCAATCCAAGATCAATTGGAAGAAGAGTTTCAGCCGTAACAACTTGAGAGATTGCAGATTGAAACTCGTTATGGATGATACGAACTTCATCGTATGCACCTTCGAGGTAATCATTCATCACGCGATTCGCAACTTTGGAAGCCAATTCATAAGAGATGTCTTTATCAAGCTTCGTGATGTAATCAACCGGCTTAATGCCTCTTCTGGCGAAGTAGTCATGACCACGACGACCGATGAAAAGGAAATCAATCTTCTCAAGATTTGCTTTGTTGTTGTTGTAATAAGCCTCAGTGAATTTATTGATATTGCTGTTGAAAGCGCCGCAAAGGCCGCGATCAGAAGTGATAACAACAAGCAAAACATTCTTTACTTGTTCTTTCTTCTCCATCAACGGGTGCGTAACTTTGTTAGTCACAGCGATATCCGCAATCACCTTACGCAAAGTAAGAGCATAAGGACGCATATTAACGATGTTATTCTGCGCCTTTCTCAACTTTGCAGCAGACACGAGCTTCATGGCTTTCGTGATCTGCTGGGTGTTTTTAGTGGACTCAATCTGAGCCCGGATATCCTTCAAGCTTGCCATTTAAGCACCAAATTACTTGTTAGAAGGTTGGAAGATAGCTTTGAACTCTTCAAGAGCTGCCAACAACGCTTTTTTAGTGTCGTCTGCAATCGCTTTCTTCTCAGTGATAGTTTTGATGATGTCCGCGTGCTTGTTTTTCAAGAACTCGATCATCTCTTTTTCGTATCTCTTAACGTCTGTCTCTGGATAGATATCCACGAACGCGTTACCAGCTGCGAAGATCATGATGATTTGTTCTTCAACTTTTACTGGAGAGTACTGAGGTTGTTTCAAAACTTCGATCAAACGACGACCACGTGCCAACTGTTGTTGAGACGCTTTATCCAAGTCAGAAGCGAACGCTGCGAAAGCTTCCATTGAACGGAACTGAGCAAGTTCAAGTTTCAAAGAACCCGCAACTTGTTTCATCGCTTTAATTTGAGCGGCACCACCCACACGAGAAACTGATTTACCTACAGAGATGGCTGGACGCACACCTTTATAGAATAGATCTGACTCAAGGAAGATCTGACCGTCAGTGATAGAGATAACGTTTGTCGGGATGTATGCAGAGATATCGCCCGCTTGTGTCTCGATGATTGGCAATGCAGTCAAAGAACCGCCGCCTTTATCTGCAGACAATTTAGAAGCACGCTCAAGAAGACGGCTATGGCAATAGAACACGTCACCTGGGTAAGCTTCACGTCCTGGAGGACGACGAAGAAGAAGAGACAATTGACGGTAAGCTTGAGCTTGTTTCGTCAAGTCATCATATACGATAAGAGCATGTCTGCCAGTATCACGGAAGTATTCCGCCATCGCTGTACCAGAGTATGCAGCAAGGTATTGAAGTGGAGCTGGGTCAGATGCATTCGCCGCGATAACAGTCGTGTACTCAAGAGCACCAGCTGCGCGAAGTTTTTCAACAACTAGAGCAACTGTAGATTGTTTTTGACCGATAGCTACGTAGAAGCATTGAACGTTTTGACCTTTTTGGTTGATGATAGTGTCAACCGCGATAGTCGTTTTACCAGTTTGACGGTCACCGATGATCAATTCACGTTGACCACGACCGATTGGTACAAGGGCGTCGATTGCTTTAATACCAGTTTGAAGAGGTTCCTCAACCGGGTGACGGTAAACGATACCAGGGGCTTTAGTTTCAACGATACGTGAGTGAGGCGTGTTGATAGGGCCACGACCGTCAATCGCATTACCTAGGGCGTCTACAACGCGACCGAGAAGTGCTTCACCAACTGGAACGGAAACGATTTTTTTAGTTCTTTTAACAGTGTCGCCTTCTTTGATTTGGCGATCTTCACCGAACAAAACGGTACCAACGTGACCTTCTTCAAGGTTCAATACCATTCCGTAAACTTCACCTGGGAACTCAACTAGCTCACCAGCCATTGCGTTTTCAAGACCGTAGATACGAGCAACGCCGTCCCCTACTGAAAGAACGCTACCTGTTTCACTTACTTCAATCTTTTTGTTGTATTGATTGATTTGCTCTTTGAGAACGCGACTGATCTCGTCGGCACGGATTTGTGTTTCCATTTTTAGTTGGCTCTCCTGTTTAATTCTTCATTAATTTTTTTAAGATGTGTTTCGATGCTGTCGTCAAAAGTCCATCCACCAACTTGGGCTACAGCGCCACCCAAAAGTTTAGGATCCTGTTGGTAAGTAAGAACGATTTTCTTACCAAGCGTTTTGCTTACTTTAGACTCAAGTTCTTTTTGTGCGTCAGCAGACAATGGTTGTGCTGAACGAACAGTTCCGCGAGTAACACCCTCTTCAATATCAAGGTATTCGCGGTATGCAATAGCAACTTCGGAAACAAGTTGGATACGGCCTTTTTCAGCCATCAATACCAGTGTGTTCACTACTTCTTCAGAAGTGCCTTTACCCTCAAGAGCGCCTTTAACAGCTGCTACCTTTTGAGTTGCAGATACTACGGGATTTTTAAAAAACGCAGAAACTGCTGCATCCTTTTCAAATGCATCCGCAGCCGCTTGCAATTCAGCGTATACCTTCGTGTGAACGCCTTTTTGCTTAGCTACAGCAAGAAGAGCTTTCGCATATCTTCTGGATACTTCGTTTACTTTCATCGACTAACCTCGATGTGATTGATGAATTCGTTTTGTAGTTTCTGTTGGTCAGAAGCACCGATGTCTTTTGTCAAAACCATGCGTGCCGCCTCAACTGAATCTGCCAACAATTGTTGGCGTAATTCTTTTTGAGCGCGTTGAGTTTCAAGCTTAGCCGTCAACTCTGCTTCGTCTTTGATACGTTTAGAAACTTGGGCTGCCTCGTCGATGATTTGGTTTTTCAAATCATTCGCATGAGCCTGTGCTTTCGCCAATTGCTCTTGGTGAGTGCTTTGCAAGTTTGCAAGTTTGTTTTTGATATCTACAAATTCACGCTCCGCTTGTTCGCGTGCGAATGCAGATTTTTGAGCGGCTTCAAGATAGGCTGCTTTTCTGCCACCAAAAAAAGATACAATTGAATCTTTCGTGAAATAGATCAAACCACCGATAAGGATGGCGATGTTGATCGCTTGAAAGATTACTGATTTAGGAATTTCAACAGCGTGATGACCACCACCGTGTTCAGCCGCAGAGGCGAAAACGATCGCAGGCGCCAGGATGATAAGAAGGTTTACAAGAACTTTCATTTTCTTCTCTCTCTTATTTGCCCAACAATTTGGATGTGATTGCAAGAGCAACAGTTTGTGTTTGAGCTTTCAATTCTTTTGAAGCTGACTCTACTGCTGCAGTGATTTTTGATCTGTTTGAAGTGATGTGTTGGTCCGCCTCTGCACGAGACTTAGCAACTACAGATTCATACTGTTTGTTAGCCTCTGATTTAGAAGCATCAACAATATTTTTGATTTCAAGATTTAGAGCACGCATTTTTGTTTCGTACTCAGAGTGAAGCTCAACTGATTTCGCTTGGTATTCCAAAGCCAAATCTTCGCCACCCTTAGTTTTGTTTTGTCTTTCTTCAAGTGCATGAGCATATGGAGTGAAAACAAATTTTGTTAAGAATAACAAAGCAATCGCAAAGAACACGAACTGGATGCCGGCTGTAGCGTTGATGCCTAATTGTCCAAAAATATCCATTTTATTGAAATCCCTGTTTTTTTGAACCTCGGAAGTAGCATTTCAAGCCAGAAAAGGTCAAGGTCAAAAACCTATTGAGAATTTAGGCTGCGCTAATGAAAACAGGGGTGCTTAAGACTTGGGCATATAGGACGCACCCTCGAAAACCACGCCCTCGTCGATACGCAAACTTGGAGATGTTACGGTACCTTTGAAGATTGCGGGTGGGTGCATAATAACTCGGCGGCGGGCAAAGAGATTCCCCTCAACCCGGCCACTGATAATAATAGTATCGGCTTCAACTTGGGCTGCCACGGAGGCACCCTCATTAATAACGATGGTATCTTTCGTAAAGATTTCCCCTTTAAAATCACCGCCAATTTGCACGGTGCCTTCAAAGCTGAGCTTTCCTTCGAAATGTGTACCCTGATCAAGGATTGCCGTCACATGACCTGAAAGTACGTCTTCTTGGAAAGTTTGTGGGATATTTACTGCCATCCTTCTTTCAGCCTATCTACTAAATTTGTTAGTTCATCATCGGAATAGAAGTGAATGCTAATTTTACCTTTAGCACCGGAATAATCAATGTTCACTTTTGTGCCCATGATTTTCTGAAGCTCATCACTTAATCCGTTGATCAATCGTTGGGTCACATTGGAATCGAAAGTTGGAACTTCCAATTCGTCAGCTGTTCCCTTAACGATAGCTTGAACCATTTTTTCCAATTTACGAACTGCGATCTTGTCGTTCACGACCTTTTTCGCCATTTCGATTTGTTTTTTTGGTTCTGGCAAAGAAAGAAGTACTTTTGCATGACCCACAGAAAGGTCATTGGCAGAAATCATATCTTTTACTTCGTTTGGCAAAGCTAGCAAACGAACTGCGTTCGCAACAGTAGCACGATCACGACCCACTTTTTCAGCCACTTGTTGTTGAGACAATTTGAACTCTGTGATCAGGCGAGAATATCCTTCTGCCTCTTCAATTGGGTTCAAATCTTCACGTTGAATATTCTCAACAATTGCTAACTCAAGTGCCTGCTTGTCGTCATAAGACTTTAGAATAACGGGGACTTCATGTAACCCAGCAAGCTGAGAAGCTCTCCAGCGACGCTCACCCGCTACGATTTCCAGTTTTCCAGAAGTCGTTCTGCGAGCCACGATTGGCTGAAGAATTCCGTTCTCTTTAATAGACTGAGCAAGCTCCTGAAGAGGCTCTTTTTCAAAAGTTGTACGAGGCTGATATTTGCCTGGAGACAACTTGTCGATTGCGACCTTCCAAATTTTGCTTTCTGGATCCACGGGAGGGGCAACAGTAGCAGCAACATTGACGGAAGGCGCACCAGCAGCTGTCGCCGCAGGTGAAACAGTCGTTGAATTCGCCGGCGCAGCTTTTACGGGAGGGGCTGATGCCGCAGGCGCATTCATTAAATCATTATTAGCAGGTCCACCCAAAAGAGAACCCAGGCCACGGCCTAAGCCTCTCTTTTTGTTTGAGGATTCTACAGCAGTATCAGACATTTACTTCCCCTTCATAGGCGTTCGTGTTTGCAACCTGGCTCGCTTCTGTTTGCTTCGGAACTGATCTTGCGATCACTTCGTGGGCTAATTCCAGATAGCGAACGGAACCGATTGATTTGCTGTCGTACTCAAGGATGGATTGACCATGGCTCGGCGCTTCGCTGAGTCGCACGTTTCTTGGAATAATTGCGTTAAATACTTTTTCACCAAAGTGTTCTTTGATTTGAGTAACAACTTGATGACTCAAGTTATTGCGCACATCAAACATCGTTAGAACGATACCTTCAATATGCAACGAAGGATTTAGGCTCTTCTTGATTAGTCCTGCAGTATTCAAAAGCTGACTCAAACCTTCCAATGCATAGTATTCACATTGAAGAGGCACAAGGAAGCTGTCTGCAGAATTTAGAGCATTCAGAGTAATCAAACCCAAAGACGGAGGACAATCGATGATAACAAAATCGTACTGATCAGCCACGATGGATACTGCTTGCTTCAAGCGGTATTCACGATGCGGCATGTCTACAAGTTCAATCTCGGCACCGACCAAGTCAGGATTAGCCGTACAAATTTTTAGATTTGGATTTGATGTTGGATGAGTAGCCTCAGTCAGTGTTTTTTCACCGATGAGTACGTGGTATGAGTTAGCATCTTGAGTATCATATCGTTTAATACCCAAACCGCTGGAAGCATTCCCTTGAGGATCCATATCGATCAACAAAACACGCTTACCAAGAGTAGCCAACGCTGAAGAGAGATTCACAGACGTCGTTGTCTTACCTACTCCGCCCTTTTGATTAGCTATACAGATAGTTTTAGCCATCATTTCCTCCTTGATAATCAAAATTCGTATTTTTTACACACATGTGCAACTATAAAGACTAGTTTTTCGCACCTCGCCTTAGGTTTTTCTGCATTTTTGCCGATGTTCCACGTGGAACAATACCAATTATGAAGTTTATCACCGCCATTCTTCTTATTCTGACTCTCACTGCCTGCAGTAAGCCGGATCCAAATCCCGAGCTTAAAGATCCTATTTATTCTGATCTACAAGCACAAGTTGGGGCCGCTACGGCGGCACTCGAGGCAGAGAAAAAGAAACTCGAGGGTTTTGAGAAGGAAAAAATGGAAGTAGTTCCTCAGACTGGGCAAATTAAGTACGCCAATAAACGTATTTATGAATCCCAAGCCGCTATCACCCGACTCGAGCAACAAGTGGAGTATTTGAAACTTAAAGTCGAACAACGTGCTAGAACTGCGCAAGCGGCCTATAAAAAGGCATATGCAAACAAGCAGGAATGGCCCGATCCTAAAGAGTGGTCCTCATATCAGGCCGAACAGAAGCTTAGAAATGCCAAAAGAAGCTGGGACGTAAAAGCACGCATGAGAGATGCGGGAGTTACGATAGATACTGGCTTAGGACACGGAGAAGGAGCTGCGGGTGGCGAAGGTCACGGCGGCGGAGAGAAAAAGGCTGAAGGCGGCGGACATTAGAGAATGTTCCACGTGGAACATTCTCTGTTCTGTAGAAATAGCTGCTTAAGAAATCTTTTCGGTGCGAACGACGCCGTATTTTACGGCACCCACGGGAAGCTTATATTCTCCCACCAATGAGGGAGACCAAATCGAGCAAAGCTGAGTCGGAATTTCACCAACCTCAATACCCCACTCTTCGCCCTTAAGGTGATAGACGGATCCCCCTTTAACGACAATCTTACGGGCCATCAAAATAGCTTTGGAAATGTTCCCGAACCCACGGCAAATCGCCCACTTTACAGAGTCAGCCGGCAAGGCCTCGATGTTCTTGTTTTCGACTGTAACATTCTTAAGTTTTAAAGCTTGGATCGCGTGACCCAAAAACTCGCACTTCTTAACGTCTGTATCTACAAGCACAACCTGGATGTTAGGATTCATGATACCAAAAACAATCCCAGGGAAACCGTTGCCGCTGCCAAAGTCATAGACTTTATCTATGGCGGGATTAGACTTTATAATCGCCTTTGTCGCGTTGATAGAATCAGCAAAGTGAAGAGCATCAGCCACAAAAACTGATTTCGCCGAGATTAAACTCAGCGTACGGTTAAATTTTTGAAGTTCTTCATGATAGGCCTTAAGTCGAGATCTGACCTCAGGACTTAGATCGGGGAACCATTCGTCAATACGCCAAAAGATTTGCGGTGGCGCTTCGGAGCCATCATTGTTGCTCATCCGGATTCATCTCCTTGATCTTTTTGTGACCTTTTAGATGAATCATTATAGCTTGGATCGCCGAAGGATTTACACCACTAATCCGTTGAGCTTGACCTAAGGTACGGGGCCTAACGCGTTGCAACTTATCCTTCTCTTCGTTAGAAAGTCCGCGAATATCTCCATACAAAAGAGTGTCTGGAAGTACCAATTCTTCGAGTCTTTTTGACTGATTAATTAGGTCCATCTGACGACGTACATAGCCGGAGTATTTCACTTCGATTTCTACTGGTTCAACGACATTTGGATCGCTATCCAACTCAAAATTTAACAATTCCAAGTGTGAACTCGTTAGCTCGGGACGGCGCAGCAACTCTTCGAAAGACAAAGACTTTGTCATAGCTGATGTCGGAATTTTAGCAAGAATTTCTTGAACGTCTTTGGTTGGATAAACCTTCGTTTCGCGCAGGCGATCGTGCAAAACTTTACGCTTTTCACGTAGTACAGATAAAAGCTCCAGGGACTGCTCAGAAACAATACCCAACTTTTGGGCCCAATGCGCCAACCTGTCGATAGTATTATCTTCTCTAAGAACTAATCTGTGTTCCGCGCGAGAAGTAAACATTCGATACGGTTCACGTGTACCTTTGGTGACAAGGTCATCAATTAAGACACCCATATAGGCTTCATCACGACCCAAAATAAATTCATCACGGCCAAGAATACTATTCGCAGCATTCACACCAGCGATGAAACCTTGAGCGGCCGCTTCTTCATAACCAGAAGTTCCGTTGATTTGACCTGCCAGGAATAGCTGGCGAATCGTTCGTGTTTCCAAGCGATGCCAGATTTGAGTCGGCTCGATATAGTCATACTCGACCGCATAACCATAGCGAGCAACTTTAACATTTTCCAAACCTGGAATAGTTTTTAGAAATTCATCCTGAGTTTCCTCGGGCAAACTTGTTGAAATACCCTGCAGATAAATCAAATCCGTATTCAAACCTTCCGGCTCCAGGAAAGTTTGATGACTCGGTCTTTCATGAAAGCGAGTTACTTTGTCTTCGATCGAAGGACAGTAACGAGGACCGACACCTTCAATAATCCCACAATACATAGGAGATTTATCAAGGTTTCCACGGATAATATCGTGAGTTTTTTCCGTCGTACGAGTCAGATAGCAAAGAATTTGTGGAAGCTTAAGTTGAGTCGAAGATTTGTAGCTGAAAGGATATACCTTTTCATCGCCACCATGAGGAGTCGTCTTCGACCAATCGATGGAATCTTTAAGCAAACGAGCCGGAGTCCCCGTCTTCAAACGTTTTACTTCAAAACCGAATTGCGCCAATTGATCTGACAGACCAATCGAAGGCTTATCACCAACGCGGCCACCCGCCTCTTGGCGAAGACCCGTGTGCATAACACCGTTCATGAAAGTACCCGTGGTGATGATCGTTGCTTTTGCAAAAATCTCGGAACCATCATCCAAAACCACGCCGGCGCACAGGTCTTTATCTAAAATCAGACGTTTCACTTCGCCTTGAAGAACTTCAAGATTTGGCTGAGTGAAAAGAGCGTTTTTTTGGAAAGCAGAGTAAAGATGCTTATCGTTTTGAACTCGAGTTCCGCGAACTGCGGGACCTTTCGAGGAGTTAAGACGCTTATACTGAATTGTTGTTTCATCGGCAGCGATACCCATTTGACCGCCAAGCACATCAATTTCCCGAACCATGTGACCTTTTGCAAGTCCACCAATGGAAGGGTTGCAACTCATATAACCAATACGATCAATGTTCGTGGTTACCATCAAAGTTTGAAGGCCCAAACGAGCGGACGCCAAGCATGCTTCGATTCCGGCATGTCCCGCACCTACGACGATCACATCAAATTTTTTATTAGTCATAAGTTACTTCCCGATACAAAACTCTTTAAATACTCGATCCATGATTTGATCATCGAACCGCTTACCTAAAGTTTCATGAATCGCGATGAGAGATTCTTTAAGCTCTAAAGCTAAGAATTCAGAACCCATCCCCTGATCCACCAAGGTTTGTGACCTTTGAGTATTCTCTAAAGCACGAACCAAGTTTTCATAGTGACGGGCATTGGAAATAAGAACGGTATTTTCCACCTGCAAATCCGCGAATTCTTGGACAAGTTCTTGAAGGACACTCGAACGCACCTTTTTATCAAGAGCACTGACAAAGAACACCCTTCTTGTGAAGAAAGCCTGGGGATCTGCGATTTTCTGGAAAAATTTACTGTTTTTAAGGGCTTTTTCGACCATTTCTAGCGGTTTAGACCCACCAATTCGGTCGATTTTATTAGCTAAAATGAAGGTTTTTTGAGGATCCAAAGACTCCAGAATTTGAGTCTCTTCAGCGCCCATCCCCTTCTCGATATCGAAAACAAAGAACACCACATCGGATTCATTCTGCGCTTCATAGCTTTTTTGAATACCAATACGCTCAACCAAGTCCGTTGCTTCATCGCGAAGGCCAGCCGTATCTACGAAAGTGAACTTAACGCCTTCATATGAAGTATCCCCATGAATCACATCACGGGTGGTGCCCGGAATATCCGTTACGATAGCACGTTCATCTTCTAAAAAAAGATTAAGCAAACTGGATTTACCCACATTCGGAAGACCGGTCAGAACAACTCTGAAACCATCTTTCAAAAGACGACCTACTTTAAAAGTTCCAACCAGATCTTTAAGCGTCGCTTCGATCTTTTTCAGACGAACTTGGACAACGGAATAATCGACCACATCGATACCTTCCGTCGAAAAATCAATACTTGCTTCAGCGTGCGCCAAAATCCAAGTCATGTCGTCTTCGACTTCTTCCAGCTTGTTGGATAACTGGCCTTTTAATTGGCGAAGAGCTAATTTAGCTGCCTGTTGAGATTGGGATTCGATCAAAGCCAGAACGGATTCAGCTTGAACCAAATCCAATTTTCCATTCATGAATGCACGATATGTGAACTCGCCGCGATCGGCGGGACGAGCGCCCAATTGCACCAAAGAATTCAAAATGTTTTGGCAGATCAGTGGACTTCCGTGACAGGAAATCTCGATCACTTCTTCACCAGTGAAAGAGCGACCATTTTGGAAGTAAGTTACCAGAACTTCGTCAATCTCATTGCCGCCGTCTTTCAGATTTCCGAAATAGACTTTATGGGATTCAGGATGTGCAGGTAAGAATTTGCAAAGTTTCGATACGATTTCAAAAGTACGAGGGCCGCTTACTCGAATGACGGAGATACCGCCCACTCCGTGAGGAGTGGAGACCGCGCATATTGTATCCTTGTCACGATCTCCTCGAAGCATGCGACCCTACTTAATACTAATCGTGGTGAGCTTCTTCAGCGTTGCTATTTTGCGCTGAATTGCCACCTTTAGCTGGATAGATTTTGATTTTTTTATACAAGCCATCACCTAGTGAGCGGCTTTTGATACGAGGATCTTTAGCCAAATACTGGTGAACAACTTTGCGATCTTTCGGTGGCAAAGCTCTGTAATATACAGATTTACCTTGCTCGATGCAGATCGCTTTTAAGTTCTCTGCGCGTTCGATAAGAGCGCTTTCAGTTTCATCACGGTATCCACCGCAATCCACTGTGATGTTAGTTTTGTCTTCAGGGAAATTGTGTTGAACAACGCGTTTCAAGAACAACTGGAAAGCATCCAACATTTGTCCTTTTTTATCTTTCAACAATTCTTCGTCCCCACCGGAGAATTGAACAGAAAGAACGGCTCCACCGTCATCTTCTTTTGAAGAGTTGATTTCAAAAGAAAGATCGAACTGAGCTTTTTCGATGATACCCTCTAGAGTCGCTTGAACCAAAGATTCAACTTCGCTGTTAGCGCTCTTGCTTTTTCCCCCGAAAAGCTTACTAAAAAAACCCATTTTACCTCCCAGGTAAAAATAAAAAATCTAAGTAACTATTTCGCCTTAACCACTTTGATAGCTGGCTTGGCAGTTGGATCTCTCATGATCAAATACTGTTGGACGATACCAAACAATGTGCTGACAACCATATAAAGAGTCAGACCTGCAGGTAACTGCAACATGAAGATCGAGAAAACCAATGGCATGAACTGCATAATTTTAGCTTGTGTAGGATCCATCGTTGATGGAGTGATCT
Source organism: Bdellovibrio sp. KM01 (assembly GCF_013752535.1). Taxonomy (NCBI): domain Bacteria; kingdom Pseudomonadati; phylum Bdellovibrionota; class Bdellovibrionia; order Bdellovibrionales; family Pseudobdellovibrionaceae; genus Bdellovibrio; species Bdellovibrio sp. KM01. The sequence goes on from NZ_CP058348.1 coordinate 3,958,919, forward strand.
TTTGCTGGATGTACATAAATACAGCCATTGATACCGGCAACACATAGAACTTATCGTGTGCTGACAAATCCGTGATCCAAAGGATGAACGGAGAATTGTAAAGCTCGATAGAAGAACCAATCACGCGGTAAAGAGCAAAGAAGATTGGGATCTGAAGAAGCATTGGCAAACAACCAGACATTGGATTTGCACCGTGCTGTTTCATCACTGCCATCATCTCAGTGTTCAATCTCATCGCATCGTCTTTATACTTCTCACGAAGACCAGCAATGATAGGTTGAACCTTTTGCATCGCCTTCATGGATTTAGCAGACATAATGTTGAATGGAAGAACCACGAAACGAACAGCCAAAGTCAAAAGGATGATCGCCACACCCCAGTTGCCAACAACTGTGTGGAACGCCTTCATCACGTACAACAACGGACGAGCGATAAAGCCAAAGAAACCGAAGTCGATGATGTGAGCCATTTCTGGATCAACAGCCTTCAACATGTCGATAGATTTAGGACCTGCATAGAACAAAGATTCAAACTTCATTTGTTCTTTCAACTGAACTGGTTTGTAAACCATTTCAGCTTGCGCAGTTTTCTTTTCGATATTCGCAGTCAATTTAACTTCAGGAATAATATCTGACTTGTCCATCGCTGCCGCTGCAAAGTACTGCGAGCTCACAGAGATCAACTGAGTATTAGGCATGTCCTTAGTTACGTTTTCTTTGGAGTTACTGAAGTTTACAGTCTCGTGCTTGTCATCACTGTGACTAACAAAGAAATCCTGGTGATCGTAAGAAGGCATAAAGAAAGAGTGTGAGCCCTTGTCATGGATGCTTTCAGGAATCAGGATAGAGAAACCTTTTTTGATCTCTTCAGACGGTTGAGAGATAGAGATCGTATTTGTAAATGAAGATTTCGCAGCGTCGAAACTCAACTCACGAGTCACAGTCATGCCGCCAACTTGAGCCACACCAACATAAGAACCCGGTGCTTTTTCAGTCAGGTTGAACACCAACGATTTATCCGCACCCGTCAAACGCATAGAATACAAACCGTCATTATCAGCGCCACCAAGTTTGATTTTGCCACCGGATTTGTCTTCGTAATTATTCACAGTGTAGTTCTTAAGACCCATACCGTGATTTGAAATTTGGAAGGAAACTTTGTCGTTAGAGAATGAGAAAGATTGTTCTTGAACCGGAGTAACTGTTTCAGATTTTGATTCAATTGTGCTGCCAGAAGAAGAAGTGGCAGTAGTTGTCGCACCAGGAGTCGCAGCTGTATCAGCAGTCTGAGTTTGTGCTGGTTTTGGTTTGTTATAGTCAGGATATTTTTTGCCAAGATACGTCTGCCAACCGAAGTAAATCAGAGCGACGGCACCCACTGCAATCAACGTTTTAGGGTCGAAAAAGCCTGGGTTATTATTTTGTTGCTGAGCCATGGAGAATTCCCCCTGAATCTGGGACCGGATCATATCCACAAGGACCACCCGGTCTACATTTACAAATTCGTTTTGTGATTAACCAAACTGCTGTATGCGATTTGTGTTTTTGGATAGCTTCAAGAGCGTAGGCCGAACAACTCGGTTCGAAGCGACAGGAACCACCCAAATGAGTTGTTCCAATTGATCTGTAGGCAGCAACGAAAAACCAAAGCAATGCTTTAAAGGTTTTTTCGAAGAGACCCAATCCCGCGATCCATAGCTTTGACAAATTCCTCGTGTGGGAGGCCTTTATAAAAGTTGGTATCCATGGGTTTGAAGATAATGTTGATGTCGGCTTCAATGGAGTTATCCGTTTTAAGCAACGCCCGGAAGTATTCTCGGCTCCAACGCTTAAGCTTATTTCGCACAACCGCAGGGCCGACTTTTCGACTTGCAGTTACGCCAAAACGCAACTGACCAACGGAGTTCTTCTGATAATTCAGAAGTAACCACTTCGTAGGCCAGTTTCTTTTGCCAGATTGTTTGAGAGAGAGAAACTCAGAGCTGCGCTTAATTCCTAGCGGAGAACTATTTTCCACCTGTAGAAACCGTCAAACGTTTTCTACCTTTAGCGCGGCGGCGATTAAGAACATCTTGACCAGCTTTAGTAGCCATTCTTGCGCGGAAACCGTGAGATGTTTTACGACGTTTGTTTGATGGTTGGTATGTACGTTTCATGTGTTCTCCTGAACTACTCTCTACCGAGAAATTTTACGACGCTAAAAGACGTCAAATACGCCAATTTTTAATCGGCGGCTACATATACGATTCCACAAAGCTGTAATCAACTAGATACGTGGGGCACTAATTAATCACATTGCGTAATCAAGGTCAACTGTTGAAAACTTCAGCTCCCCTTGTTAAGGCTACTCTGCATTTCGAGGGGATGGTCT